>NZ_JASSVN010000001.1:0-463646 GCF_030540945.1 Marinobacter sp. SS8-8 | reverse complement strand
ACTTTTTCAGGCCGGATTTTCCCTCCTGAGCAGGTTTGTGCGGGACTTTCCCTGTTGGCGACCTGCCCGGGGATGTCTGTCCGCTTAAAACACCACTGACGGGTTGACAGGCGACTTGAGCGCCCCTTTACCGCAACGTCCCGGGCGCGGCCGAAATTCCCGGGATTTGAGAAAAAACCTTGTCAAGCACTTTTTGAGAAAAAGTGAGCTGAATAGTTACCTTGTTTTTAGCGGGGAGGGTTAAACACTCCCTGGCCGCAGGGGGACAGCACAACCTATGCAGCAAAAAATTGGCTTGTTACAGGCTGTTACGATAAGTCGCTTCGCGAAAAAGATCCGTGAGCTCTGTCACACGGAGAGGCCACTGGAGAGGATGGGGCAAAGCGGGCGGGAAGTCCTCCCAAAACTGTGCGGAGCCATGGATGGCGGAGCCAAGCGTACAAGGATGTATTCACAGCGTGTTTTGGGAGGACTTCCCGCCCGCTTTGCAAGCACCAAACGTTGAAGGGCGAAACTTGGACTAGGAAGTCAAAGCTTGTTGGATGAGACTCTTCTGGTGCTCCGCAAACTCCCGGATCAAAGCCTGCGCCTTAACCGAGTCCCGCGCCAGAACCGCCTGCGGAAGATTGGCAAAAAACTCACTGGTCTGAGCAAGACCTCTGCGGTAGCGATCAGCACTGAGATAATAAGCACGGCTAACCGCCGGTTTGAAGTTTAACAGAGCCTCCGTAAGATAGGGATTGTCAACCAACTCGCAGCAGGCCTCCATCACATTAAAACTCGCCTCCACCACCGCCGTGATATTGGTAGGCGGGCGCTTCATCTGCGCTACAGCCTTGGCCACCGCCTCCAGCATCCGGGGCTTATCGCCCTCCTGCCAGCGCTCACACAGCCGGGCCGCCAGCATCATCAGCAAATGCATATACACATCATAAAGTTCGGAGGCGTGCGTGGCGTCCAGCCGGGTTGCCGAGGCGCCTTTGCGGGGTGTGATTTCCACCAGATGCCAGCGCTCAAGGGTATACAGCGCTTCCTTCACCGAAGCGCGGCTTACCTTTAGCTCACCGGCCAGGGTGGCCTCCTGAATCCTCTCACCCGGGCGAATCTGCCCGGTCATGATCCGCTCTGCCAGGTAATTGGCAATCTGCTCGGCCAGGGTGTTGGGCACCTGAAAATCCATAAGGGCTCTCTGAACAGGTCGTAAAAACCGGTCGGTCTCTGAGGTTGCCGGGCCGGAGTGGGAGTCTGTGTGTATGAGTTTATCACAGCCTCTGAATATGATAGCGACAACACCTTGATCCAGCGGGGAGCATCGGTTGGCTTCTTGAACCCCGGGTCTTTTGTCCACACTTGAAATCCCCCTGAAACGCACACAGGTATAATGCCCGAATCCTGCGAAAAAAAAGGGAAAGCCAAGATGCCCAAGCATTTCGAACAGGCCCCCGGCCTGCATGACGCCCCCGTTCCCGAAACCGAAGGCTATGTCTTCAACCAGACCATGATGCGCATCAAGGAACCCGAACGCTCCATGGACTTCTACACCCGGGTGATGGGCATGCGCCTGGTGCGCAAGCTGGACTTCCCGGAAATGAAGTTCACTCTGTATTTCCTCGGCTACCTGGACGACCGCCAGGCCGCCCTGGTGCCACACGACGATGCCTACCGCACCACCTATACCTTCGGCCGTGAAGCCATGCTCGAGCTGACCCACAACTGGGGCACCGAGGACGACAACGATTTCGCCTACCACAACGGCAACGACGAGCCCCGGGGTTTCGGCCACATCGGCGTTGCCGTGCCGGACGTGTACGCCGCCTGCGATCGCTTCGAAAGGCTCGATGTTGAATTTGTGAAAAAGCCGGACGACGGCAAGATGAAAGGCCTGGCCTTTATCAAGGACCCGGACGGCTACTGGATCGAAATCCTGCAGCCGGACATGCTTGAGAAGCAGCGCAAGTAAGATTGATGCGCCTCAGTCCGCGCCGGCCTTGCTGCCATACCGGGATGCGACAATCACCGCCGCGGTCAGAATCAGCGCGCCGGTAACGCCGATAGGCCCCAGTATCTCCTCCAGGAACACCCAGGCCAGAAGAGCCACGAACAGGGGTTCCAGAGTGACAATGATGCTGGAAAGCGTCGCCGGTGTGGTTTTCATGCCACTGAAGAAACTGACATAGCCAATGCATGTCGGCACCACGCCGATGTAGCCCACCATCAGCCAGTGCTTCAATCCCAGGCTTTTCAGCCCCTCGAATCCGCCACTGATTGCCACCACCGGCAACAGGATCAACGCCGCAGTAAAGAAACAGATAAACGCAGTGGTAAATACCGGGGTGCCGGCCGAGCTGTAACGGCTGGCCAGGGTAAAGCCGGTGTACACCACAGCAGCCAGCAGCGCCATCAGAATGCCGGCAAGGCGAAGTGTGCCACTGGTGTCCATATCACTGAGCACCAGCATGGCAGTGCCCGCAATAGCGGCAATCAGGGACAATATCGTCAGTAGCCCGGGTTTTTCGCCCAGCAGTGGTGCCGCCAGAATGGCGACCAGTACCGGCGGCAAACACAGGGCAATCAGAGTGGCAATGCCGGCACCGGTGAGGTCCACCGCAAGCAGATAGCTGCCCTGGTAAAAGGCCTGGAAAAGACCCAATGCCGCCAGCGGAAGCAGGGTTTTTGGTGTCAGGCTTCGCAGCGAACTGCCGGGCACCCTTGCGCCGGAATTGGCTTTCTCAAGCCGTGCCTGCTCCCGCCGCATCAGCAGCCAGAAAAACGGCAACGCCACCGCCAGCCTCAGAAAGCCCAGGGTGATGGCCTGAAGGTCAGTGCCGATAAACAGAAATTTCGCAACAATACCCGTTGTCGCCCAGAGCAGGGCGGCCAGGGCGATCAGCAGGGCGCCTCGGATCATTCAATCATCAGCACAATCAGCTCTTTGGGACCGTGAACACCGTACGCAAGGGTTTGCTCAATGTCGGCGGTTTTCGAGGGGCCAGAGATTAGCAGGGCATTGGTCGGCATACCAGCCGCCCAGTTCTGGGCCTTCATGGCTTCGTGGAAAGTTGTGTAGAGTTCCGAGGCTTTGAGGATGGCAATGTGTACCGGCGCTACCAGACTCATCAGTCGTGGCTCGTCCACCGTTGGCCACAGGATCAGTGAGCCGGTCTCGGCAATGCCGCCGCGGGTGGAGGTGATACTGGCATCCACTTCATTGAACAGATAGGCCTGCCAACTTTCAATGGGCTCATCGTAGATCAGCAGTTCCGGCAGATCGTTGCGGCGGGCGCTGCGCAGGGACTGGCCAATCTCGTGGGCTTTAGCAACCAACAGGTTGCGGGCGCCACGGGTGGCAAGCACTTCGGCGAGTCGGTCCATCCAGCTGTCTTCGGTGCAATGGTGAACCTCGCCATGCACCGACTCGATCATCTTCTCGAACCGCTCGACACGCTCCGTGGTGGACCAGTCAGGCCTCTCGAGTACCGAAAAATCACATTCCGGTACCGTCAGTTCTCCGCCGGTCCGGTTGCGCAGGCGTTGCAGAATTGTTTCCCGGGCGCTCATTGGCCACGCTCCTTCATCCGCTGGTGCAGGGTTTTGGCGGCCAGTTTTGGCGCCGTGCGGTAATTGGTCCAGGCTCCGGCGCTGGCAGGCTGCAACGCCCGCAGTTTGCTGGCGACACCGGTGCCAAACCGGTAAACGCCCGGGCTGGCGTGCATCCAGGCCCAGCCTTTCCAGATCATCGCTTCCATGGCGCTGCGTTTAGCACCATGGCCGCGCACCTTAGCCGGGTGCAGCCTGTCGCCATCCACAGATTCCTGGCGCAGACGCACCAGCAGATCCGGAATGGGGATTTTTACCGGGCAGACTTCGCCACAGGCACCGCACAGGCTGGAGGCGCTGGGCAGGTGACGGCCCTCATCCAGGCCAATCAGGTGCGGCATCAGAATCTTGCCGATAGGGCCCGGGTAGGTGGTGCCATAAGCATGGCCGCCAACGCGGGTATACACGGGGCAGTGGTTCATGCAGGCACCGCAGCGGATGCAGCGCAGGGTGTCCAGCAGTTCGTCGTCCTGGTAGATGGACGACCGGCCGTTATCCACCAGCACCAGGTGAACTTCCTCGGGGCCGTCCAGTTCCTCTGCCTTGCGCGGTCCGGAAATCATGTTGAAATAAGTGGTGATGTGCTGGCCCGTGGCAGAGCGTGTCAGCAGGGCGAGCAGGGCGGATACGTCCTCCATGCCCGGCACTACTTTCTCGATGCCGGTCACGGCAATGTGGCACGGCGGCACGGTGGTGGTCATTCGGCCATTGCCTTCGTTCTCCACCAGGCACAGGGTGCCGGTTTCCGCCACCGCAAAGTTGACGCCCGAAACTCCCACATCCGCGTTCATGAACTTTTCCCGCAACTGCTGGCGGGCGCTGGCGGTGAGGTATTCCACATCGTTGGAGAGATCGGTACCGGTTTTCTCGTGCAGCAGCTTGGAGATCTCGCCGGTGTTCTTGTGAATGGCCGGCATGATGATGTGCGAGGGCGTCTCCCCGGCCAGTTGCACAATGTATTCGCCCAGATCCGATTCCAGGGCTTCGATACCCTGTTCCTCCAGGTAATGGTTCAGTTCCATTTCCTCGGAAACCATGGACTTGCCCTTGATAACAGTTTTGGCGTCGCGGGCCTTGCAGATATCCCGCACGATCCGGCAGGCCTCGTCGCCGTCCACCGCCCAATGAACCTTGATGCCATTCTCTGTCAGCTTGTTCTCCAACTGCTCCAGCAGGTCCGGCAGGTTGGCCAGGGCCCGTAGGCGAACATTGGCGCCCAGATCCCGGAGGGTTTCCAGGTCCCAGCCCTCGAACGCCGCTTTGCGTTTGGCCATCAGTCCGTCCATGGCGCTGCGGAAGTTCTTGCGGATCTTGGGGTTATGAATGGCCGCCTGGGCGCGCGGGTGGAACTGTTTTACATCGATGTGATGGTCTGCATGCTCGGCTGTCTCGCTCATGATTGCTGCCCCCCTTTGCCCCGGGTTCGCGCCCAGAGGAAACTGAGAATGTGCTGGCCCTCGAGGGGTTTCTGATTCTTTTCGGCGTAGCCGGCGATGTTCATCAGGCAGCCGCAGTCGGTGGTGACGAACTGTTTGGCGCCAGCTTCCACCAGGGTATCCACTTTTTCGCTCACCATGGCACCGGAGATCTCCGGGTGGCGAATCGCAAAGGTGCCGCCGAACCCGCAACACTCCTCCGGTCGGATCTGTTCCACCAGATTCACGTTCTTTAGCTGTCCCAGCAGTTTGGGGCCGACTTCCGCCACGCCCATTTCACGGCGGGCCGAGCAGGACGTGTGCATGGCAACGGTGGTGGGCTCGCCCAGATCTTCCAGCTTGATATGGCAAACGTTGAGCAGGAAATCCGTCAGCTCCCAGACCCGGCCAGCCACCTCGGCGGCCTTCACTTCGTCTGTGGTGTCTTTGAACAGGGCCGGGTAATGCTTGCGCATCATCCCGCCACAGGAGCCGGAAGGCACCACAATGGGCCAGTCGCCCGGGAACAGATCCAGTTGAGCCCTGGCAACGGAACGGGCCTGGTCGTGATAGCCCGAGGTGTAGGCGGGCTGGCCGCAACAGGTCTGGTTCTGGGGAAATAGCACTTCAATGCCTTCCCGCTCCAGAAGCTCCACCCCGGCAATGCCCGCGTCCGGGTATATCAGGTCCACCAGGCAGGTGCCGTAGAAATAGACCTTCGCGGGTTTTGACGGATAAACCTTGATGGGATCAACCATGTGCCGACGCTCGTCTGTTTTGACTTTTTATTCAGCAATAATAGGGTGGCGAAGGCTGTGTTGCCAGGCGACTTTATGGGCAGTGACAAAGAGAAGGGCGGGGGAGGCAAAGAGGGCAGTGGCCGTGCGCCACTGCCCGGGGTATTACTTGACGGTCAGACGCTCTGCGTTCTTCTCGACAGTGCGCTCGCCAATGCCTTTGACCTTGGCAAGGTCTGCGGTCACCGCGAAGGGGCCATTGGCTTCCCGGTAGGCAACGATGGCTTCGGCTTTGCTTTGGCCAACACCGTTCAGGCTGGCCAGGGTGGCTACATCGGCGGTGTTGATGTTGATGGCGGCTTCTTCGGCGTAAGCAAAGCCGGTTACCAGGCTGAACAGCAGAATGAGGGTGGCGAAAAGCGGTGTGCGTTTCATGGGTGTAAGCTCCTGAGGCTAATTTGCGTTATTGGTGTTGTGCCAGGGCGCAAAGCAGCAGAAGCGAAATGTAAGAAGGTATGCAGAAATGTCTGGTAGGCAGAAAAGTGCACGGACGGGACCACGCTCCATGTGATCCCCGATTCCGTGGCTGACCCCTGCCTGCTCCTTCAGGCGTGCGCATCTTCCTGAACGCGTCTTCCTTGTGGTCATCCCTGCATGCCCTGATCCCGCGGGCAACCCCTTATCCGTGGAGTTGTCATCCCTGAGCCAACATTCCTTGCCGACTTCTCCTCCCTGACACCGCCTATTCTATCGGGGATGGAATTTGCACCTATCGGAGAATCGCCCCGAAGATTGTGCGATATGTCTTACAGTTTTGTAAGCATTCCGGCGAATGAACTTGGGGTCAGATGAAATTTTCATCTGACCCCGTTTTCATCTGACCCCGTTTTCAATGTGCCGGTGCGCCGCGGCCGCCTCCTGGATTCGCTCCATGGTGATCTCCCGAACGGCCCTCTGGCTGGCGCGGATATGGTGGGTCAAACGATCCGCCGCCTCGCCGGCGATGCCGTTTCTAAGCGCTTCCAGAATCTCGGCGTGCTCCACATAGGTGGCATCTACCCGATCATCCCGGGTGAAATCCAGCCGCCGGATAATCCGCAGCCGGTCGGTGATCTCCCGGTGAATCCGCGTCATCTCCCGGTTGCCAGCGGCGGCCACCAGGTCACAGTGAAAACTCTCATCCAGCGCCCGAACCGTGCTGCCCACTGCCCGTTCCGATGGGTGATCGGGGTTCCAGATGGCGGTCAGCATGCGGATTGCGGAGGGTTCCTCATCCAGCCCGCAAATCTTGTGCATGGCCGCACGTTCCAGGGTAATCCGCAGGTCATACAGTTCTTCCACCTGCCGGAAATCAAATGGCTTTACCTGCCAGCCACTGCGGAACAACACCTCCACGTAGCCCTCCCGCTGTAATCGGTACAGCGCCTCCCGAACCGGCGTTCGGCTGGCATGCAGGCGCCCCCCCACATCGCCCTCGCTGAACTTGTCACCGGGGATCAGGCGGAACTCAAAGATGTCGTCCTTCAGGGCTTCGTAAACCCTGTCTGCCATGGACTCTTTTCTTTTGGTGTTTGTTGCCATTTTCTTTTCGTTCGCCCCTTCTTTTGGTTCCGGGTTGCCTCTTGGGGGGAGTTTGGCCTCTGGGCGCGGCTATCGGGGAAGCTTTGCAAAAGACGCCGTAAACCCATCGGCGCCACTCCAGAGCTGGCAGCCAAAAAAGGCAAAACTCCCAAGCCTAAATCTTGATACTTAATAAAGGCTCCCCGGGAGTCACGGCCTTGCCAGGCTCCACATGCATGGCACTGATCTCCCCGGCCTGGGTCGCGTTGATCTCGAATTCCATTTTCATAGCCTCCACGATCACCAGCGGATCACCTTCGGCGACGGTATCGCCAGGCTTCACCAGGCACTTCCAGATGTTACCAGCAATCTCCGCACTCACCAGCTCCCCGAATTTCGCCAGGTCGGAGGCATCCGCTTTCGGCGGGGCCTTGGCCAGTTTATCCAGTTCTTCGGCTTCGCTGTCTTTCCACAGGGCCACCTCTTTAGCATAGGCCACCTGCTGCAATTCGCGGAATTCGGCGATGGCGTCGGCGTTGGCGTCCAGGAAGGCCTGATGGGATTTCAGGTCGAAGGTTTCTTCCTCGATTTTCACGGTCAGCTGGCCGGCGCGGAACTGGTCGCGCTTTTCGTCCAGTTCGGCTTCGGTTACCGGGTAGTAGCACACCTGGTCGAAGAAGCGTAGCAGCCAGGGGGCGCCTTCTGCGAACTGTGGGTTCTTCAGGTACTTATTCCAGATCGGCAGGGTGCGACCGACAAGCTGGTAGCCGCCGGGGGAGTCCATGCCGTAGATGCACATGTACACGCCGCCGATGCCTACGGTGCCTTCCGCCGTGTAGGTCCGGGCCGGGTTGTACTTTGAGGTGAGCATCCGGTGCCTTGGGTCCAGTGGCACGGCACAGGGCGCGCCCAGGTAAACGTCGCCAAGACCGAGCACCAGATAGCGGGCCGAGAACAGGATGTCGCGGACGGCCTCGCGGCTGGGCAGGCCGTTGATGCGTTGCATGAAGTCGACGTTGTTGGGCAGCCAGGGTGCGGTATCGCGCACGGACTGGCGGTACTTGTCCACCGCTTCGAGGGTGGCGCTGTCTTCGAAGGCCATGGGCAGGTGGATAACCCGGCTGCGGACTTTCAGTTCGTCCGTGGGTGGCAGGGTGGCTTCCAGGTCCAGCAGGTACTCCATCAGCGCCGCCTGCGGCAGGATGCGGGCATCGTATCGCAACTGCAGCGAGCGCACGCCGGGGGAGAGTTCCAGCAGGCCGTTGGGCTGCAGGTCGGCGATGGCTTCCATCAGGGCGTGGATGCGCAGGCGGAACCCCAGGTCCATCACGTTGGCGCCGTATTCCAGCAGGATGTACTGGTCGCCGGCCTGGCGATAGGTGACCTCCGGTCGACCGTCGGTTTCTTCCAGATGGGCTAGGATTGTCGCCGAGAGACCGTTCTCCGGGGCCAGGTCCGGTTTCACCAGATCCACCATCGGCGGCGCCATCAGGCTCTTGACGGCCAGTTCCTGGCGCTCGGAGAGTTCCACGGCGGTGTCGTTATCGATGGCCACGAACCGGATGGTATCGCCGGGTTTTACCTGGCCGACTTTCCATAATTCGGCCTTGGCGATGGTCGCCGGGCACACAAAACCGCCCAGGCTGGGGCCGTCCCTGGTGAGAATCACGGGCATGTCGCCGGTGAAGTTGATGGAGCCGATGGCGTATTCGCAGTCGTGGATGTTGGAGGGGTGCAGACCCGCTTCGCCACCGTCGGCGCGGGTGAACTCGGGCTTGGGTCCGTTCAGGCGGATGCCCAGGCGGTTGGAGTTGTAGTGAACTTCCCAGTCCTGCTCGAAGAACTTCTCGATGGATTGTTCGGTGAAGAAATCCGGCGCGCCGTGGGGGCCATAGAGCACACCGATTTCCCAGTGGTCTGGATAGTGGGGAATCAGGTCCGGGTCCGCCGGGGCGGGGTCGTGTGTCGGTGCCGTGGTGGTGCAGGCCGGCAGGCTGATCTGGCTGATGCCGAGCATGTCGCCAGGGCGCAAGGGCCGGCCGCCGTGGCCGCCGAACTGGCCGAGGGCGAAGGTGGAGCGGCTGCCGAGATACACCGGCACATCAAAGCCACCGCGCACGGCGAGGTAGGTGCGACAGCCCTTGATGGCCTTGCCCACCGTCAGAACCTGGCCGGCTTTCACCGTGATGGGTTTCCAGAATTCCACAGGTTTGTTGTCCAGGGTGGCCTCGGTGAGCGCACCGGTCAGGGCGACAACGGAATCTTTGTGGAACTTCAGGCTGGGGCCGATCAGTGTGGCTTCCAGGCCGGCGGCTTCGCTGTGGTTGCCGACGATGCGGTTGGCAATCCGGAAGGCGTAGTCATCCATGGGGCCGCTGGGCGGCACGCCGATGTTCCAGTAGCCCACGCGACCCGGGTAGTCCTGCACCGTGGTGTAGGTGCCGGGTTTGACCACCTCCGCCACGGCGGGTTTGAACTCGAAGCGCTCCAGTGCGCAGGTGGAGACAATGCCATCGGCAAAGCTCTGCTGGGCGACCACCTGGCGCAGGTAATCCAGATTGGTGGCAATGCCCATCAGCCGGGTTTCCGCCAGGGCGGCTTTCAGTTGGGCCAGGGCCTCGCGCCGGTCTTTGCCGTGCACAATCAGCTTGGCAATCATCGGGTCGTAGTGGGCGGACACCTCGCTGCCGTTTTCCACCCAGGTATCCACCCGCACATTGTCTTCCGGCCAGTGCACGTCGGTCAGTTCACCGGGCGAGGGCTGGAAATCCTTGAGCGGATCTTCGGCGTAGATGCGCACTTCCATGGACGCGCCGTTAAGTTCCGGCTCGAAACCGGCCAGGTCCGGGCTTTCTCCGGCGGCGATCTTCAGCATCCATTCGATCAGGTCCAGGCTGGTGACAGACTCGGTCACCGGGTGCTCCACCTGTAAGCGGGTATTCACTTCCAGGAAGTAGAACTCGTCCCGGTCGGCGTCGTAGATGTATTCCACAGTGCCGGCGGAGCGGTAATTTACCGATTGGCCGAGGGAGACGGCGGCATCCAGCATCTTCTGGCGGGTGGCCGCCGGCAGGTTCGGGGCCGGGGTTTCCTCCACCACTTTCTGGTTCCGGCGCTGCAGGGAGCAATCCCGTTCGCCAAGGGCAACTACATTGCCTTGGCCGTCGCCGAATATCTGCACTTCCACATGGCGGGCCCGGGCGATGAAACGCTCCAGGAACACGCCGCTGTCATTAAAGAAGCTCTGGCCCTGCCGGCGCACGGTTTCAAAGGCGTCCCGCAGTTCGCTTTCGCTGTTGCAGCGGGTCAGCCCGATGCCGCCGCCGCCGGCGGTGCTTTTCAGCATCACCGGGTAGCCCAGTCGGTTGGCGGTTTGCAGGGCTTCGTCCAGGCTTTCCAGCAGGCCGCTGCCCGGGGCCAGGGGCACACCGGCGGCTTCCGCCAGTTCCCGGGCCCGGTGCTTCAGGCCGAACTCGCGCATCTGGTGGGGTGTGGGGCCGATGAAGGCAATACCGTCGGCCTCGCAGGCCTCGGCGAAGTCGGCGTTCTCGGAGAGAAAGCCATACCCCGGAATGATCGCCTCGGCGCCGGTGTGCTTGGCGGCCGACAGAATCTGGGCCTTGTCGAGGTAGGTTTCGCTGGCGCCGTTACCGGTGAGGGCCACGGATTCATCGGCCAGGGTTACATGCAGGCTATGGCGATCCTGGTGGGAGTAGACGGCAACACTGCCAACGCCCATGGCCTTGAGGGTGCGAATGGTGCGAACCGCGATTTCGCCCCGGTTGGCGATCAGTACTTTAGAGAACATGGTCTGGAATCTCCTGTGAACCCGGGGTCAGAAGAACGCTTTCTTCTGACCCCTTTTTTGAATTTTGAAGTTGGGGTCAGATGAAAATTTCATCTGACCCCGTTTTCAGCAGTCACAAATGCTCGCCAGCCGCCGAATTCGGTGACATCCCGGGCGCCGTCGAAGCCGTAGCCTTCGCAGATAAAACCGTTCACCCAGCGGCCATCGGCCAGTTCCACATTGCCGATGCCCAGGGGCGCTGGAATCAGATCCACAAAGGAGCCGAAGGCTGAGGCGGGCATCTCCCAGACTTCCACGATGATCTGTTCACCCTTCTTGTTCTCTCCCTGGCCCGCAGCAACCCGTTTCAGGCCGGGTTTTGGCGGGGTGGTGTTGGGCAGGGCGTAGAGCCGGTAATGGGCGGAGGTGGTGGTTTGCTCCAGCAGCACCGCGAAGCGTTCGGTGAGCTGAGTGTTCAGGGGCATGCCGCTGAGGTGAGCGCCGACCACCGCCACCTGCACGGTTGGTGTTGAAATGGCAGCGTCCGGGGTTTCTTCCGGGCGGACTTTATCGGTGGCGCCCAGGGGTGTCGGGTGAGCGTTGAGCCACTGGCAGGCCAGGTTCTGCAGTTCGGTGTCCTTCCAGGCGCCGCTGATCAGCGTCACGCCGAAGGGCAGGCCGTCGTCCCGGAAGCCGGCGGGAATCGCCAGTGCGCTCATGTCCGCCAGGTTTACAAAATTGGTGTAGGTGCCCAGTTGGCTGTTGAGGGTCACCGGGTCGGCGTTGACCGCTTGGATGGTGGGCGCGGTAGGCGCAGTGGGCACCAGCAAGGCGTCCACATCGGCCAGCAGTACATCGATCTGGCGTTGCAGCTCTTCCTTGCGGTACTGGGCCTTGAAGGTATCGGTGGCGCTGAACTTGCCGGCGTTGCTGATAATGCCTTTGACCACCGGGTTCATATCATCGGCGTGGCTGGCCATGAACGCTTCCACAGCGGCGTGGCGCTCGGCCACCCAGGGGCCCTCGTAGAGCAGCGCCGCCAGTTCCAGCATGGGGCTGAAATCCATGGGAACCAGCTCAACATTCAGCCCGCGCCACAGGCTGATGGTGGTGTTCCAGGCCGCTTCCGACTGCGGGTCACCGAACCACTGGGGATGTTCCGGAATGGCCAGCCGTCTGATCGGGCCGGGCCGACGAAGGGCGGGGCCGTCCAGGGGCAGGGCGTAAGGTGCCTTGCGGGAAAACGCATCACCGGCGTCGAACCCGGTCATCACATCGGATACCAGGCCAGCGTCGTTGACGGTAAGCGCAAAGATGGACACGCAATCCAGGGAGCGGCAGGCCGGCACCACGCCGCGAATACTGAACCGGCCCCTGGTCGGCTTCAGACCCACCAGGTTGTTGAGCCCTGCCGGCACCCTGCCGGAGCCGGCAGTGTCGGTGCCCAGGGAAAATGGCACCAAGCCTCTGGCAACAACCGAGGCTGAGCCGGAGCTGGAGCCGCCGCTGACCACTTCCGGCTTGAAGCTGTTGGGCACCGCGCCATAGGGCGAGCGGGTACCCACCAGGCCGGTGGCAAACTGGTCCAGGTTGGTTTTGCCGATCACCACCGCGCCGGCGGCCTTCAGACGGGCAATGGTGGTGGCGTCTTCTTTCGGGGTGTAGGCGAAAGTCGGGCAGGCAGCGGTGGTTTCAAAGCCTCGGGCATCTATGTTGTCTTTTGCCGCGAACGGAATGCCATAGAGCGGCAGTGCGGCCTTGTCGCCGCCGGCGGCTTCCAGGGTCTGTTCCAGCTCTGCCAGGGCTTCGGCCAGGCCATTGCCATCCAGCAGGGAAATCCAGGCTAGGTCTGTGATATCCAGCCCCGCCAGTAACTCACCCAGTAATGACTCAGGCGAAGCGCCTTCTCTATAGGTGTTCTGCCAGTCCTTGATGGTCCATCCGAGTGTTGAAGGCATTGGTCGTCCTCATGTGCGTTATCAACTTGTATACATGTGGGATGGCAATGCCTGTGCCATTTGCGGAAATTTCTTAATAATTCTGTAAAAACAGCGAGTTATTAATTCTTGGCGCAGAAGTGCTCCGGCGAAGCCCGCCCAAGGCCGGTGCGGGCGCACCAAAACTGAACAGTAAAACAGAAGGTTGGAGGGGCGTTGATGGCTCCCTGTCAGTACCTGCTTGACTTGTATACTAGATAACTGTTTGTTTTAGATGGATATACATGGAATGTGGAACAGCAGATGCAGTGGCTCCTGTGAGTTTCAAGACGAACTGCACCCTCCAACTCAAGACCCAACTATGAAAAGGACGCGCAACATGAGCCTCAAAAAACACATGAAACTGGGCCTCTCTGCACTCGCACTTTCCATCTCCTTCAACTCCATGGCCGCGGAAGACCCCATCAAGGTGGGCATCCTGCACAGCCTTTCCGGCACTATGGCCATCAGTGAAACTGTCCTGAAAGACACCGTAGAAATGCTGATCGCGCAACAGAACGCCAAGGGCGGTGTGCTGGGTCGTCAGATGGAGGCGGTTGTTGTGGACCCGGCCTCCAACTGGCCGCTGTTCGCTGAAAAAGCCCGCGAGCTTCTGGCCCAGGAAAAAGTTGACGTTATCTTCGGTAACTGGACCTCAGTGTCCCGTAAATCCGTACTGCCGGTGGTGGAAGAGCTGAACGGCCTTCTGTTCTACCCGGTGCAGTACGAGGGTGAGGAATCTTCCGAGAACGTCTTCTACACCGGCGCTGCGCCCAACCAGCAGGCCATCCCTGCGGTGAACTACCTGATGAACGAAATCGGCGTGGAGCGCTGGGTACTGGCGGGCACCGACTACGTATACCCGCGCACCACCAACAAGATCCTTGAGACCTACCTGGTGGACATGGGTGTGGCCAAAGAAGACATCATGATCAACTACACGCCTTTCGGTCACTCCGACTGGCAGAACATTGTCTCTGATATCAAGCGCTTCGGTTCCGCCGGCAAGAAGACCGCCGTGGTTTCCACCATCAACGGCGACGCCAACGTGCCCTTCTATCGTGAGCTGGGCAACCAGGGCATCTCCGCCTCCGACATCCCGGTTGTCGCCTTCTCCGTGGGTGAGCAGGAACTCTCCGGTATCGATACCGCGCCGCTGGTTGGCCATCTGGCGGCCTGGAACTATTTCATGAGCGTGGACAGCGACGCCAACTACGACTTCATTGACCAGTGGATCAAGCACACCGGTAACGAGGAAGCGGTTACTAACGACCCGATGGAAGCTCACTACATCGGCTTCAACATGTACGTGGAAGCCGTCAAGAAAGCCGGTACCACTGACGTGGACGCGGTGAAAGACGCCATCGTCGGTGTCACTGTGCCCAACCTCACCGGTGGCTATGCCGCCATGATGCCCAACCACCACATCACCAAACCGGTTCTGATCGGTGAAATCCAGGACAATGGCCAGTTCTCCGTGGTCTGGGAGACCCCGTCTACCGTGGCCGGCGATGCCTGGTCTGACTATCTGCCGGGTTCACGGGACATGATCGCCGACTGGCGCAAGCCCATGTTCTGCGGAACCTTCAACACCGCAACCGGCACCTGTGGCGCGTCCGCGGGCGAGATGGCCGCTGAAGCCGAGTAAGGCAGGGATCGCATAGCGCTATGGAATAGCACCATGGACAACCGGGGGAGGCTGAGTTGCCCCCGGTTGTTGCCCCGCACCACGCTTTCAACAGACAGGACACACCCATGAGCATCTGCCGATCGCTCACATTACTGTTTATCGCCCTGGTTGCCGTTATCACCCCGCTATCGCTGCCCGCAGTGGCGCAGGAAAACGACCGTGGCAAGGCTTTGCTGACCAACCTTGCAGAAGCGCCGGCCAGCAAAGTGGAGGAGGCGGTGAACGCCATCGTCAGCAGCGGTGATGAAAGAGCCAGGGGCTGGCTCGAAGCCTACGGAAACAACCGTCTGAGCCGGGTAAAAGACACCGGGCAGGTGGTGCTGGTATTGAACAACCGGGGCCGGGACTGGGAAATCGCCGATCCGCTGACCGGAGAGAACCTGGGTGAAATGTCCCGCCGTGAGCTGGACAGAGTCGCCATCAACAACCGCATACGGGGCCAGCTTGAGGGCATACTGGCCATGCTGGACCTGAATGCCGCAGACCCCGATGTGCGTGAAGCCTCCGCACAGGACATGATGGGCAAAGTGGACGCCTCACTGGTCGAGCCGCTGGAAGCCCGACTGGCGCTGGAAGAAGACGCCGGCGTACGCAACCGCATTGAAGAAGCCGTGGCCATTTACCGGGTAGGCGAAGGCCGTGTGGAGGCTGTGGACGTGCTGGCCGGCAGCCTGCACCCCCGCGCCCGCGCCGCCCTCAACGAAGCGGCCCGAAGCGATAACCAGGCACTGGCGGCAAGCGCCACCGAAGCCCTGGAAAGCATCGAACAGAAACTCAAACTGAACCGTGCCGCCGAGACCCTGTATTTCGGGCTCTCACTGGGTTCAGTTCTGGTTCTCGCCGCCATCGGCCTGGCCATCACCTTTGGTGTGATGGGCGTGATCAACATGGCCCACGGCGAACTGATCATGCTGGGTGCTTACACCACCTGGGGCATGCAGCAACTCCTACCCGGCCAGCCCGGCCTGGCCCTGATTCTCTCGATTCCCGCCGGCTTCCTGGTGGCTGCTACCGCAGGCATTATCATTGAGCGCAGCGTTATCCAATACCTCAAAGGCCGCCCGCTGGAAACTCTGCTGGCCACCTTCGGCATCAGCCTGATCCTGCAACAGCTGGTGCGCACGGTGATCTCTCCCCAGAACCGCACCGTGGTGACCCCTGACTGGATGAGCGGCTCCCTGGTGATCAACGACGCTCTCTCGCTGACTCTCAACCGCCTGTACGTTCTGGCGTTCGCGCTGATTGTTTTCGCTGCGCTGATGCTGATCATGCGCAAGACCCGCCTGGGCCTGGAAGTGCGCGCCGTTACCCAGAACCGTGCCATGGCACGCTCCATGGGCATCCGCGCCACAAGGGTGGACATCATGACCTTTGCCCTGGGCTCCGGCGTTGCCGGCCTGGCCGGGGTAGCGCTGTCCCAGCTCACCAACGTGGGCCCCAACCTGGGCCAGAACTACATCATCGACTCGTTCATGGTGGTGGTGTTCGGTGGCGTAGGGAATCTCTGGGGCACCCTCATTGCCGGGCTTTCCCTGGGCACCATCAACCAGCTGCTCGAACCCTGGGCCGGTGCCGTACTCGCCAAGATCATTGTGCTGGTGTTCATCATCCTGTTTATCCAGAAACGGCCGAAGGGGCTCTTCCCCCAGAAAGGCCGGGCTGCGGAGGGTTAAGGTGTCCCGTCTAGCCAATTCTTTAATCCACTGCGAGGCGCAAGCGCCTCGCCCTTCGGGAGCCCCTGAACGCCTTGATAGCCGCGTTACAGCGACTCGATTTGGAACCACCAAACCTTCGCCACTGCGCCTTGCTCTCAAGACGCTCAGAGGCTCAGTGAATCAAATAATTAGCCAGAAGGGACACCAGTTATGTGGCTAACAAGACCCCTGCGTGAGCGGTCCACGCAAGTGTTCCTGGGTGTATTGTTCGCGGCCCTGGTGGTGGTGACCTTCCTACACCTGTTTATTCCCCAGGACAGCGCCCTGCATGTCAGCGCCTTTACTGTCACTTTGCTGGGCAAATACCTGTGTTACGCCCTGCTGGCGGTGGCGGTGGACCTGGTGTGGGGTTACCTCGGTATCCTCAGCCTGGGCCACGGCGCCTTCTTTGCTCTCGGCGGCTACGCCATGGGTATGTACCTGATGCGCCAGATTGGTGATCGCGGTGTGTATGGCGATCCCATCCTGCCGGACTTCATGGTGTTCCTGAACTGGCAGGAGCTGCCCTGGTTCTGGCACGGCTTCGACATGGCCTGGTTTGCCTTCCTCATGGTGCTGCTGGCCCCGGGCCTGCTGGCCCTGGTGTTCGGCTTTCTGGCCTTCCGCTCGCGGGTAACCGGGGTGTACCTCTCCATCATCACCCAGGCGCTCACCTTTGCCCTGATGCTGGCCTTCTTCCGCAACGAGATGGGCTTCGGCGGCAACAACGGCCTGACCGACTTCAAGGACATCCTTGGCTTCAACCTGCGCACGGACGCCACCCGCCTCGGGCTGTTCATCGCCACCGGTATCGCCCTGGCCATTGGCTACGTGATCTGCCGGGGCATTGTGACCAGCAAACTGGGCCGGGTGAGCGTGGCCTGCCGGGACGCCGAGGCCCGTACCCGCTTCCTGGGTTACCGGGTGGAACGGGTTCAGCTGTTCGTGTTCGTGGTGTCCGCCATGCTGGCGGGCGTGGCCGGAGCGCTGTACGTGCCTCAAGTGGGCATCATCAACCCCAGCGAATTCTCGCCGCTGTTCTCCATCGAGATCGTGGTATGGGTGGCCCTGGGTGGTCGCGCAACTCTCTACGGCGCGGTGATCGGCGCCATCCTGGTGAACTACGCCAAAACCGTGTTCACCGGCATCATGCCGGACGCCTGGCTGTTCGCCCTCGGCGGCCTGTTTGTGCTGGTCACCGTGTTCCTGCCCAAGGGCATTGCCGGGCTGCTGCAGAAACGCCGCAAAGCCAAAATCGATGACGACACAGCCACTGGGCAGGAGGCCGCCGCATGAGCATTTTTCAGGAACTGGCCAATCGCGACCAGGTATTCGAATTCCTCGCGCCGGTGCAGTCCCCGGTGGACGTGCGCCACGGCCCCATCCTGTACCTGGAAGGCGTGAACGTGAGCTTTGACGGCTTCAAGGCCATCAACAACCTCAACCTCACCATCGACGACGGTGAACTGCGCTGCATTATCGGCCCCAACGGCGCCGGCAAAACCACCATGATGGACATCATCACCGGTAAAACCCGGCCAGACACCGGCTCGGTGTGGTTCGGCAGCCGCCACAACCTGCTCACCATGAACGAGCCGGACATCGCCTCTCTGGGCATCGGCCGCAAGTTCCAGAAACCCACGGTGTTCGAAGCCCTCACAGTGTTCGAGAACCTGGAGCTGGCCATGGCGGCGGACAAGCGGGTATTGCCCACGCTCACCGCCGTGATGAAACCACAATTCCGGGACCGCATCGACGAAGTGCTGGAAATGATCGGCCTGAAAGACCTGCGGGACCGCCTCGCCGGTATCCTCTCCCATGGCCAGAAGCAGTGGCTGGAAATCGGTATGCTGCTGATGCAGAAGCCGCGCCTGCTGCTGGTGGACGAACCGGTCGCCGGCATGACCGAACAGGAAATGGAGCGCACCGCCGAACTGCTCACCAGCCTGGCCGGCAAACAGTCCGTTGTGGTGGTGGAGCACGACATGGGTTTCGTGCGCTCCATTGCCCGCAAGGTGACCGTGCTGCACCAGGGCAGCGTGCTGGCCGAAGGCTCCATGGACCAGGTCTCCAACGACCCGGAAGTGATCAAGGTGTATCTCGGGGAGGAGGCGTAATGCTGAAGATCCGGAAGCTCAACCAGTTTTACGGCGAAAGCCACACCCTCTGGGATCTGGACATGGACGTACCCCAGAGTCAATGCACCTGCGTAATGGGCCGCAACGGCGTGGGCAAAACCACCCTGATGAAATGCATCATGGGCGAGGAAGCCACCAAAAGCGGCAGTATTGAATTCGCCGGGGATGTGGAGCTCACCAAAAAGAAAGTGGAAGATCGATCACGCCTCGGCATCGGCTACGTGCCCCAGGGACGGCAGATTTTCCCCCTGCTGACCGTGGAAGAAAACCTGCGCACCGGCCTGGCCGTACGCAAGGACGGCAGCAAGAAAATCCCCGAACGTGTCTATGAGCTGTTCCCGGTGCTGAAGGAAATGCGGCACCGCAGGGGCGGCGACCTGTCTGGCGGTCAGCAGCAGCAACTCGCGATTGGGCGGGCGCTGGTGATTGAACCGAGGCTGCTGATTCTGGACGAACCGGGGGAGGGGATTCAGCCGAATATTGTGGCGCAGATTGGGGAGGTTATTCGCAGGCTGATCGAGGAGGATGGGCTGACCGTTCTGCTCGTTGAGCAGAAGTTGCCGTTTGCGCGGAAGTATGCGGATCGGTTTGCGATTCTTGATCGGGGGCGGCGAGTTGCTGGGGGTCAGATTGCTGGGCTGTCTGACCAGTTGATTAGAGCACATTTAACTGTTTGATTGTAAACGCCGCTAAATCGACCCTCTTGCCTGTCGGTGATTACGCCCCATATAACCCTCTCCCGGGTGCACCCTGGCACTGGTGAGGGTAGACTGACGGTTTTGAATGCCGGTCCGGTTTTCCGGGCCGGACTTTTTTCAAGGTCTGCAGGGTTCATCATGGATGACCATTCCACAAATAACGACTCGGCGGGCGAAAGCGTGCGCCCGCTGATTTCATCGGATCTTGCCACGCCAATCTACGGGCTGTTCGGCCTGGGTATTCTGTATACCCTGTATCTGGCCCATGAGATTGTCATGCCTATCATTCTCGCGTTAATGACGAGCCTGTTGCTGTCGCCACTGGTGAAGAAGGCCTACGTCACATGGCGGATTCCGCGGGTGGTCAGCTCGCTGGTTTTAGTCATGCTGGTACTGGCCGGGATTGTTGGTATCACCCTTGCGGTCGCGACCCCGGCGCTGAAGTGGGTGGAGGAGGTGCCGCAGGGGATCTCCAGGCTGTTGGTAGGCGAGAGCGAGATCCGTCGCCAGATTGCCAGGGTGACGGAATCAGCGAAGCAGGTCGAGAAATCCGTGGAGGAGCTTTCCGAGACAGAGCAACAACAGCCAACGGCGGTTGTTCTGCAAACGGACTCCTGGCGCAGCCAGTTGATGGCCAAAGCCCGGAACGGCATCGCGGGCCTCGCGCTGGCACTGGCATTGACCTATTTCCTTCTGGTCAGCGGTGACCGTCTGACCAGGAACTTTGTTCGTCAGCTCCCCATTGATCAGCGCAAAACGGTGTTACGGATCACTCATGATTCGCAGCATCAGATTGCCCGCTACCTGGGCGTTCTGGGATTGAGCAATCTGGCCGTCGGCACTATCACCGGCCTTATATCCTGGGGCGCCGGCTTGCCGGATCCGGCGGTCTGGGGGCTGGTGGCAGGGCTGGCCCGGTTTATTCCCTATCTGGGCAATATTCTCTCGATTTCGATGCTGACAATCGTATCAGCCGTCAGCCTGGATGAACTCTGGATGATGGTGATCGCGCCCCTGGGTTTCCTGGGGCTGACGACCCTTGTAGGTCTGTTTATCGAGCCCTGGATCCATGGCTTTCGCATGGCGATCAATCCGGTGGTTATCTTTGTCTCGATCTTCTTCTGGGGCTGGCTGTGGGGGCCAGTGGGCGTGCTTCTGGCTGTGCCATTGATGACGGTTATCCAGGTGGTCCTCAAGCAGATTCCCAAGCTGCGCCCGGTCTACAAGGTTATTGCGCGATAGCGGGAATAATGGATACCCGCAACACGCACTGACACACCCCGGAAACTCACCTATCCTCTCTGGACACCCAAAATTCAGCAGACAGGGAGGATCGCCCGCCCATGATCCCGACTACCATGAAGGCCATGGTTCTTACCGGTCACGGTGATATCGAAAAACTCGGGTACTGGTAACCGGTGCCAGCGGCGGCAACATCAGCGAAATCCTTTGGACCCGTATCTACCTCTATTCAGGTGCACATTTTCAGTGTCTCCCATGGCACCCGGGAAGAAGCGGAGCAACTGATGGCCTGGATTCGGGGAGGGCAACTGAAACCGGTTCTGCACGGTGCCTTCAGGCTCTCTGATCTGCATCGGGCAGAAAAGTATTTTGTGAACCGGGGTAGCAATTATCTCGGCAAGATCGTGATCGTTCCCGACTCACAATGGGAAGAACACGGCCAACCCTGGTCACTGGAGAGTGCCTGATGAAACCCGAGATTACCATTCAGTTGATGGATACCCATGCCGGCGGTGATGTCAGCCGCATCGTAACCGGTGGCATTGATCAATTGCCCGGCGATACGGTCCGTGCTCAGATGGAATACCTGCGGGATGACGCCGATGGCCTGCGCCGGCTTTTGTTGGAAGAGCCATATGGCGTGCCCGAAATGTCCGTGGATTTGCTGGTGCCGCCAACGGATCCCCGGGCCGCGGCCGGTTACATCATCATGGAAGTCATGGGTTACCCGATTTACTCCGGCTCTAACACCATCTGCACGGCCACCGCAGTGCTGGAATCAGGTATCCTGCCGAAGCAGGAAGGCAAACAGAACTTTCTCCTGGAATCCCCTGCTGGCCTGGTTCAGATCGAGGCGACCGTGCAGGACGGCGTGGTGGAAGCCATTACCTGTGAAGGCCTGCCCAGTTATATCCACACCTACAAGGCCAGCATCGACGTGCCCTCGTTGGGTGAGATTACCTACAGCGTGGCATACAGCGGTGGCTTTTATGCGCTGGTGGATGCGTCCAGTCTGGGCTTTGATCTGACCCTGGACGAAGAGCGCAAGCTGTCGGAAACCGCCCATGCCATTGTTGAGGCCATCCAGGCCGAACGGGGCTTTTCCCATTACACCCTTGGCGATGTGGGGCCACTGCCGTTCCTTCACTTCATGGGTCCCGTAGGGCATGTGGCCGAAGGCTATTACCGCTCCCGGTCTGCAACCTATGTGCATCCCGGTGTGATTTGCCGGAGCACCACCGGCACTGGCACTTCCGCCCGCCTGGCGTTGATGAACTACGAAGGCAGTATTAAGCCGGGTGACAAGCTCGAAACCGTTTCCCTGAGAGAGACCGGCTTTATCGGTGAATTTACCGCCGTTGAAGAGGAGGGTGAATACCAGGTAATCAAGAACAGCATCACCGGCAAGGGCTATGTCATTGCCCGCTCAGACATCGTTGTGAACTGCGATGACCCCATGGTGGAGTGTGGGTCCCTGCGCCATATTCTTTCCGGCCGCCACTCCTGGAATATCACCCCGAAATCCTGACCTCCTCACCCGGCGCGGCCTGCCGGGCTGCGCCGGTTTGTCTCCTCACGAAGCGCTCCGGATTTCTTCCTGTTTGGTCTAAAGTTTACCTTTACGTAAGGTGAAGCCTGTGCTAAACCTTGATTCCTACTTTCGATGATAAAAACACCAGGAGTTGAGAATGAGCCTTCCGCAATACACCGACGTTTACAACAACTTCGATCCTGCTGCCCTGGAAGCGGACATCCTGGATGGACGTCTGGATAGCGGGCTCAACGTATGCCACGAAATCTGCGACAAGTGGGCGGACGATCCCCGGCGCGTCGCCCTTTACTACGAAAAAGAGGGTGGCGGTGACGGTGTTCTGACCTTTGCCGAGCTGAAAGAGCAGTCGGCCCGATTTGCCAACTACCTGACGTCCCAAGGCATTGGAAAGGGTGACCGGGTGGCTGCGCTCCTGCCGCGTACACCGGAACTGTTGATTGTCATCGCGGGAGCCTTACGTGCCGGTGCCGTGTATCAACCCCTGTTTACTGCCTTTGGGTCCGGGGCTATTGAATACCGTTTTGAGCGGGCCGGCACCAGGCTGGTGGTGACCAATCCGGAAAACTTCCCCAAGCTGAATGATGTGAAGGTGTGCCCGCCGGTACTCGCTGTAAACGCCGATGAGATTGACGCTGAAGTCCCCGGTTTCGAGGAAACCCTGGCGGCGCAGTCGAGTGAGTTTGAGCCGGTCATGGTTAGAGGTGACGAGCCGTTCCTGCAGATGTTTACGTCCGGTACGGTGGGCAAGTCCAAGGGCGTTGCCGTTCCGGCCAAAGCGCTGCTGGCATTCTATGTCTACATGAAGTACGCCATCGATCTGCGGGACGACGACAGGTTCTGGAATGTGGCCGATCCCGGCTGGGCCTACGGTCTTTATTACGCGGTGGTAGGTCCTCTGTTGATGGGACATGCGACCCATTTCAACCCCGGGGGCTTCACGCCGGAATCCACCTACGACATGATCCGCAAGTACAGGATCACCAACCTGGCCGCAGCGCCTACGGCCTATCGTCTGCTCAAGGCCAACGATCATGTGCTGCCAGACGGTGAGAACCTGGGTCTGCGAATCGCGAGCAGTGCCGGCGAGCCCCTCAATCCGGAAGTGGTGAACTGGATCCGCAATCGTCACTTCTGCCCGGTCAAGGATCACTACGGCCAGACCGAAACCGGTATGACCTGCTGTAACTTCCATGGCCTTGAGCACCCCATTCGCGAGGGCTCCATGGGCTATGCCTCCCCGGGCCATAAAGTCGTTGCCCTGAACGAGAAGAACGAGGAAGTGGGCGCGGGCGAGGTTGGTCAACTGGCCGTGGATGTGAAAGCCTCGCCTCTGTTCCACTTTGACGGTTACACCTGGGGTGAAAAAGACCCGTTCGTGAAAGGCTACTATCTCACCGGAGACATGGTGGTCTGCCATGGCGATGGCTGCTTCTCCTTCAGTGGCCGGGACGACGACATTATTACCACCGCCGGCTACCGTGTCGGCCCCGCAGACGTGGAGAGCACACTGCTGGAACATGCCGCCGTGGCGGAGTCCGGCGTAGTCGGGAAACCGGATGAAAAGCGTGGCTCCATCATCAAGGCCTATGTCGTGATCAAGAGCGATCAGGCGCCAGCGGATGAGCAGGCCCTGAAAGACGAACTTCAGGAGTTGGTGCGCCGCCGGTTGTCCACCCACGCCTTCCCCCGGGAAATCGAGTTCGTTGATGAACTGCCGAAGACGCCAAGCGGGAAGATTCAGCGGTTCGTCCTTCGTAATAAAGCCCAGGAAGAAACCGGCGCATGATCATCACGTTTGAAGAGTTGCAGGCCTTCCTTGACGAGCAGTTTCCGCAGGGGGCCGCCTTCGGCACCCTGCAGAAGCTCGGGGATGGCTGGGCGGAAATGAGGCTGGAAGTGGATGAGGAGCATCTCAGGCCCGGGGGTACCGTCTCCGGGCCGGCCATGATGGGGCTGGCGGACGTCACCCTGTACGCCGCGCTGCTCAGCAGGATTGGCCTGGTGCCTTTGGCGGTAACCACCAACCTGAATATCAATTTCCTGCGCAAACCTGTGGCACACCAGCCGATCTGGGCCAGGGCGACGATGCTGAAGGTCGGCCGTACCATGGGGGTGGGCGAAGTGTTCGTATACTCCGAAGGCGCAGAGGAGCCGGTGGCCCACTCCACCATGACCTATTCGATCCCTCCGAACCGGTAGCGCCATGCAGATAAGAGACATGATGGTGCCGGTGGGTGAGGGCCTTGAGCTGGAAGTCAGGCGGATGCAGCACGCGGAACGACAAGGGCCGGTTCTGGTGTTTCTGCATGAATCCCTTGGCAGTATTGCCCTGTGGCGAAAGTTTCCGGAGAAGCTTGCGAGGGCGACAGGGTGGGATGCGCTGATCTATAACCGGCAGGGTTACGGGCGGTCAAGCCCCGAAGTGCTGCCGCGCCCCTACGACTACCTTGAAGTCGCTGGCCATCGCTGGCTGCCCCGGTTGCTGGACAGGCTTGAAATTCCGGAAGCCGTGCTGGTGGGGCATAGTGATGGTGGCTCGATTTCTCTGGTGGCCGCCGGCGCCATGGGCAGCCGCGTAAAGGCGCTTGTCACCATGGCGGCGCACATCTACGCCGACCATCTGACGCTCGCGGGTTTAGAGGAAATGGCCATCCGTTACCGGGAAACCGATATTCGCGAGCGATTGGAGCGGTACCATGGCCGCCGGACCGATGATCTGTTCAGTGCCTGGCAGACGGTATGGCGAGATGAGGGGTTTCATGCGGCGATGGATTTCAGTCGCTGGCTGGCGGCCATCGAATGCCCGGCTATGATTATTCAGGGGGAAAACGACGAATACGGCGTTCCGGAGCAGGTGACTGACATCGTAGCCGGCATTGGCGCCAACGCCCGAGCGGTCTTTTTGGAGGACACTGGCCACTCGCCTCATCTGGAAAAAACAGACCAGGTAGCGGCTTTGATCTGCGACTTTTTGCTTAGCGAGATTGGGCAGAAAAATCAGAATTAAGTGTTGACGTTTACGTATACGTCAATCTAATCTGTGTTATAGATGACATGCACAACAATAACAAAGGTAAATTGGCTCATGAGTGAACAGTACGTTCTGGAGACCCGTAACCTTGTCAAGGAATTCAAGGGCTTTGTTGCGGTCGACGACGTGAATCTGAAGATTCAGAAAGGCCATATTCACGCCCTGATTGGCCCCAACGGCGCCGGCAAGACCACGGTCTTCAATCTGCTCACCAAGTTCCTGATTCCGACCCGGGGCCAGATCCTGTTCAAGGGTCAGGACATCACGCCTCTGAAATCGGCTGCCATTGCCCGCAGGGGCATTGTCCGCTCATTCCAGATTTCCGCGGTGTTTCCTCACATGACGGCGCTGGAGAATATCCGGGTTGCCCTGCAAACCGCGGAAAACAACTCCTACAGCTTCTGGAAGTCCGGCGCTTCGCTGAACAAACTGAACCAGCGCTGCATGGAATTGCTCGATTCCGTCGGGCTGGTGGAGTTTGCCAACACCACAACTGTGGAACTGGCCTATGGCCGCAAGCGGGCGCTGGAGCTGGCCACCACCCTGGCCATGGAACCCGAATTGCTGCTTCTCGACGAGCCTACCCAGGGCATGGGCGGCGAAGACGTAGACAGCGTGGTTGAACTTGTTCGCAAGGCAGCCAGGGGCCGCACGGTCCTGATGGTGGAACACAACCTCGGGGTGGTCAGCAAACTGTGCGACCGCATCACGGTGCTGGCCCAGGGTGCCGTTCTCACTGAGGGAGAGTACAGCGAAGTGTCTGCCGATCCCCGAGTGCGCGAAGTCTACATGGGCACCGCCAACGATAAAGCCTCGGCGGAGCGGGAGGCAGCAGAATGAGCAACCGTCCCGACAAAGAATACGAACAGTTGCGAGTTTCCGGGCTGCACGCTTTTTATGGTGAGTCTCATATCCTGCACGGCATCGATCTGGTGGTTAACCGCGGCGAGCTTGTCACCCTGCTCGGGCGCAACGGCGCCGGCCGCAGCACAACGCTCAAGGCCATCATGAACATGGTTGGCCGCCGCACCGGCTCCATCATGATCAACGGTGAAGAGACCATGTCTTGTGCGCCGCACCATATTGCCAGGTTGGGTGTCGGGTATTGCCCCGAACACCGGGGCATTTTTTCCGCACTCAACGTCCAGGAGAACCTGACCCTGCCGCCGGTGGTGCGCAGCGGCGGCATGAGCCTGGAAGAAATTTACAGCATGTTTCCCAACCTTTATGAGCGTCGCTTCAGTCAGGGCACGAAACTGTCTGGCGGTGAGCAGCAAATGCTGGCCATGGCCCGCATCCTGCGGACCGGCGCCAATATGCTGCTGCTCGACGAAATCACCGAGGGGCTGGCGCCGGTCATTGTTGAAAAGCTTGGCGAAGTGCTGATCAAGCTCAAGAACAAAGGCCTGACCATTGTGCTGGTGGAGCAGAATTTCCATTTCGCCGCGCCGCTGGCTGATCGCCACTACGTTGTGGAGCACGGCCAGATCGTGGAAGAGATAAGCGCCGGCGAGCTTGAAGCCAAGCAGTCGCTGCTGAACGACTATTTGGGTGTGTAACACCGGATAGAAGAGAGCAACAACCAAAAAAAAGCAACAACAACCCGAACAACCAACGCACGACAGTCGCGGAGATACAACAATGACAATGATGAAAAAGCTTCTGACATCAGCCGTTGCAACCGCCATGATGGTGGGTGGCGCCCAGGCGGCCATTTCTGACAACGTCGTTAAAATCGGCTACCTGGCGGACATGTCCGGTACCTACCGGGATCTCGCTGGTCCCAACGGCATGAAGGCCCTGGAAATGGCCATCGCCGATTTTGGCGGAAAAGTGAACGGCGCCACTATCGAAGTTGTGAGCGCGGATGACCGCAACAGCGCGGATGTGGCCTCCAGCACCGTCCGCCGTTGGGTCGAAAATGACAAAGTCGATCTGGTTGCCGGTCTTGTGGCTTCTTCTGTTTCCATCGCGGTAAGTGACATTCTTGAAGAGAATGACAAGCTGGGTATCATTTCCGGCTCTGCGGCCTCCAGCATCACCAACGAGCATTGCACGCCAAACCATATCCACTATGTGTACGACACTTATCCGCTGGCGAACGGCACTGCCAGTGCGGTGGTAAAAGAAGGCGGTAAAACCTGGTACATCCTGACCGCGGATTACGCGTTTGGTCATGCCCTTGAAGCTGACGTAACCCGTGTTGTCAAGGCCAACGGTGGCGAAGTCATCGGTACCCTGCGGCACCCGTTCCCTACGCCTGATTTCTCCTCTTTCATCCTTCAGGCCCAGGCTTCAGGTGCTGATGTCGTGGCGCTGGCGAATGCGGGTGCGGATACCACCAATGCCATCAACACCGCCAGTGAGTTTGGTGTAACCCAGTCAGGACAGACCCTTGCAGCTCTGCTGCTGTTCCTGACGGATGTGCACGCACTGGGCGTGGATGCGGCCCAGGGCATTCAGCTGACCACGGGCTGGTACTGGGATATGAACGATGAGACCCGCGCCTGGTCTGATCGTTTCGAGAAAGAAACCGGGGTGCGTCCGACCATGGTTCACGCTGGTATCTACTCCAGCACCATGCAGTACCTGAAAGCCGTTGAAGCCACCGGCTCCGATGATGCCCAGACTGTACGCCAGAAAATGATGGATACACCGATCAACGACATGTTTGCCAAGAACGGCAGGATTCGTGTCGATGGCCGTATGGTGCACGATATGTATCTGGCGGAAGTCAAGACACCGGCTGAGTCCAAAGGAGAGTGGGATCTGTACAAGATTCTCCGCACTATCCCGGCTGACGAAGCCTATCGCCCGCTCTCTGAGAGCAAGTGCCCGCTGGTAACCGGCAAATAACAAATAAAGAGAAGAGCGTCATCTTCGGGGCTCCCTTCCCTTCGGTGGGGCAGCCCCGGGAACTCGCAACGATGATTCCCGGTATCGCGTTTGCGCTGCTTTTGGAGTGAGCAACATGTCCATGATTTTCGGTGTCCCCCTTGCCGTGCTGGCTGGTCAGCTTCTGATCGGGGTCATTAATGGCGCGTTTTATGCGCTCTTGAGCCTCGGGTTGGCAGTTATCTTTGGCCTGCTCAAGATAATTAACTTTGCCCATGGTGCCATGTACATGCTGGGCGCCATGTCCACCGTCATCCTCTTTGACGCTCTCGGCGTCAATTACTGGGTCGCGCTTTTTGTCGCGCCACTTTTGGTCGGAGCGGTCGGCGTACTGATCGAATATTTTCTGCTCCGGAGGATCGCCGGCCAGGACCATATCTACAGCCTTTTGCTCACCTTTGGCGTGGCTTTGCTGTTGCAGGGTGTGCTTACGAACATCTATGGGGTGTCCGGTCTCCGGTATTCCATGCCTGAGATATTCCAGGGAGGAATGAAGCTCGGATTCATGTTCCTTCCCTATTACCGGCTCTGGGTTATCCTGATCGCGTTGCTGGTCTGCTTTGGCACCTGGTTTATGATCGAAAAAACCAAGCTTGGCGCCTATCTGCGTGCCGGAACGGAAGACTCACAGCTGATGCAGGGGTTCGGCATCAACGTTCCGTTACTGATCAGTCTTACCTACGGGTTTGGCGTTATGCTTGCGGCATTTGCGGGTGTCCTGGCGGCGCCAATCTATTCCGTTACGCCGGTGATGGGGTCTCACATCCTGATAACCGTCTTTGCCGTGGTGGTTATCGGCGGCATGGGTTCCATCGGTGGCGCGATTATCACCGGCATTCTCATGGGGGTGATTGAAGGCCTTACCAAAACCTTTTATCCGCCAGCTTCCTCCGCGGTGATCTTTCTGGTCATGGTGGTCGTTCTGATGTTCCGCCCCAGTGGCTTGTTTGGTAAGGAGGCGTAACCATGACTCAGCCTGTCAGTCAGACCGAGATCCAAAAAGCCATTCTGGAACAGCAAAGCGCGGACAACCGGAAAAAAATGATACTGAACGGTGTCCTGCTGCTGCTTCTGCTCGCAGCACCGTTTGCCATGTATCCGGTGTTCCTGATGAAGATCCTGTGTTTTTCCCTGTTTGCGGTGGCGTTTAACCTGCTGTTCGGTTTTACCGGCCTGCTGTCCTTTGGCCACGCGGCTTTCCTTGCGACAGGCGGTTACACAACCGGTTATCTGTTGAGCAACGTTTCCGGCCTGACCACTGAAATGGGCATTATTGCAGGCACCGCTGCTGCCACATCGCTGGGGTTGGCGTTCGCACTGCTGTCAATCCGACGGCAGGGCATCTACTTTGCGATGGTTACCCTGGCGCTGTCGCAGTTGGTGTTCTTTTTCCTCGTCCAGTCGGAATTCACCGGCGGTGAAGACGGGATGCATGGCATTCCCAGGGGCAATCTGTTTGGTCTCGTTGACCTCTCGGACAACTACAACATGTATTATTTCGTGTTGGCGGTTTTCCTCGGTTGTTATCTCCTGGTCCAGCGGATTGTAAGCAGCCCTTACGGCCAGGTGTTAAAGGCGATCAAGCAGAATGAACCCCGGGCCATATCACTGGGCTACAACGTTAACCGCTACAAGGTGCTTGCCTTTGTCATCTCGGCGGCCCTGGCAGGACTTGCCGGTTCCCTGAAGTCGGTGGTTTTCCAGCTGGCTTCCCTGAACGACGCGCACTGGCATATGTCCGGCGAAGTCATCCTGATGACCCTTGTGGGGGGCATGGGCACCCTGCTTGGGCCTGTTGTGGGCGCAACCTTTGTGGTTAATATCGAGTACCAGCTCTCCCAGGGCCCGCTTCGGGACTGGGTAGATCCGATTCTGGGTGGTATCTTTGTGCTCACGGTTCTGGCATTCCGCAGCGGTATCGTTGGTGAGGTCCAGAAGTTCGTGAAGAAGAATCTGGGGTAAGCGAACCCCAGTTCGGGAACCCGGGGAGGCCACCGATCCAGGTGGCCTCCCTGATAAAAACGAAGGCATCCATGGCCAGAACGCCATGTTCGATGCCGCCATCAATCAGGGTGCCAGGGCTTCCGGTGCCTGCTGCACCGGCCGCCATCAGCAGAGGCAGGAAATGCTCTTCTGTGGGATGGGCACGCCGGGCGTGGGGAGCCAGTTCCAAGGCTCCAATCAGCTGTTCGTGATTGCCCTCCCGGATATTTGCCCGCACCCAGCCCGTAAATTCCCGGGCGTAGTCTGATGCCTTCCGATCCCCCCAGCGAACTTCGTACAGGTTATGGGTCAGGCTGCCGGATATTGTTGAGGAGGGCTTTGATCTGGCCAGTCACAGGATCATTGGCTACAGCAACTTCACCACCGGCAACGACTGGCCTTTCGAAGGACTGCAAGGCCCAGCAGGCGTGCGTGTGCGGCCCTGGATGTATGCCAACAATGGCGAAACCTGCTGCGCAGCGGCAGTGGCCGGTCAGGGCGTGGCGCTGCAGCCCGGCTTTCTTGTACGCAAAGACCTTGAAGCCGGACGACTGGTGGAGCTGATGTCGGGATATCGCTCCGCCAGGCTCGGAGTGTACGCCGTTTATCCCACCCGAAAGTTCGTGACGCCCAAAGTCCGTGCGCTGGTTGATTACCTGGCATCGGCCTTTCCGGAGGCTCTGTGAGGCCTAAGGCCTATGTTTCCAATAAGGGCCGGAAGATCTCTGTTTAAAATTGTAAGCAGCCACCAGCGCAGCGGCCGGCAACGTTCCTGGCTGCCATCATTTTGTTCCCGTAAAAAATGATATAAAACAAAATGATAAAGCGAGACGTGCCGTCTCTGAAGGTGTAACGTTCGATCACAGCGTGTATCCCTCCGTAAACGCCAATTTTCTGACGAATTTCGCCGGATAAACCGGAACCAGGCCTCATCCAGTCGAAAAGTGTCGCTGTATGATTCCCTGGAATCGTCAATAAATTGGTGAAAAAGATGTCATATCGCGGCAAAAAAATTTCGAAGCACGGACTGCTGATCTTACCTGCGGTGGCTTTGCTTTCGGGCTGCGGTCTGGGCGCTTCTACCGACGACAGCAGCTCAGCGACACAAACCCCGAACGCAAGTGAGCCGGGCGTCCAGATCGCCGGCGCGGCCATGAAGGGGGTTATCCAGCAAGGCCTTGTGGTTGCAAATCGTTTGGTGGCGGATAAAGAGGGCAATTATGCTCCGCAACGTCAGGCGGCCACGCCCGTGCGGACGGCTGAGGACGGCAGTTACAAGTGGCAGCTTGGTGGCGACGCGGAAGGCTGGGCCCTGGTAGAGCTCCAGGCCGATGGCAGTACCCGAATGATCTGCGACGTTGTTCCCCAATGTGATCAGGCCGGTTCGGCGCCCATTGCTTTTGGCCAGCCAATGGCACTGGATAGCAGCTTCAGCCTGCACGGCGCCGGTGACCTGAGGATGGAAACCGTCAACCTGACTCCATTAACGCACCTGGCCGTAACCCTGGCGGAACGCAGTGCCAACGGACTTTCGCCGAATGCGCTTTCAAGTGCCTACACAACGGTGGAAAACTGGTTTGGTCTCCCGGCCGGCGCCCTCCGTCTCACCCCACCGGATGTGACCCAGCTCGACGAAATGACCAGTGTTACCGCTGATGCGCTTCAGGTAGCTATCGCTAACGCCGCCTTCCTGGCTTTGGTAGGCGACAATACCCGGTGGAACTCGATTTCTGATGTGCTGAGCAATCTCACCTCTCAGATCAGTGCCACCGGCCAGATCAGTGTGATGGGGGATGGTACCAATGTCGCGCTCGTTGACCTTGTTTCTGCCGCGGCATTACAGGCCTCCGGGCTTCAGGCAACCGTGGATTCAGGCGTCATCAGCCAGAAACTGGTGGTGGTTGAGTATCGCAATCTCCAGCGTTTCAAAACCATTGCCGAAGTGTATGACGGCAGCGATACCAGTGTTGCCGACAGTGGTGATACGATCACCGACACAACAAACGACAGTTCTGCAAGCACGGACCAGGCGCTTGAAGACAGCGGGGATACGACCGCTGATACCAGTACGGATAACACCACGGACAACACCACGGACAATACTGGGGTGCAGGTCGCCGGCACAACCGAACCGGATGCAACTGTAGACGACAGCACCGGTGATACGGTTGTCGATACCGGAACCACCACCGGAGCCAGCGAGCCGCCGGCCACGGAAACGACGCCGGAAGAAACCATTCCAGCTAACGCAGCCCTGCTGAGCTGGACTGCGCCGCTGACCCGCGAAAACGGTGACAGCCTGGCCATGGGTGAAATTGCCGGCTTTGAAGTCGTCTATGGCACCAGCGCCGAAAGCCTGGACCAGAGCCTTGCGATTGGTGATGCTTCCACTGATGAGCTGCTGGTGGACGAACTCACTGAAGGCACCTGGTACTTCGCCATCCGTACCCTGGACACAGATGGCAACCGCAGCCGGCTGTCCGAGGTTGTTTACAAACAGATCTGATCCGGCATGAAATGCTGTGGTGGCCCGCTGGGGTCGCCACAGCCAGACTGCTACTATTGACCAGTCCATATCCATGCCGAGCACGCAATGAATGGTTCAGACCCTCTCCAAACCCTCCTGGACGTCATCCCGGAGCGACTGTGTATTTGAGCAAAAGGCAGACTCCTGGCCGCGGTTTTCACGGCGGCTACCTGGAACGACAGTGAATATCACCGCCTGATACGGTATATGCCTATCTTGCAAAGCGCTCCGGAAAACCGGATAAAGGAGCGTAAATCTCCCTGTGCCGGCCCCTCGCCACAGGCCTGTTAGAGTTTGTGGAAGGTTTTCCTATGGGTTCTGGTTTTGCGAGCGCTGAGGCGTTCCTTCAGGCGCACCCCGAACTGCAGTTTGTTGACCTGCTGATTCCGGACATGAATGGCATTGTTCGTGGCAAGCGGGTGGATCCGTCTGCGCTGGCGAAGGTGTTTGAGCGGGGCGTTGCCATGCCAGCCTCCATCTTTGCACTGAACATCCAGGGCACCACCGTGGAAGAAACCGGCCTGGGCCTGGATATCGGCGAAGCGGGCCGCGTGTGCCTGCCCATTGGGGGCACTCTCACCATGGAGCCCTGGCAGAAACGGCCCACAGCCCAGCTTTTGCTGACCATGTTCGAGCTGGATCGGGAAACGCCGTTTTTTGCGGACCCGCGGGTAGTGCTGAAGAATATCGCCGAACGCTTCGAGGAACTGGGGCTGACACCGGTTGCCGCCTTTGAGCTGGAGTTCTACCTGATTGATCAGGAGAACCTGGCGGGCCGTCCCCAGCCGCCGAAATCGCCCATCTCCGGCAAACGCCCGGCGGGTACCCAGGCCTATTCCATTGATGATCTCGATGAATACGCAGAATTCCTGGCAGATGTGCTGGATGCGGCCCATGAGCAGGAATTGCCTGCCGATGCCCTGGTGGCGGAATCCGCCCCCGGCCAGTTTGAGGTAAACCTGCATTACGTGGACGACGCCGTGCGTGCCTGCGACCACGCCACTCTGCTCAAGCGTCTGATCAAGAACATGGCGTACGACCATGAGATGGACACCACCTTCATGGCCAAGCCTTATCACAATCAGGCGGGCAGCGGCATGCACCTGCATGTAAGCCTGGTAGACGCAGAAGGGCGGAACGTGTTCGCAGGTGACGCCGAGCAACCCAACGACCTGCTTCGCTGGGCGGTCGGCGGTCTGGTGGCCACCATGAACGATGCCATGGCGCTGTTCTGCCCCAACATCAATTCCTACCGCCGGTTCAGTCCGGAGTATTACGTGCCCAGTGCGGCTACCTGGGGTGTGGACAACCGCACCGCGTCACTGAGACTGCCGGGCGGTGATCCCGGAGCCCTGCGTATTGAACACCGCGTCGCCGGTGCCGATGCCAATCCCTACCTGTTGATGGCAGCCGTGTTGGCAGGAATCCACTATGGTATCTCTAACCAGATCGAGCCGCCGCCGGTCACGGTGGGTAACGCCCACGGGCAGCACGAAGCGACGCTGGTGAACAACCTGCGGGATGCCTTGCGGGAGCTGGGACAGTCGGCGGTGATGGCCGACTATCTCGGCAGCCGGTTCCTGGATGTCTTCGTGGCCTGCAAAGAGCATGAACTGAACGAATTCGAGATGACCATCTCGGATCTCGAGTACCTGTGGTATTTGCACACCGTGTAAGTTCCGGCTACTCAATCACCAGCCAGGTGGCCTTGATTTCAGTGTATTTGTCGAAGGCGTGCAGGGACTTGTCGCGGCCGTTGCCGGATTGTCTGAAGCCGCCAAAGGGCGCGGTCATGTCGCCGCCGTCGTAATGGTTGATCCAGACACTGCCGGCCCGAAGCGCCTTGGCGACCCTGTACGCGGTGTTGATGTTGGACGTCCACACCGCAGCCGCCAGGCCGTAGATGGAGTCGTTGGCGATGTTGATGGCTTCTTCGGTGGTCCTGAACCCGATCACCGACAGCACCGGCCCGAAGATTTCCTCCGAGGCGATGCGCATGCCGTTTTTCACCCCATCAAATACCGTAGGCTGAACGAACAGGCCGCCGGTATCCTCCATCACCCGTTTACCACCTTCCACCAGGGTTGCCCCTTCGGACTGGCCGATACCGATGTATTCAATGATGCGATCCAACTGGGCCTGGTCAACGATAGCACCGCAGGTTGTCTCCGGATCCAGGGGATGCCCGGGGCGCCAGGTTTTCAGGGCCTCCCGGATCAGGCCGATGAACTCGGCACGGATGCTTTCTTCAACCAGCAGCCTGCTGCCGGCGGTGCACACTTCGCCCTGGTTGAAGGCGATGGCGCTGGCGGCTTCGGCGGCGGCTTTCTTCAGGTCCGGCGCGTCTGCAAAGACGATGTTCGGGCTTTTGCCGCCGGCCTCCAGCCACACCCGTTTCATGTTGGACTGGCCGGCGTAGATCATCAGCTGCTTGGCCACGTTGGTGGAGCCAGTGAACACCAGGCAATCTACGTCCATATGCAGGGCCAGGGCCTGGCCCACGGTGTGGCCATAGCCGGGCAGCACGTTGAACACGCCGGCGGGAATACCCGCCTGCTCTGCCAGGGCCGCCAGACGAATAGCAGTGAGCGGGGATTTCTCGGAGGGCTTGAGGATAACCGAGTTACCGGTGGCCAGGGCCGGGGCAATCTTCCAGGAGGCCATGATCATCGGAAAGTTCCAGGGCACGATGGCGGCCACCACCCCCATGGGCTCCCGGGAAATCATGCCGATCTGGTTGTGGGGCGTGGCGGCCAGTTCGCCGTAGACCTTGTCGATGGCCTCGGCGGTCCAGCGGATCGCGCGTACGGTAGCCGGCACGTCCACTGTGCGGGCGTGGCCAATGGGTTTGCCCATGTCCAGGGTTTCCAGCAGGGCCAGTTCATCCGCGTGGGCGGCGATCAGATCGGCGAAACGCAGCAGAAAGTCCTTGCGTTTGGCGGGTGCCAGTTGACTCCAGATGCCGCTTTCAAACGCCTTTCTGGCAGCAGCAACGGCAAGCTCGGCATCGGCCTGGTCGCAACTGGCGATTTGAGCCAGCTCCCGGCCGTTCACCGGGCTGATGCAGGCAAAGGTCTCGTTGCTGCTGGCCCACTGATAGGCGCCATCTACGTAGCCCCGGCCCTCCAGAGTGAGCTGGGCTGCCAGGGCCTGCCATCCGGCCTGGTCGGTGGGTGTGGTGGAACGTTCGGGAGGATTCATGGCCGTCTCGCAGGCAGGGGGATTGGCCAATCATAACAGCACTTCCCCCGGTGATCGCGGCTTCAGATATAGGTAGAAGAACCTGTCTTCCCGAACGTCGGGTCCTGGCATAGACTTGCGTCTGCGGCGGCCGTATTTGGCCGCCGCCATACAGCTCTTTCCGGTTAACCCCTGATCAACCCCTGATCAGCCCGTCACCCTGTTTGGCGCCAACTTATGACCCAGTATCCTCCGGTTCCTTCCTATTATGCCGCCTCTGCCAATCCCGCGCCCATGCGCCCCGCGCTGCGAGGGCAGTGTGAAGCGGATGTGTGCGTGGTGGGTGCCGGTTATACCGGTTTGTCCACCGCGCTTTTCCTGGCGGAGGCGGGTTTCCGTGTGGTGGTGCTGGAAGCGGCGAGCGTGGGCTGGGGTGCCTCCGGCCGTAACGGCGGCCAGATCGTTAACAGCTTCAGCCGGGATCTGGACAGCATTGAGCGCCAGACCACACCGGACCGCCTGCGCCTGTTGGCGGCCATGGCGTTTGAAGGCAGCCAGATTATCCGGCAGCGGGTGCGGGATTACCGCATACAGTGCGATCTGAAAGAGGGTGGCATTTTCGCCGCCCTGAACACGCGGCAATTCCGGCATCTGGAAGCACAACAGGCCCTGTGGCACCGATTTGGCTACGATAAGCTGGAGCTGCTGGACGAGGAAACCATCCGTGCCCGCGTTGGCACAGATCGCTATGTGGGTGGGGCTATCGACCATACCGGCGGGCATATCCATCCCCTGAACCTGGCCCTGGGCGAAGCGGCCGCGCTGGAATCCCGGGGCGGCGTGATTCACGAGCATTCGGAAGTCACCCGGATTCTTCCTGGCCTGCCGGCAACGGTGAAAACCAGGGAAGGAGAGGTGAGGGCAGAGTTCGTGGTTCTCGCCGGCAATGCCTACCTGGGCGGGCTGGTGCCGGAGCTGGGCGCCAAATCCATGCCCTGCGGTTCGCAGATCACCGCCACCGAGCCGCTTGACGACGCCACTGCAAATCAACTGTTGCCAGAAGATAACTGCGTGGAAGACTGCAACTACCTGCTGGACTACTTCCGACTCACAGGCGACAAGCGCCTGATCTATGGCGGCGGTGTGACTTATGGGGCCCGCGACCCGGCCAACATCGAACGGCTGATTCGCCCCCGCATGCTGAAGACGTTTCCGGAACTGGCAGGAGTCAACATCGACTACGCCTGGACCGGCAACTTTCTGCTTACCCTGTCACGCCTCCCGCAATTGGGTCGCCTGCAGGACAACGTATTCTATTCCCAGGGCTGCTCCGGCCACGGCGTTACCTTCACCCATGTGGCAGGCAAGGCCCTCGCGCTGGCGATTCAGGGCCAGGCGGAGCGTTTTGACGCCTTTGCCAGCCTGCCGCATTATCCCTTCCCGGGCGGGCGCCTGTTTCGGGTGCCGTTTACCGCACTCGGAGCCTGGTACTACCTGTTGCGGGATAAAATGGGCGTCTGAGCTTTTTCACATAGAGCCGTTTCATTGAGCTTGAAGTCGTCGCGTTCTGTCTGGATTTCAGACACCTGTTTATCTGTTCAGGGGCGTGGTGCAGCCAGGGACCCGGCTTCCGGGAGCCGCGGTGTGTTGCGCCACGCCTCTTTGCTTGCGCCAGCGTACCGGCGGCGAACCCGTCCAGCGCCGGAAGGCGCGGTAAAAAGTGCTTACCTCGGCAAAGCCCAGTGCCTCGGCAATTTCGGGCAGGGAGGCACTCGGGTCTGCCACCGCCTGCAGCGCCTTTTCCCGACGTATGTCATCCAACAGACCATCGAATGTTTGCCCCTGCCCCCGAAGCCGCCGCGCCAGGGTCCGCTCGCTGATACCCAGCGCCTCCGCCGCCTCGGCACGGCGGGGCAGAACCGGGCCCAGCCGCGCCGTCAGCCACCGCCGTACTTCCGGAATCGAAGCACTGTTCATGGAGAGGGCCGCCAGTCGGGCGGTGGAGTAGCGCTCGTGCACCCGCGCAAGCTGAGGATCCGCCTGGGGCAGGGGTTGGTCCAGAACGGCATTGCCTACCAGTACACCATTGAACGCTTGTTCGAACTCCACCGGGCAATTGAAGACTGCCTGGTATCCAGGCATCGGCCCGAGCCGGGGCTGGCTGAACTGCACTCGTGCAGGTTGCATCCGGGTTCCCGTCACCCAACTGGCAAAACCGACCACGGCCGCCAGAACCGCTTCGATCTGGTGGGAGCTGAAGGCCAGTTTTCCTTGCCGGGGATGGTAGACCAGCCAGGTGGCGGTATGGCCTGTGAGGACCTGGAATCGCCCGCCATCGGAGATCAGGCGCTGGAACCGCTGCACCATCACAATGGCCTCACGCAGGGTGGCCGCGGACTGAAGAGCAAACCCCACACCGCTGATGCTCATCGGGGTGAACCTGGCGCCCACCTTCAGCCCGAAACCAGGGTCGCCGGTGCAACGCTCCGCCGCATGCCACAGCCGCGTGATGTCATCAATGGGCCAGCGTTCGTGGGAGTCGGCAGCCTCCGGAATGCCGGCCGCCGCCAGCAGTGTGCTCTCGTCCACGGAGAGCCTTCGCGCCGCCGCAATCACGGTATTCACCCAGCCAATGGAAACCGTGGCCTCTAATGTCAATTTAACTGGCCTCTGAGGTCAATTTTAAAGCCATGGTACCGGTATATCTTTAAAGCTGACAACTCATTGCTACCGAGTCGGATGCATACTATGGCCAAGGTAATTTCTTCAGACATTCTGGTGGTCGGCGGAGGCCTGGCCGGACTTGTCACGACCCTCGAAGCTCTGCGAGCAGGGAAAACAGTCACGCTGGCGGATCGGGATACGGCCGAACGAATGGGAGGCCTGGCGCTGTGGGCCTTTGGCGGTATGATGCTGGTGGGCACGCCCCTGCAGAAACGCATGAGGATTGCCGACACGCCGGAGATTGCCCTGGCTGACTGGCACCGCTTTGGTGATCTGGCCGCCTGGGATGAGTTGCCCCAGAAGTGGGCGCGTTACTATGTGGAGCATTCCCGATCTGAGGTGTACGACTTTCTCAGCAACGAGGGCATCAAATTCCTGCCGGCTGTGAACTGGGCGGAGCGTGGTCGCTTCGGTGATGGCAACCGTCTACCCCGCTACCATGTGGTTTGGGGCACCGCCCGGGAGCTGGTGCGTTGCCTGATGGCGGCGCTGTACCGGGAAAACATCGCCGGCAAGCTCACCCTGCTGCACCAGCACCGAGTCACTGCGCTCGACCACGAAGCCGGCAAAGTGAGCGGCGCCCTGGCCATCAATGAAGCGACCGGTGAAGACGTCCGCCTGGCGGCGCCTGCCGTCGTTCTGGCCACCGGTGGTATTAATGGCAGCCATACCGAATGCCGCGCCAACTGGCCCAGTGACCGGCCACAACCGGCCCAGATGCTGAACGGTGCCCATCCCTATGCGGATGGCCGCATGCACCATTGGGTGGCCGACACCCTCGGTGGCCAGATCACCCACGCCGGGGAAATGTGGAATTACGCCGCTGGCTTTGCGCACCCTTACCCCCATTTCCCCGGCCACGGCCTTTCCACTATTCCCTGCAAATCTGCCCTGTGGCTTAACCACCGGGGTGAACGGATTGGCCCGGAACCCCTGGTGACCGGGTTTGATACCCACTGGCTATGCCAGCGCGTGGCGGAACAGGAAAAGCCCTGGACCTGGCACCTGCTCAACTGGCGCATTGCTGCCAAGGAGTTCGCCATTTCCGGCGCCGAGCACAATGCCCGAATCCGGGACAAACAATTCCCGCAATTTGTCAAAGAGTTGCTGCTTGGCAACCATTCGCTTGTACGACAAATGCAGCATGAAAGCCGGGACTTCCTGGTGGCGGATAGCCTCGCCGATCTGGCCGGCAAGATGAACGCGCTGACCTGCTCCCACGACATCAATCCCGCTACACTTCAGGCCACCGCAGATGCCTTTGATGCCAACTTCGCCAGCGGCACCAGTCTCCATAACGACCCCCAGATCCGGATGATCCAGCACGCCCGTGAATGGAAGCCGGACCGGTTGCGCACCTGCAAACCTGCACCGCTGCAAAAGCCCGGTGCCGGGCCCTACATTGCCATCCGGATGCAACTGATCACCCGCAAGAGCCTGGGCGGCCTGCAAACCGATCTGCAAAGCCGCATCCTTAACGGTCAGGGAAAACCAATTGAGGGCCTTTACTGTGTGGGAGAAGCTGCAGGTTTTGGTGGCGGTGGTGCAAACGGCAAACGTTCCCTCGAAGGCACCTTCCTGCCCGGGTGCATCATGACCGCCCGGGCAGCGGTGCGTTCCATTGCAGCCGGAGGCTGATCGCATGACTTTGAGGCTGACTTACCCGGCCACCGCTGAAGACTACCGTGAAAGGGCCCGCGCCCGATTGCCCCGGTTCCTGTTCGATTATCTGGACGGGGGAGCAACCGACGAACAGACCCTCCGCGCCAACGAAACCGAATGGGGCAGCATAAAATTGCGCCAGCGGGTACTGATTGACGTCGACCAGGTGGATACCTCAACCACCCTGGCCGGTGAGTCCTGTGCCATGCCTGCGGTACTGGCACCACTGGGCCTTGCTGGCATGATGGCGCGGCGAGGGGAGGTTCAGGCGGCGCGAAGCGCAGAATCCGCCGGTATACCCTTCACACTCTCCACCGTTGGTATCTGCCCGGTGGAAGAAGTACAGGCCGCAGTGACCAGAGCCGCATGGTTCCAGCTCTACATGATACGAGACCGGGCCCGCATCAAAGCGCTGCTCACCAAAGCCTGGGAAGCGGGCTGTCAGACTCTCGTGTTTACCGTCGACTTACCGCAGCCGGGGATGCGCCATCGCGACTTCCGTAATGGTTTATCCGTCACTGGCCCCCGCGCCAAAGCTCTGAAGGTCGTGCAACTGCTGTCCCGCCCAGGCTGGTTGTGGGATGTGGCCTTGCGTGGAGGCCCGCTGAACTTCGGCAACCTCAGCGACGTTGTGCCGGATGCAGGGGATCTGGACGCCTTCAAGGCCTGGATTGATGCCCAGTTTGATCCTACCGTGACCTGGGCTGACATTGAATGGTTGCGCCGCCACTGGAAAGGCACCCTGTTGCTGAAAGGCATTCTGGATGGAGACGATGCCCGCCAGGCCGTGAATGTGGGAGCCGATGGCATCGTGGTGTCCAACCACGGGGGCCGACAACTGGACGGCGTCGCGTCGGGGGCCGGCAAGCTGCCCGACATTGTGGCGGCTGTCGGCTCAGAGACCGAAATCCTGGTGGATGGCGGCGTTCGCAGCGGCGTGGATATATTTCGTGCTTTGGCACTGGGTGCCCGAGGCGTCATGATCGGCCGTCCCTGGGCCTGGGCGCTGGCTGGCGCCGGAGAGGCCGGTCTGAATAACTTTCTGGCAAGTCTTCAGCAGGAACTTCGGCTGGCCATGACCCTGACCGGTGTTACCCGAATTGTGGACATCGGCAAAGACCAATTGGATAGATACCCTGAACCCGGAAAGCGTGGAGAAAAATAATGACAAACGGCGCACAAGCCCTGATGAAAACCCTGGTGGATGCCGGTGTTGAGGTCTGCTTCAGCAACCCAGGCACCAGCGAAATGCATTTTGTGGCCGCGCTCGATGATGAGCCCAGAATGCGGGCCGTCCTTGCCCTGTTTGAAGGTGTCGCCACCGGTGCGGCCGACGGCTATGCCCGCATGGCTGATAAGCCCGCCGCCACTCTATTGCACCTGGGTTGCGGGTTGGGCAACGGGCTGGCCAACCTGCACAACGCCCGCAAGGGCAAGGTTCCGGTGGTGAACATAGTTGGCGACCACGCCACCTACCACGTGAAATACGATGCCCAGCTGCAATCCGATATCGAAACCGTCGCCCGTAATGTTTCCCCCGGTTTCGTCCGCACTGCCAAGAGTACAGAAACGCTCTGCCAGGATGCCGCCGAAGCCATTGCCGCCGCCCGGACTGCGCCGGGGCAGGTGGCCACACTGATCCTGCCGGCCGATGTTTCCTGGGGGGAGGGCGGTGTGCCAAGTGCCCCCCTGGCGCAGCCCACACCGGAGCCGGCTGACGATGCCACGGTAGAGGCCATTGCCGCTGCCATCCGATCCAGCAAGAAGACGGCCCTGTTGCTGGGCGGCCACGCCTTGCGGGAACCAGGCATGCTGGCAGCAGCAAAGCTGGCCGCACATAGTGGTGTTACCTTGCTGGCAGAGACGTTTCCGACCCGGATGGAACGGGGGGGCGGCCTGCCCTACATTGAGCGCCTTGCCTACCTGGCTGAGCTGGCGACGGTGCAGCTGACCGATGTGGAGCAACTGATTCTGGTGGATGCCAAAGCACCGGTCTCTTTCTTCGCCTATCCCGGCAAGAAGAGCTACCTGGTTCCGGATACCTGCCAGGTACATACCCTGGTGGCCCCCGACCAGGACATCCTGGCCAGCCTGAACAAACTCAACGATGCCGTCGGCGCCAGCCAGTCCGAACCGAAGCTGCAGCCCACGAAACGCCCAGGCCGGCCACGGGGTAAACTGACGGCAGAGAAAGTCTGCAAGGCCGTCGGCCACCTGATGCCCGAGAACGCCATCATCGTGGATGAAGGCATCACCTCCAGCCTGATGCTCTCGGTAATGACCGCCGGCGCGCCCCGCCATGATTTGATCACCCTCACTGGCGGCGCCATTGGTCAGGGCCTGCCCAACGCCGTAGGCGCCGCTGTGGCCTGCCCCGACAGGCCGGTACTGGCCCTGATCGGTGACGGTACCGCCATGTACACCCTCCAGGCCCTGTGGACCATGGCCCGTGAACAACTGAATGTTACCTCCATCATCTTCAACAACGCGTCCTACTCTGTGCTCAACATTGAACTGGAACGGGTTGGTGCGGAAGAAGCCGGTGAAAAAGCCAAATCCCAACTGGACCTGCGCGGCCCGGTGATCAACTTTGCGGAAATGGCCAACGGCATGGGGGTTCATGGCGTGCGGGTGCATACGGCCGAGGAGATGGCAAAGGCCCTTGAGTACGCCCAGAGAATGCCGGGGCCACACCTGATTGAAGCCGTGATACCGGAATCCCTGAGTGGCGTGAAGCGCCGGATACTGCCGTGGATGCTGCGCTCGTTGCCGAGCCTTCCGCTGTCGGTTTCCAAAGCGTTGAAGCGCAAGCTGGCGCCGTGAGGCAGGTTCAGGAAAGCCGGAGAGTCCTGGGACTCTCCGGGGCTATTGCAGGATAGGAAATTAAAGCCAGGTCAGGCCAACGCTGATGATGATGCCGGTAATGATGAGCAGCATCAGGCAATAGCCCATAATGTCCTTGGCTTTCAGCCCGGCAATCGCCAGCACCGGCAGGGCCCAGAAGGGTTGTAACAGGTTGGTCCAGGCATCGCCCCAGGCAACGGCCATGGCCACCCTGGGTATGTCCGCTCCTAGTTCCTGCGCGGCGGGCAACATGACCGGCGCCTGAACCGCCCACTGGCCACCGCCTGACGGCACGAAGATATTCACCAGCCCAGCGCTTAGAAAACTCCAGAACGGCAGGCTTTCTGCGGTCGCAATGGAGACGAAACCTGCCGAAATGCTGGCTGCCAGTCCGGATGCCGTCATGACACTCATGATACCCGCGTAAAATGGGAACTGGATGACAATGCCGGCGCCGCCCTTAACGGCCTCGTTCAGACTGGCAAGAAGGCGTTTGGGGGTCTGGTGCAGAATGATCGCAATGAACAGGAACATAAAGTTCACGATGTTCAGGTTCAGCCCGCCGCCAGCAATAAAGTACTGGAAGACGAATGCAATACCACTGAAACCGATCAGCCAGGCGAGAATCCTGCTGTTTTCCAGGTAATCCGCCGGGCGGCTGATAACCACGGATGTGTCGGGTTCGTCGTCCAGGATTTTGGGGTCTGCGTACACGCTGTCCCTTTCTTCGGGCAGCATGAGGCGGTTAACCAATGGCACGATAATGAACAGTGCCACCACGATGGCCAGGTTGAAGAAAGCGAAGATCGTTTCACTGGTGCCGATAATGCCGATCACGTCTGCCGTGAAGTGGCCCTCGGTAGCGATGGTCAGTGGAATGGACCCGGCAAGCCCACCGTGCCAAACAATGAACCCTGAGTAGGCGCTGGCGATCAGCAACGGATAGTGAACGCGAATCTGGCGTGCCAGGGCTTTGGCGAACAGTGCGCCGACAACCAGGCCGAAGCCCCAGTTGAGGTCGGATAAGCCAAATAACGGAAGTCGTGCGAAGTATCACTGGCGAGATGAGCATAGATGTTGTCCAGTTGTCTCGCCCGCCAGCCCATGACCTGTCGGAGCGGTGAAGGCAACGCTGTGAGCAGGTGCATTGGCGGAACGCTGAGTAGAACAGGGGCCCCGGGTAGCGAGGTGCGAGTAATTGGCGCAACTTAATCAATTGCTGTCGAAAACGATAGCGGGTTGTGAATCCTGTGGCGTCGTTCACACCCATGCTCAGCAGAACCACACCTGCCTCCGGCAACCTGGGCGTTTTTTGCCGGGCCTGCTTACCCTGGCAGAGCAGTACCGGAAAGAGCAGGGCAGTAGTCAGCCAGAAAGGGAGGTGCATCGGGAAGGGCTCCGGTTAATTGGATAGCTTGGCTCGTTTCTCTGGAGACATTCCCCGTTCCCACTCAGCTTCATCTCCCGGTGCTGGCAGAAACCGGCCAAACTCGATCATCTGCGAGGCCGGAATGTCCTGCAGGTAAATCCAGACCTCCTCGGAAGTTATGCCGGCAATCCTGGCTATCGCCTCCAGCACATGAGTCATCAGCGCCTGCTTGATTTCTGCACTGCGGCCTTCCCGGACAAGACCTGACACATAAACGTGGGGCGCGTTGTTCACGCCGCCACCAACAAAGTGCTCACCCTCATCAAGCGAAGTGAACAAAACCTGGGAAAAAAAACGGGGTGCGCCGGTTTGGCTGTTATGGGCCGTTGTTATGGCATCCGCGATCTGGGATTTCTGCTGTCGCGAGAGAGAAAGATTCGCGGTCGTGACAGTATAAGTTGGCATGGGAAAACCCTCCTGACATACAGGCAAGCCGGGATCGATGGGCTACTAAACTTATCTTCTCCTATGGGGGATGATAAGTCCTATAAGATTAGTACAAACCTGGCAACCTTCATTCTTTTTCCGTTGCTGCTCGGGGCATGGCTCTAGATAATGGTCTTGCCGATTTGGAATTAAGAACGAATAGTGGAGGAAACCGGGATGAAAGCGATCAGGCTGCTCAGTACTACTGCGATTTTTCTCGGCGCCCTTTTTGTTGTAGGGCCTGCCCTGGCCGAAGATTCGGAAAATAGAAAGGAGCTTAAGCGGATTGACCTTTCTGGTTCGCCCGAGATGGAGGTGATATCGTCAATCAGTGAATACAAACCCGGCGAGGTTGTTGGGCGCCATTTCCATCACGGAGTCGAATCAGGTTATTTCGTTCAGGGTGGAATGATCCAGCCTCCCGGTAAAGATCCAATTAAGATTCCTACCGGCGCACCCATCATGAACGAGCGTGGCGTACCCCATGCTGGGTTTAAAGTGGTTGGCGACATGCCGTTAAAAATTTTCACAGTACATATAGTCGACAAAGGAAAGCCGCTGTACGAATGGGTTGATAAATAGCTGCGTTACTTTTGTGATCTATAACTCAATGCTGACAGACCCGCCAAGAAAACCGGACGACCCATTGCCGGGGCAGCTTGTTTGGGAGGTTGAAGCCCTGAGCAGCGTCGGGGTTGTCAGCGTCCTTTAGCCTGCGCGCCCGAATACCCGCTCAAAGAATCCGGCCTCACGAACGTCTGGTATCGGCAGGTTGTCCACTTCTTCCAGGGCCCGGCGCCAAAACCTCTCGGGGTCATCCAGTTGCGCTACGTTCGCCCGTTCATCGGGGCTGTAGTGGTTGTGTTCACCGGCTATACCCTTGGCCATGAGCTCCTGGGTCCAGAGGTAGATCGCTCCCCGGATAGTCCTCAGCAGGCGGCAGTAGACGTTCCGGCTGAGATTGATGGCCAGCTCGGCAGTAAGATTGATCTGTTTCTGCAGGAGGGCCATGTCTTCTTTGGCCAGCAGTACCCGATTGCCACTGCCTTTCTTGCAATTAACACAGACTTTCTCAAGGGCTTTCACGCCCTCAAGCAAGTCCATGTAGCCGAATTCTTCTTTCTGCTGATCCTCCATTGGGGCGGGAATCCAGCCATACTGGGGAGACTTGGCAACGATATGTCCATGCAATCGCCGCCGATAGGGTGGGGCGGCCTCCGGGTCCTGATAGCCATCAAATTCGGTACGCAGCCACGCCGCCATTTTCCGGTGTCGAAGCATCATGGCCAGGGTAATGGCGGAGGGCATGATTTCTTCAAGCAGTTCGGCGGAATCCCGCGTCCGCTCGTCGAGGTGGTTAACCGATGTTGACATTGTTCCTCCTCAACAACGGGACCCCCTGGTTTTCAGGTTCTCAGCCCGTTGTTCGTTTTATTGTTTTGGCGTTCAGCGGCATTTTCTGTTACTACCGGTGAGTAAAAAGTAGTCAGATACCGTGGTGGCCGCCGTTGTAAAAAAGTTACTGCTTTGTAACCGCCGGTAAGTGGTTGCCGAAGCTTACGTGATTCAGTGGGCGTCGGCGGTCGCAGGCCTTGGCCAGAGAGGTGAGCGGAATGAAAAAGGGCAGTGAATTCGAGTCCCGGAGAGCATCGATGGTAGCGTGTCAGCTCGTCGCCCGGGGAATCCAGTCGCCACTGGTTCTTGAGGCCATGGGACGGGTGGCACGGGAGAAATTCGTGCCCAAGGGTATGCAGGACCGTGCCTACGATGACGGGCCGCTGCCTATTGGCGCTGGGCAAACGATTTCGCAGCCGTACATCGTGGCCTTGATGGCAGACGCTCTGGATCTTCGGGGTGGCGAAAAAGTGCTGGATATCGGAACCGGGTCGGGTTACGCCGCTGCCGTTATTGCCTGTATCGCCAGCAAGGTTTTCAGCATGGAAAGAGTGCCGGAGTTGGCGGAACGGGCAGCCAGAACCCTGGTATCGGAAGGGTTTGATAGCGTGGTGGTCCGCTGCGGTGATGGCACCCTGGGCTGGCCAGAACACCAGCCCTTCGATGGCATCGTCGTGGCCGCCGGTGCGCCTGCGGTGCCTGAGGCGTTAAAACATCAGCTGGCTGTTGGCGGCTGCCTGGTGATTCCGGTTGGCTCCAGGCATTCCGTGCAGTCGTTACTGCGGATTACCCGGGTTTCGGGGAGCGAATTCAGAACCGAGAACTTCGGAGCTGTTCGTTTTGTACCCCTGCTCGGTGAGCAGGGGTGGTCCTGACGAGATGGTTCTGAACACAGTGAGCGGGCGCGAAGTTCCTCAGCCTTAACGGCATCCGGTTGTACCTGGGCCACCAGGTTTTTCACCACTGCCTGTAAGGCCGGTGAGCACTGATCAACAAGCAGCTCCGATATGAACACCTTGGGGAGTTCCCCGGAGGGGTGTTCATAGTGTCGGGCGTACAGTTTCTTGGCCTCAAAACGGTATTCGCCGTCTTGCTCATAACCAAGGCTCAGAAAGTGTTCAGCCAGGGCTCCGAGCCGCACCGGATCGAGGTTGAAGGTGCGCAGTGCAATGTGGTCATTGACGATGGCCTGTCCTTCTTCGGCGCCCGGGCATTAAATGCTGTTGAGCGCGGGTGAAATGGCGTTAGTATGAACAGCGAGTCAGTATCTGAAACAGACAGTACAATAACAACAAAGGAGCCGTTTATGGCGGTAGATCCCCGGAAGCAGACCTCACTCCATTGCCTGTATTACTGGGCAGAGGAGACCCCCGATCATGTCTACCTGACCCAGCCATTCCCGGATGGCCGTGTCGAGGATATCACCTGGAAGCAGGCCGCAGACCAGGTGTCCCGGATGGCCGCTTACCTGAACAGACTGGATCTTCCGGAGCCGAGCAATATCGGTATCCTGGGCAGGAACAGCGCGCACTGGATCCTGGCCGATCTGGCAATCTGGGCCGCCGGCCACGTGTCGGTGCCATTGTACCCTACCCTCAATGGTGATACCGCGGCCTATGTGCTTGAGCACTGCGAGGCAAAACTGTTGTTCCTCGGTAAACTCGATGGTACCGCAGACGGCTGGAACGACATCAAAAACCACATTCCGGACGATTTGCCGCTTATTTCCCTGCCCATGTCACCAAGGGACGACACGCCAAAGTGGCTGGAGATTATCGCCAGTCAGGGGCCTGCGGACCCGAGGCTGCCAGACCCGGATAACCTGGCGACCATTGTTTACACGTCCGGCAGTACCGGCCGTCCCAAAGGGGTGATGCACAGTTTCCGGACCATGATTTCAGTGGCAGACGGGTTGCAGCAACTGTTCCCGGTCTCTTCCGGTGAACGGATGCTTTCCTACTTGCCGCTGGCCCATGTGGCAGAGCGGGCGGCGGTGGAAACCCAGTCTCTGTATTACGGCTTTCGTCTTTACTTCGCCAATTCCCTGGATACCTTCCAGGAAGATCTTCAGCGGGCGCGGCCGACGCTGTTTTTCTCCGTTCCCCGCCTGTGGATGAAGTTCTACCTGGGTGTAAACGCGAAATTGCCGCCCAAAAAACAGAAGCTGCTGTTCAACCTTCCCATCGTCAGTGGCCTGGTCAAGAAGAAAGTACTCCGGCAGTTGGGGCTGGACCATTGCCGGGCGGCGCTCACCGGCGCCGCGCCGCTGTCCGCTGACATCGTCAACTGGTACCGGAATCTCGGGCTGGAGTTGCTGGAGGTCTATGGCATGTCAGAAAACTTCGGCTACTCCCACGCCAACCGGCCGGGTCAGGCGAGGGCTGGCTCTGTCGGTATGGCCAATCCGGGTGTGGAACATCGCATTGGCGAGGGGGGTGAGGTCCAGGTAAAGAGTCCCGGGCAGATGCTGGGTTATTACAAGAATGATGAAAAAACCAAGGAGGACCTCACCGAGGACGGCTTCCTGAAAACCGGAGACATGGGGGAAATCGACCGGGACGGCAGCCTCCGGATAACCGGCCGGGTGAAAGATTTATTCAAGACCTCGAAGGGCAAGTATGTTGTTCCGGTTCCCATTGAAAACCGTTTTAACCATCCCAAAGCTGAAGTGGTCTGTGTTGCCGGTGCCAACCAGCCGCAGCCGTGCCTGATGATCCTGCTTTCCGAGGAAGCGCGGGGTGAACTGGAAACCGGTGCTGATCGCAGCGAACTTGAGCAGGAGCTGGCCGCTGAACTGGAAGCCGTGAACGCTGAATGTGAATCTCACGAGAAAGTGGCATTCGTGGTGGTGGTCAGGGAACCCTGGACCATGGAGAACGGCATGTTGACGCCGACCATGAAGATCAAGCGGAATGTGATCGAAGACTTCTATAACCAAAAAATGGACGACTGGTTCAGCCAGAAGAAAAAGGTAGTCTGGGAGTTCTGACTCCCGAACGCAAAACGCCGGTGGCTCCCTCGGGCGCCGCCGGCGTTTTCAAATCCCTGTGTTTCGTTTCCAGTCTGCGCGCGGTCTCGCATTTATGCCAGATTTCAGTGTTGGCTCAGTGGCCGCCCTGCATCCGGGTCATGTCCGGAGCAACGTTTGCGGCTTTCCGATTGAAGCTCCGCATCTTGCGACTGAAAAACTGGCCCGCCTGCTTTGCCGCAGCACGGGTATACTGGCGCCTGACCTCAGCACAATTGTGGAGGATACTGGACGGCAGCGGGTGAACGGTTGCGATATGGTTCTGAGTCATAGCGCCTTCCTCCTTTAATCTGATCGGGTTAGTTAGTTATCTACCTTTAATTTACACGGTATTCTAAGGGTTCTTATTTGCAGCTTAAATAAGTTAAAATCCGTACTCACGTTGCAAATATGCAGTAACTATGGACTGGGATTATCTTCGATATATCAGGGCCCTGGCAACAGGTGGAACACTCGCCAAGGCCGGTGAATTACTGGGCGTGCACCAAACCACTGTTTTACGGCGACTTGACCAGATGGAGGAGTCGCTGGGTGTGCAGTTTTTTGAACGAAGCAGAGACGGACTGCAGCTTACACCAGTGGGTGAAACGGCTTTTCGGGAAGCCGAGCGGCTGGCAGTGGAGATGGAAAATCTCGAACGCACATTGGTGGGGCAGGACTCCGCGCCGGTTGGCAAGGTGCGCCTGGCCGCCGAAGACGCCATGATGAATGAGTTGCTCAGCCCGATACTGGCGGAGCTGGTGCGGGAGTTCCCGGATATTGAGCTGGAAATTCTGACGGACAACGATGTGGCCAATCTCAGCCATCGGGAAGCGGACCTGACGCTCCGGCCGGAAAACAAGCCGCAGGCAACCCTCGAGGGAGAGCGGATTGCCGCCATCGAATCGGCGGTTTACGGCTCCGCGCGGTATTGCCGGCGAAACCGCAACATGGACATTGAGAATCATCCGGAGGCCTGCCTGTGGGTTATTCCCGATGAAACCTTCAGCCATCTGGCCACGGGTCGTTGGTACCGCAAGCATCTGAAGAACGTGGCATCTGTCATTCGCTGCAACAGCCTGCAGTCCATGCATGCCCTTGCCAGGGCCGGCGCCGGTCTGGCGGTATTGCCGTGCTATCTCGGTGAAGGTACCCGTGAGCTTCGTCGCCTGTCAGACCCGCTGGAAGGCGAGAGTGTCGATCTGTGGCTGCACGTGAACCAGGATACCCAGCAGATGGCTCGTGTCCGGATTGTCATGGAGTATCTGGTGGAGCGACTGCAGGCGCTTGAACCCCAACTGGCGATCAGAACGGCGCTGTAACCGGATTCAGCCGCAGAACGGCCAGAACTGGTACCAGCGCCAGCACTGGAGCTCCTGTTCACAGGTGTTGAGCTGATGATCATATCGAAAGGCCCGGGCCTGCACCCGGGAGGCGAGGGTCGTCACGGCCGGTTTCTGCACGAAAGTCTTACGGGCATAACCGCCCCGGCCTTCGTGGTAAGCGAGATACAGTTGCCGCGGGGCTGAAAACGGAATATCCAGCTGCCGGTGGGTCAGGTGATTGTACCAGCCGACAAAGTCCAGGGCGTACTCCATATCGGTGCGAACGGTAAACCAGCCCTCACCGTTGGCCTGCAGGTATTCCTGCCACGCCGGGTCCAGGGCCTGGGCATAGCCGTAGGCGGTTGTCGGCCTGGTCCAGGGAATAAAGCCCCAGAGCACGGAGCGCGGTGGGCGGGCATGGCTGCGGAAGGACGATTCGTAGTAGACAAAGGCCATTTGCGTCGCGATTGGTGTGCCCCACCGTTGCTCGGATTCGCGGGCGTAGTCATACCAGGCCGGATGTTCCCGGAAGATTTCGCACAGGTCTTCCGGGTTCGCCGGAGGGGCCGGTGCCAGCAGGCTGAACCGCAAAGTGGCCCAGGTGGCCATCAGCAAACCCAGCGCCGGCAACCCGTACCACCGGGCCCGGCTTCTCCAGATCTCGATGGCCGTTCGGCGACGTCTGCTGTTCTGGCGAGGCTTCTTCCGCATTCCTACCAAACTGTCATCTCCGGGACCGCGGGATTGCTTGCTGCATGCATCACACCCATGGCATAAGGGAATCAACAATACGTTCGGGATGATAGGTAAATGAAGCGATTTGCCCTAATTAAACCTCTTTTAGTCACAGCCCTGCTCTTTACCGGAGCGGTCCAGGCGGCAACGGATGCCCGCCAGGTCCTGGCGGCGTCGCCTGTTGACGATATTGTCGCCAGATATCCTGCCATGATGAGCCAGGGCATTCGGGACGGTCTGAAGCGAAGCGGCCAGTTGCCGCCCATGGTGGCGGATACCATCGGTAATCTGGTGAGTAAGAGTTTCAGTGCCGCCGACATTGAGCAGCAGATTATTACCGATTTGCAAAACCAGCTGACGGACGCACAGCTTGACGCGGTGCAGGACTGGTATGAAACACCGGTTGCAAAGAAGATTTCCGCTGCCGAGATTGCCGCTTCCGAGCCGTCTGCCTGGCAACAGATCCAGGCCCGTGCTCCAGAACTGAACGCCAAATACAAGGGCACCCGCAAAGCGCAAATGTTCGACCGCTTTGACCGCGCCTCCCGCGCTACTGAAAGCGCGGTGGATACAAGCATCGCGGTGCAGCTCGGGCTGGCAACGGCCATGGCGGCGTTCAGCAGTGATTCGGTCAATTACGATCAGCTCCGGCAGCGCATTGAAAGCCAGCGCAGTATGCTGACCGGTGTTGTCGGCCAGCAGGTGTACGACAGCTATCTCTATACCTACGAGACTATCGGTGCCCAGGAAATGAACCTGTATCTGGGGTTTCTGGAAAGCCCCGCCGGTGCGGCGTTCTCGAGGGTTGTTACCAATAGCATCCAGCAGGCGATCACCGACCCGATCGAATCCGTTGGCAGGCAATTGGCGCAATTTCTCTCGCCGGCGTCCGCAAACAGCCAGTAAATGCTGCTGAAAGCGCTCTGAAATTTGTGAAAAGGCAAATTCGGGTCCACTCTCCTTGGTAAGAGTGACCGAGGAGGTGCGACCATGGATTTTAATGCCTATCAGAAAGCGCTTCCGGCAGAATTAAGGGGCTCTGAGTGCCCCTTCGGGGCGGAAGAATTTGATCATCGGCTTGCCCGGGTGCGGGATAGGATGGCCGCTGACGATGTGGACGCGTTGCTGCTAACAGACCCTTCCGATATTTTCTATCTGACCGGTTACAGTACCTTTGAGGTGTCCGTTCACGTCGCCCTGCTGGTCACAAGCTCATCCCTGCTTCTGCAGGTGCCGTCCATCGAAATGGGGCCAGCCATGGTGACAACCCGGGTTACCAAGGTTACCGGTTACCGCTGGGAAGGCATTGGCGAAGTACTGTCGCCTTTGATTGATGCCCTGAACGGTTCTGCGGATATTGTCGGCATTGATGCCTGGCACGGCTCGCTCCGGCAGGGGGTGCTTGAAGGCCTGAAAGCAAGGCTTTCCAGCGTTCGGTTTATTGATAGTGGCGGCCTCGTAAAGAAGATTCGCATTGTCAAATCCTCAGGTGAAATCGAGTACTTGCGAGAGAGTGCGCGTATCACCGGAGAAGGGCTGAAAGCGGCAGCGGCGGAAGTTCGGCCAGGGGTAACGGATAACGACATTGCTGCTGTTGGTGCCCGGGCCCTCCTGGAAGCAGGCAGTGAATTCATGAGCATGCAACCGATCATAACCACAGGTCGGCGCAGCAGCGTGATTCACACCAACCACAAACGCTTCAGGATAGAGCAGGACGAGCCGGTATTTCTGGAGTTCGGTTCCGCCTGGCAGCGCTATACTGCACCCATGATGCAAACGGTGGTGGCCGGAACGCCATCGCGGGAAATGCGACAGGTGTTCGACGGTTGTCGGCGCATTGTGGATGTCCTTCTGGCGGCAGTGAAACCGGGAGTGACCTTTGATTCCGCCGCCCAGGCAGCGGAAAAAGTCCTGGCCCCCCTTGCCGGCACCGTGTTTTTCTCCGGCGTATTCGGCTATACCGTTGGTGCCCAGTTTCCGCCCTCCTGGGTGGAGGGTTCGGGCTTTATCGCACGCGGTGGTAACACGGAATTCAGTCCCGGAATGGTGTTCCATCTCCCGATTTGCCTGCGTGTGCCCGGGAAATGGGGGATCGGGTGCAGTGAGACGATTCTGGTGACGGATGCCGGCGCGGAGCCGATTACGTCCAACCCCTGGACGCTCGGCTCCTGAGAATCAGATCAGTTGCGGCTGGTCACTTCCAGCAGGTGGTAGCCGAACTGGGTCTTGACCGGACCGATCACGGTGTTCAGCTCGCTGTTGAACACGGCCTTGTCGAACTCGGGAACCATCTGGCCCGGGCCGAAAGAGCCCAGGTCACCGCCGTTTCGGCCGGAGGGGCATGAAGAGTGCTGCTTTGCCACTTCGGCGAAATCCTGGCCGCCTTCGATGGCTTTTTTCAGTTCTTCACATTTTGCTTCGCTGTCTACCAGAATGTGGCGTGCGGTTGCTTGTGCCATGTTCAATATCCTGTTGTCGGATGAATGGGTTCGTCAGAACGGGAATGCTGCCCGGACCGCACGCCAGAGGCAAGTGCTTTTTATCCGTGTTTCTGCGGCCTCACAGTCCTGCCTGCAAACCTGTACAATGCCGGCTTTCTTACAGTCGGCGCCTGCCGGCCCCACATCGACAGGTTTGCTTCTTGATTTCCACCGCCAATATCACCATGCAATTCGGGGCCAGGCCCCTGTTTGAGAATGTTTCTGCGAAATTCGGCAACGGCAACCGCTATGGTTTGATCGGGGCTAACGGCTGCGGCAAATCCACGCTGATGAAGATACTCGGTGGTGACCTCGAGCCCTCCGCGGGCCAGGTCATGCTGGAGCCCAGTGTCCGGCTCGGTAAACTGCGCCAGGACCAGTTCGCCTATGAAGACTGCTCGGTGCTGGACACCGTCATCATGGGCCATGAGGAACTGTGGAGCGTTAAAAAAGAGCGGGACCGCATCTACTCCCTGCCGGAAATGAGCGAGCAAGACGGCATGGCCGTGGCGGATCTGGAAGTGCTGTTCGCGGAAATGGATGGCTACACCGCCGACGCCCGCGCTGGCGAGCTGCTGCTTGGCCTCGACATCCCGCTGGAGCGGCACAATGGCCCCATGAGCGCCCTGGCGCCGGGCTGGAAACTGCGTGTTCTGTTGGCTCAAGCGCTGTTCTCCGATCCGGACGTACTGCTGCTGGACGAGCCCACCAACCACCTGGACATCAACACCATCCGCTGGCTGGAAAACGTCCTGGTGGCCCGCAACAGCACCATGATCATCATTTCCCACGACCGCCACTTCCTGAACAGCGTGTGCACGCACATGGCGGATCTGGATTATGGCGAACTGCGTCTGTTCCCGGGTAACTACGACGAATACATGACCGCCGCTACCCAGGCTCGCGAGCGCATGTTGTCCGACAACGCCAGGAAAAAGGCCCAGATTGCCGAGCTGCAGCAGTTCGTCAGCCGCTTCTCTGCCAATGCCTCGAAAGCCAGGCAGGCCACCTCCCGCGCCCGCCAGATTGACAAGATCCAGCTGGAAGAGGTGAAACCCTCAAGCCGGGTGAGCCCGTTTATCCGTTTCGAGCAGGGCAGGAAACTGCATCGCCAGGCCGTGACCCTCAGGAACATAACCAAGGGCTTCGATGAAAAGCCCTTGTTCAAGAACCTGAACCTACAGGTTGAGGCTGGCGAGCGGGTAGCGATCATCGGCCCCAACGGCATCGGCAAAACCACCCTGCTGCAGTGCCTGTCCGGCGCTTACACGCCCGACAGCGGCGAGGTAAAGTGGACCGACAGCGCTGAAGTTGGCTACTTCGCCCAGGACCATACCGCAGATTTTGCCGATGATGACAGCCTGACGGACTGGATGGCCCAGTGGACCACCGGGGGTGAACAACTGGTTCGGGGTACCCTGGGGCGCATGCTGTTTTCCGGCGACGACATCGCCAAATCTGTCCGTGTGATCTCGGGCGGCGAGCAGGGGCGGATGCTGTTCGGCAAGCTGATCCTGCAAAAGCCCAATGTGATGCTGATGGATGAGCCTACCAATCACCTGGATATGGAGTCCATTGAGGCGCTGAACCTGGCGCTGGAGAACTATCCGGGTACACTGATTTTCGTCAGCCATGATCGGGAGTTTGTTTCTTCGCTGGCTACGCGCATCATTGAGCTTAAGGCCGACGGTGTTACTGACTTTAGTGGGTCTTATGACGACTATCTTCGTAGCCAGGGGTACCTCTAAGACTTAGGCTCTGGGTGCGGGCGGACATGTGGGCCTGGCTTTCCAAAACACGCTCCTTGCGGCACGTCCATGTGACGCTTGGGCTCCGCCATCCATGGCTCCGCACAGTTTTGGAAAGCCAGGCCCACACGCCCGCTTCAATCTTGTGAGTAGCCTTCGGTCATTTTAAGGAAAAGAACATGGGCGAGATTGAAATAGTTAACACAACCCGCAAATGGGTCGAAGATGTCGTCGTCGGCTACAATCTGTGCCCGTTCGCCAAACGGGAACTGGTCCGGAACCGGGTTCGGTTTGTGGTGTCGGATGCAGGGACCGAAGATGAGCTTCTTCACGCTCTTCACTCGGAGCTTCAGCGTCTGGAGGACGAACCGGAGATAGAAACCACCCTGTTGATTCACCCGGGTGTATTGCAGGACTTTGCTTCCTACAATGAATTTCTGGATGCTGCGGATGGTTTGTTGGCGTATCTGGATATGGAAGGTGTTTACCAGATCGCCAGTTTCCACCCGGATTACCAGTTTGAGGGCACCGAGTCGGGTGCTGCGGAGAATTACACCAACCGTTCACCGTTCCCGATGCTGCACCTGTTGCGCGAAGCCAGCCTGGAAGCGGCGATTGACAGTTATCCGGATGTGGATGGGATTCCGCAGAGAAACATTGAGTTGATGGAACAACTGGGCGCAGAGAAGATGCGAAAGACTCTTGCAGCATGTTTCGGTGAGTCCGCCCCTGGGCGGAATGGGGAGTAACCGTTCCTTGCACAGATTTTCAGGCTGGGGACGGCAAACTCAGATTTATCGTTTCCACCGGATACCATAAGAGCCAGAACACATGGGACTGCTTTTCGAGCAAATTGACAGCCAACCCTCGGTGATCGGTGAGATCACCCTGCGCCGGCGTCGGATTCCGGCGATTGGCGACCGGGATATCTACGAGGTGAAGCTGGGCGAGGAATTCCTCATGTCCAGCATGTTCGTGGACGCCGAAGTTGCCCTCTCCGACATCGGACTGGGCGAAACCGAAGGTGAAAACCTCCGTGTGGTTGTCGGCGGACTCGGCCTCGGTTACACCGCCGTGGCGGCTCTCAAACACCAGCGGGTCGACGAACTGCTCGTGGTCGAATACCTCGCGCCTGTGATTGGCTGGCATCAGAAAGAGCTCGTGCCCCTGGGCAAAGACCTTAATGCCGACCCACGGAATCGCTACGTTCATGCCAGCTTTTTTGACCTGGCTATCGCCGACCCCGAAACCGGCGGCTTTGATCCCGATAACCCCGGCAAGCCATTCGATGCCATCCTCCTCGATATCGACCACTCGCCCCGGGCCTTGCTGCATGACTCCAGTGCCAGCTTCTACACCGCCAACAACCTTCGCCTGATGGCCCGGCAACTCCGGCCCCGGGGCGTGTTCGCCATGTGGTCGAACGAGGGCGAGGATGAAAAATTCATGGCCGTGTTGAATGAAGTATTCACCGATGTCGCCTGCCACGTCGTATCCTTCTTTAATCCGTTCCAGAACAGGGAATCGTTCAACACCGTGTATGTGGCCCGAAAGCCGGGCTGAGAAACCGGAGTGCGTATGCCTGTAACGACCCATCGAAGCCGTCCCTTCAGTTCCAGCCAGCGCCTGCCCGAAACGGATCAGCCGCCGGTGTTACATGAGCCGGTAGAGGCGGGGGCGTTGCTGGCGGAGTTTATCCATCGCCACCCAAGGCTGCTGATTCTCACCGGGGCCGGGGTCAGTACCGATTCCGGCATTCCGGATTATCGCGATGGCGACGGCGCCTGGAAGCGCAGGCAGCCGGTTCAGCACAAGGCCTTCATGGAGGATTTTCATACCCGCCAGCGATACTGGGGCCGTAGCCTGATTGGCTGGCCAGTGATGCGCAACGCTGCGCCTAACCCTTCACACCAGTACATCTCCGACCTCGAGCTGCTGAATCACAGCAGCCTGGTGGTGACTCAGAATGTCGACCGGCTGCATCAGAAAGCCGGTACCCGGGCGGTAACCGATCTTCACGGCCGGGCGGATGAGGTGGTGTGCATGAGCTGCGGCTATCGCTGCCCGCGGGACCAGGTGCACGACCGTTGTACGGATCTTAATCCCGGATTCCGCAAGTATACCGCGGAGCGCGCGCCCGATGGCGACGCCGATCTGGAGGTGGATTTCTCGGATTTCCAGCTGGCGGACTGCCCGAGGTGCGAGGGTATTCTGAAGCCGGATGTGGTGTTTTTCGGGGATTTTGTACCCAAAGACCGCGTTTTTTCGGCACTGGATGTGCTCAGGGCCAGCGATGGTCTGCTGGTGATTGGTTCGTCGCTGATGGTCTATTCCGGGTTTCGTTTCTGCCGCTATGCGAGAGAATGGGGCAAGCCCATGGCAACGCTTAACCTCGGCCGTACCCGGGCGGAGGAACTGGTGGACCTCAAGCTCAATGCCCGCATCGGCGAAACGCTTGAAGCCGCACTGAAGCAACTGTGACGGGAAGCTGGCGTTAAGTCGGGGTCAGATGAAAGCGTTCATCTGACCCCGGATTTTGATCCGGGATCAACTGAAGTGAAGGCGGGGTCAGATGAACGCTTTCATCTGACCCCTTTTTCACAGCTCTGCAGGGGCGGCTTCAGGCCAGGTTATAGAGAAACACCGCTGCAACGGCGACCGGCGTGATGAAGCGTATCGTCACGTACCACAAACGGAACATTGGCGCGGACAGCGACAATTCATTCTCCAGTGCCTGGCGGGACATCACCCAGCCGGCGAAGACTGCCACCAGAAAACCACCCAGTGGCAGCAGGATGTTGGCGGTGAAGAAGTCCAGCAGGTCGAAGATGGTCTTGTCCTCCAGCATTGGCACAAAGCCCAGGGGCGCAAAGTCAGCCCACAGGTTCAGGGACAGGATGGAGACAATGCCCAGCGCCCAGCAAACAACGCCCGCGCCCAGTGTGCTGACTGTGCGGTTCATGCCTTTCTGCTCCTCAAGCCATTCCACAATCGGCTCCAGCAGCGAAATCCCCGATGTCCAGGCGGCAAAGATCAGCAGCACAAAGAACAGGGTGCCAAACAGCGAGCCCATGGGCATCTGACCGAAGGCCAGTGGCAGGGTCTGGAAGATCAGCCCGGGGCCGGCGCCGGGTTCCAGGCCATTGGCGAATACGATCAGGAAAATCGCCAGGCCCGCGAGCAGCGCTACACCCGTGTCGATGACGGAGACGGTAATGGACGTCTTGGCGATGGAGATGTTCTTGGGCAGGTAGGAACCGTAAGCCATCATCACCGCCATACCCAGGCTCAGGGTGAAGAATGCATGTCCCAGTGCCACCAGTATCCCTGAGGTAGTGAGCTTGGAGAAGTCGGGCTGGAACAGGAAGGCCGCAGCACGACCAAAGCTGCCGCTGGTCATGGCGTAGCCGACTACGATCAGCAGCAGCACAAACAGCGCCGGCATCAGAATGCTGACAGCTCGCTCAAGCCCGGAACGGACACCACGGGCGACCACCACCATCACCAGCGCCAGGAACACGCTGTGCCACAGGAGCAGGGCTGCCGGATCGCTGAGCAGCCCGGAGAATATCGCGCCAATGGCCTCTGCGGACTGGCCCGCAAACTGGCCACTGGCGGCCGTTCCAACGTAGGACACGGCCCAGCCGCCAATCACCGAATAGAACGACAGAATCAGGAAACCGGCCAGCACGCCGACAGCACCGATCATCCGCCAGACCGGTTTCAGGCCCTCGCGTGCTGCAATCAGGCGCAGGCTGTTCACGGGGCTGTGGCCACCCCGGCGGCCAATCATGACTTCAGCCATCATGATGGGAATACCGACCACGGCAATGCAGACCAGGTATATCAGGACAAAGGCGCCACCGCCGTTCTCACCGGTAACGTAGGGGAATTTCCAGATATTGCCGAGGCCGACGGCGGAACCGGTGGCGGCGAGGATAAAGGCGAGGCGCGATGACCAGAGGCCCCGTTTCGCATTGGAACCGTCAAGTGTCCCCGAATAGGTGGCGGAACCTGATGAATTGGCAGACATATCTTTCTCCTGGAGTACTTGTTTTTGTCAGGGATTGGAAGGCTGGAAGCTGCGGTGGTCTGCAGCTTCCAGGGGATGCACAGGCGTCAGGTTACCCGGTGCAGGCCAACCGCTCAGGCGCCGGCCCGGCGCAGGCGGTGTGCTTTTTGAACCGTTCTTCCGCCAGTTCGTTGGCGATCTCACCGGTCGGGCGGCCCGAGCGGTCAGAACGGTTAAAGATTTCGGTCAGGGTGTCGCCGATGGTGTCCACATGAGCGCGAACCTTTTCCGGCGTGGCACCGGTGCGCTCGTAGAACACATCAATGATGCCACCGGCGTTGATGGCGAAGTCGGGCGCATAGAGGATGCCCCGGTCCCGCAGCATGGCGTCGTGCTCCGGGTGCTCCAGCAGGTTGTTGGCGGCGCCGGCCACAATGGTGGCTTGCAATTGCAGAATGCTGTCATCGTTCAGCACCGCGCCCATGGCGCAGGGGGCGACCACGTCCACCGGCAGGAACAGGATGTCCTCGGCGGTGGCCGGTTTGGCGCCCAGTTGATCCACGGCCCGCTGCATATTATCGTCGTGGATGTCATACACCCACAGCTCGGCGCCGGCGTCCTTCAGGTGTTTCGCCAGCCGGAAACCGACATTGCCAATGCCCTGGATAGCCACTTTCAGCCCGTTCAGGTTATCCCGTCCCAGCTTGTGTTTCACTGCCGCTTTCAGGCCAATAAAGGTGCCGTAGGCTGTCGCGGGTGACGGGTCGCCGTTGCTGGGGTTGCCGTCGAAACCGGTACGCGAGGCAATTCCGGCAACGTGGCGCGTGTGCCGGCCCATCACCTTGAGGTCGGGCACGCTGGTGCCTGAGTCTTCCGCCGCGATGTATTGGCCTCCAAGACTCTCAAGATGGCGCCCCATGGCTTCCATCAGGGCCTCGGTTTTCTGTTTGCGAGGGTCGCCGATAATCACGGACTTGCCGCCACCCAGATCCAGATTGGCCAGGGCGGATTTATAGGTCATAACGCGCGACAGGCGCAGCACGTCGCGCAGGGCTTGCTCGTCCGTCATATAGGGGAACATCCGGCATCCGCCCATGGCGGGTCCGCGGGAGGTATTGTGGATGGCAACAATGGCTTTCAGTCCGGTTTCAGAATCGCAGAAAAAGGACAGGTGTTCGTGGTTGTCGAATTCAGGATGGCTGAATACGTTCATGGAGGGGGTGCTATCGAGCATTTTGAAATCCTCTCCCACCTGGCCGGATCTCGGCATGAGCGGGTATCTTGTTTTTGTCGTCCGGCTTGTGGCCGGCGGTTTGATTTCATCGGTCCCGGATTTCCATTGGGAAATGCCCTTTTGGGGCTGGACAGGAACAAATTAGCGACGATTGACGTATACGTCAATTTCAAATTGGTGAATGACTGGCCATTTTCATGAGTTATTCAACTAACGGTTTGAGCTTCGGGCAAAAATTTCCTGACGTATGGTGGTTTTTGCTTATTCGTTTTTCGCGAGTTACCGCATAGCTTCCCAAGATGTCTGCCATTACCTATTCTTATCAAATTCAGCCGCATAAAGTGCGTGCGGAATTCTTCCGCCTCTTACCCATCTCGCTGTTTGTGGTGGCGTTCGGGGCGGCCTTCGGCCTGGCCGCGACCCAGAAGGGGCTTCAGCCGCTGGAGGCAATTCTGATGAGTACCACTGTTTTTGCCGGTGCTGCCCAGTTTGCCGCCATCGATATGTGGGGCAGCGAAGTTTCGGCCCTGCCCCTGATGGTCGTGGTATTTGCCATCAACTCCCGTCATCTGTTGATGGGCGCTTCGCTGTACCCGATGCTCAAGGATCTGTCACCCGGCAAGCGGTATGGCCTGTTGTTGCTGCTGACGGATGCCAACTGGGCGGTATCTGCCCAGGAATACCAGAGTGGCCGGCGTAACCTTGAGGTGATTCTCGGTGGCGGGCTGGTGCTCTGGCTGGCCTGGATTGTCGGTACCTGGCTGGGTGTTTACTTCGGTGGGTTGTTGCAGAACCCGAAAGCCCTGGGGCTGGATATGGTTCTGGGGAGCTTCCTGCTGGCCATGGCACTGGGCGGCAAGAAATCACCGAGGGTGCTGGTGGCCTGGACTGTTGCAGCGCTGGCTTCGCTGGCGGCCTGGAAATGGCTGCCGCCGAATTCCCACGTTGTGGTGGGCGCCCTGGCCGGTGGCGCGATCGGGTTCTTCTGGCTCGAGCGCAAGCCTGCCATCGATGCGGAGGCAGATACGGAGGAGGGCGCCCATGATCATTGAAACCACCACAGCTGGCATCCTGTTTCTGATTGCGATCATGACCGCCGTTACCCTGGTGACCCGCTTCGGCGGGGTATTCATCATGTCCTTTGTAAAGATCAGTCCGCGGATTGAGAGTTTCATCAATACCATGGCCAGCTCGGTACTGATCGCCATTATCGTGCCCATGGCGGTCAGCGGTGACGCGGGGGCTCTCGCAGCCTTGCTGGTAACCGCAATAACCATGCTTGCATTGCGTAAACCGCTGCCAGCCATCGCTGCCGGCATCGCGGCGGCCGGGATCGTGCGTTATCTGGCGTAAGCTGCCGATTCCAGGCTGATTGGAATTCTCTAGCCTCTGAAACCCTGCATCGGAGCAAGGAACAGGCGGGCAGAGCCTCCCAAAAACCGCTGTGAATACGTCCATGTACGCTTGGCTCCGCCATCCATGGCTCCGCACATTTTTGGAAGGCTCTGCCCGCCTGTTCCCCCTGGCTAAGGAGTGGTATCGGGCATTGGGTTCGTGTTTCGCAACGCGAGTTCTCCAACACCGGGAAGTTTGATGCCCAGCGCCAGCGGATTAACTCCGAACGACAGTCCCAGCACATTCAGCTCCAGACCTTCCCTGATTCCTGCCAGCAGACCGAAATAGCCTCCCAGTGAAATCTGGTAACCGGCCCCGCCCGGCACCTCCGCGACGAACTGCTCACCCAGGTAATCCTTGCCAATCGCATGGCTTGGCAGTGCAACTTCGAGCCCCGGCACCTCCCGGATCACCCAGGCAACGAAGGTATTGCTGTTGGGTCCGGGCCAGGCTTCGTACTCGGTCGGGTAGGGGTAGGATTTCACGGCCTGGTAGATATCGGGGATCAGTTTCTCTGCTTCTTTGCCCCGTATGTCCGCATACAGCTCCGGCTTCGCGCCGTACCAGTGTCGGTCCGGTTCACCCGGTAGGGAGTTGACCACATAGTGGCGCCAGCCGGTGACCTCGTGAACACGGTAATAGCTGGCACCTTTCTCCTTGGTGGCAATCCAGGTGTGCACCGAAAAATAACCGCGCCAGCTCCAGGCCCGTGCGCCATAAACCTGCACGATCGCTTCCTCGGTTGTCTCCGGTGCCGGTGCGATGCCCGCGCTCTCCCGGGTGGCGGTCTGCCAGCTTTCCGCGCCCTGCAGGCTGCCGCTGGTGGCCAGGAGGATTGGTCCGGAAAGCAGGAGTAGCAGACCACCAAGAAGCCACCCGATGTATTTGAAAAATCGTTTCATGAACCTGTCCAGTGTGGTCAGACCTTCGAGACTTGGTCAGCGCCGATAAGTTCCGGGCCTGCAGAAGGATTGCAGTGAAGGAGTACGATCACGGTTACCTCGCGGATGAGCACTGGGTGGTGCCGTGGTTTGCCGGAGCGAAGCTTGTCTTCTAGGCTCAGGGGTATCACGAACAAATTTTCAGCGAGGCCTATTATGTCTGACCATCATGTTTACAAGAAAGTGGAGATTGTTGGCTCGTCCAAAAAAAGCATTGAAGACGCCATCGAAAGTGCGCTTGAAGAATGTGGCAAGAGTGTCCGCAACATGGAATGGTTTGAAGTGACGGAAACCCGTGGCCACATAACCGATGGAAAGGTAGGCCACTATCAGGTGGTAATGAAAGTGGGTTTCCGTATTACTGACAGCTAAGGCCCGCTGGTCTTCAGCTATTTTGGATGGTCCGGTGCCGGATGGATGACACCAGTTGATTCATAAGCTCCCGGGCCTCGCCCTCATGGAGACTGTGGCACTTGTCCTGCAGTACCCGCCGGTCGTGGTTCGATGAGGCGCTGGTGACATCTTTAAGAAGATCCAGATACTGGCAGGCAGCCAGGTGTGCCTTGATCTCTGCGTCAATCAATCGTGTGACCAGTTCATCCACGGATTCACTGCAGAAAGGGCGGTTCCTGTTCAGAAGGTGACGCGCTTCCAGGGCGGCGTTCCGGGATTCCAGCCTCAACTCCCCTGCGGGCTCACCCGCTTCTACGGCCCTCAGGAAGGTGCCCAGGCGCTCGTAAAGTTGCCACACCTGTGGCCAGATCTTACTGTAGGCCTCCATCTCGGTATGGTAGCGGGCTTCCTCAAATGACGAGGCTGCCCCAGCGCTTCCGGCATCGCCTGGGCGGTTGAATTGCGCTACCCGAATGTCATCTAACTCACGCCAGAGTGTGTCGCACTTCTCGCGTAAGCTCGCCAACTGGTCCCGGTTTTGGTGTCGGGTGCCGGAAATAAGGCTAAGGGAAATCAGGGCCAGCAGTAAGGCTCCCGCAGCGACCAGCAGCGGTAAATGTACTGATGAGAGCATGCGCCAAAGCGCGTCCGTGTCCATGGTATCTGACCCCGTCGAATTCCTGTCCCGGACTTTCAGTATAGAAGCTAATCCTGCCCCTGCTGTCGGAAAGGCAGGGCAGATCTGGCGTCTTCAACGTAATCGAGCACGTCGCCTGCTTCTTCCCGGGTAAAGTTTTTGATGGCCTCGCGAAAACCCGGGTGCAGAACGCCATGCCAGGAATGGGTAATAACGGGCTCAAAGCCCCGCACCAGTTTGTGTTCGCCCTGGGCGCCGGCGTCGATGTGCATCAGGCCCAGGTCCATGGCCAGCTCGATGCCCTGATAATAGCAAGTCTCGAAGTGCAGGTGATTGTATTCGTCCAGGCACCCCCAGTAGCGACCGTAAAGGGTGTCCTCACCGGCCAGGAACAGTGCCCCGGCAATTAATTCGCCTTCTCGAACCGCCATGATGAGGTGCACATGCCCGGGCAGATACTCCAGCAGAAGTTCAAAGAACCGTTTGTTCAGGTAGGGGCGCTGGCCACGCTTCCGGTAGGTTGCCTGGTAGAACAGGTAGAAGGCTGAGAGCACATGGTTCGGGGTATCCCGACCCTGAAAGCGGACAAAAGAAATGCCTTGCTCAGCCACCTGCCGACGCTCCTTGCGGATGGATTTGCGCTTGCGGGAGTTCAGTGCTCCCAGAAAATCCTCGAAGTTCTGGTAACCGTGGTTATGCCAGTGGAACTGGCAGCCGATGCGGTGCAAACCCCGGTCGTGATGGAGCAGCTCCTGGTCTTCGTTGTCCGGGAACAGCAGGTGCCAGGAGTGGGCACCAAGCTTCCCGGTCAGCCTGTCCAGTAAGTCATGAAGCTGTTCCGGCGTCAGTTGGTGGCGCAGGCACGGATCCAGCAATAACCTGGGGCCTGCGGAGGGTGTAAAGGGAACGGCGATCAGCAACTTTGGGTAGTAGTCGAGGCCATGACGCTGGTAGGCATTGGCCCAGGCCCAGTCAAAAACGTATTCACCCATGGAATGGTTTTTCAGGAATCCGGGTGCCACACCGACAATCCGGCCCGCCATTCGGAAGACCAGGTGACATGGCGTCCAGCCGGTAGCCGCAGAGGTGCAGGCAGACGCCTCCAGGGCCAGGAAGAACTCGTAGCGGAGAAACGGGTTGGTGTGCCCTGCCAGTCGCTGCCATTCCTGTGCAGGAATGACAGTGATGCTGTCACAGGTTTCCAGGGTGAGGTCGGAAAGTCCGGATTCTGGCATGGTTGGGCAGTACTCCTTGATCTACCCGATACCATACGTCAGAACCCGGCTTCTGATCACCTGTCGGATTCAGCGCAGCGTTTTTCCAGTTCCTCCTGCCAATTTTTCATGCGTTTTTCGTGCTTTTCACGCCTTTCTTCGTGCATCTGGTTCCAGATTTCACGCTGCTCATCGTTCAGTTTGAGGCGCTCGGCCATAGCCTCACGACGCTCCGCCATCTCTTGCTGGCGTTCTTCCCTGTTGAACTTACCTTTGCCATCTTTGAGATTCTCACACATCTGTGCCATGTCATGCCTGTCGCCCCGATGCTTGTAACCGTGATCGTCAGCCATGAGGGCCGGGCTGCTCATCAACAGGGCGGAAGCAAGGGCGCCTGCGGCAAGGATTGAACGGGTGCGTGTTTTCATAAAGCTATTCTCCAATAGTTGCTGCGTTGGCAGCGGTTGCGTTAACGGTTGCTATGTTAGCGCCACCTTTCGTCAACGAGCGTCAGGTCTGTGTAAAGGTTCTGCAAAGGAAATTACGCCGAATCAGCGGCTTGTCGTGAGCGTGTTAGACTTCTTGCAGTCAAGGTGGAGAGCAAAGATGCAGAGCAGGGTTTTACTGGTCGAAGACGATGATGAATTGCGAGAGCTTCTGGCCCGCTACCTGAACAATCAGGGCTTCTCCGTCCGTGAAGCGGCCAATGGCCGGGATGGTCTGGCTCTGGCGTTGGCACAGGACTGCGACATTGTTGTTCTGGATATTATGCTGCCGGATATCAGTGGGCTTGAGGTGCTGAGAGAGCTCAGGGCAGAAACTCACTTACCGGTTGTGCTGCTGACGGCCAGGGGCGATGAAACCGACCGGATCGTCGGGTTCGAAGTCGGTGCCGATGATTACATTCCCAAACCCTGCAATCCGCGGGAACTGGTGGCTCGTTTACAGGCCCTGTTACGCCGGATTGCCTGGGACCAGAAAACCGAGGTCAATGCTGCCCGGACTTATGGTGATCTGAGGGTCGAGCCGGGCCATCGCCGGATTTATCAGAACGATAAGGCACTGGAGCTGACGGCCACGGAATACGAAGTGCTGCAGGTTTTGCTGGCCCACGCCGGCAGTGCGGTTCGCAAAACCGATCTGATGCAGTGGGCTTTGGGTCGAAGGCTTGAGGCCTACGACCGGACCCTGGATATGCATGTCAGTAATCTTCGAAGGAAGCTGGGTAACGAGGATCCACCGAGGATCGAAACCGTGCGGGGTCTTGGCTACAGTTATCGGGTACCGGAATGAAGCATCAGGTGAGATTTCCACTTTTCTGGCGGATCTTTTTTTCGATCTGGCTGGCCATGGCCCTGACCGTTGTGGTCAGCAACATAGCGACCCGGGTGCTTCTGGATCGGGAACGGCAGGCTATTGAGCGGCAGGCGGGACTGCTGGACCTTGCCAGGGAAGCGGTAAAAATCCGTGAATCGGGCGAGCGGGGCAGTGCCTGGCGTTTTCTCAAGTCAGAGGGCGAGCGACTCGAGCTGCACCTGATCCTGCTTGGAAAAGATAAAAATGATGGCAGGCTGCCTCCGCACATTCGTGAGCGAATGGACTCGGGCTGGTATCCGCAGAAGCCTGCGGTGTTGGATGTCAACGAGGATTATCGCCTGGTGGCATGGCCAAGGGCCGAGGGGGAGGGTTGGTTGGACCCCCGGTTTTTCCGAGCCATTGAACTCGGCCTTGCCTTCGTGATGATTTCCCTCGCGTGCTGGTGGATTGCCCGGCGAGTATCCCGCCCTCTCAAACACATGGAAACAACGGCCCAGGCAATTTCGCGGGGGGACAATTCACTCCGTGTAAGTGATCGCATTGCCCAGCGTAGAGACGAAGTAGGGCAACTTGCAACGGCTTTCAATGCCATGACGGAGCAGCTGTGCAGTCTGTTGGAGCGGCAGAAACACTTGCTCAGGGATATTTCCCATGATCTTCGGACACCGCTGGCACGCCAGCGTATTGCCATTGAGCTGGCGAGCGAAGCCGGCGCGGATGAGGAGCTGATGGCCAGCATTCTGCGCCAGAACGAGCGGCTCGAAACCATGACGGGCCAGATCCTGACGCTGTACCGGGTAACCGAAGCTGGCGGGGATATTGAGCGTGAGCCCCTGAAGCCGGTAAAGGTGATCAACCGGGTGCTGCAGGATGCGGCGGATTACGCGGAGCATCGGGGCGTCGACTGCAAACTTGTTGTCTCGCCGGAAAGTGCCGGCACCTCGGTGCTGGGCGATGAGGGGCTGTTGCAGCGAGCGATCGATAATATTCTGCAGAATGCCCTGGACCATACTCCGCCGGGCAAGGCCGTGAAACTTGCCCTGTCGGTCTCCGGCGGGTGGCTTAGTCTGGCCGTTGAAGATAATGGCCCGGGGGTTCCGCAGGAGACACTGCCGCATCTGTTCGAGCCGTTTTTCCGGGCCGATAAATCCCGGGGTGGAACGGGCTGGGGGTTGGGGCTGGCTGTTGCCAGGGATATCGTTTCCGCTCACGATGGCCGGATTGATGCAACCATCGCGGAGGCGGGCGGCCTAAAGGTGAGGGTTCGCCTTCCGGTGTTTATCGGTGGGTGAGGCGCAGGAATTCGGGGCATTTTGTGATGCCCGGACGTTGGATTACAGTTTTGAAAGGTGAGGGGTCTGAAGGGCACCTTTGTGCGTTTCCTGTGCGTATACTGGTTATCAGTTAAATCCTCCATTGAGGGAAGAAGTGATGATGCGTTTTGTGATGTTGGCGATTGTTGCATTGGCCATGACCGGTTGCGCGAGCAGTGTGGTGACCGACTACAACTCGTCTGTGGTTTTCGGAAACTACTCCTCCTGGGCGTTCGGCAATGGCACGGATTCTTCGTCTTTTATATCTCTGGATGGCACCCGGGTGCGCGCCGCTATTGAAAGAGAACTGAATCGTAAGGCTCTGAGGCAGGTGCCTGAGTCAGAGGCGGACCTGCTGGTCAACTGGCAGATTGTTCCCGAAGAAAGGCTTCAGCAGATTGGCCCTGGACTGGGGTTCGGCCTTGGTCACGGGAGCTTTGGGTGGTTGTTGTCCTCGCCGCCCCCGGTTCGCGAAATAGAAGAGGGTAAGCTGGTTGTCGAGCTGGCGGACAGTGAGTCCAAACAGGTTGTATGGCGGGCAGCCAGTCGCCGTTATCTGAACGAAAACCAGTCACCGGAAACCCGGAGGGAGCTGATCGACGAGCTGGTGTCCGAAATGTTTGCCAGGTTCCCCCCCGGCCTTGATGGAGCAACAGATTGAGCAGCGCAGGAAAAGCACGGAGACAGAATACAGAATGAAGAAACGACCTGAAGGCGGGCTGGTTTTTTCAACCGGGCAGGGTCGAATGTGCCCGGGCTGCAGAAACACCGTGGCTGACTGCACCTGCAGTGATTCCAGGCGGCCCGCCGGAGACGGCATTGTCCGGGTGAGCCGCGAAACCAAAGGACGCAAGGGCAAGGGCGTGACCCTGATCACTGGCATTCCCCTGGGCGACAGGGAACTCAAGGCCTACGCGAAGATTCTCAAGGCCAGGTGTGGTACCGGGGGCACCGTGAAAAACGGTGTGGTCGAAATTCAGGGCGATCAGCGAGACATTCTGGTGCCCCTGCTGGAGCAGAAGGGGTGGGTGGTCAAGCGCGCCGGTGGCTGATGGGATCACACGCAGTCGCCTCACTCTCAGTTTACAATACGGTCTGAAATTCACTATTCCCACGTTTGAGATTGACCGGAGTCTGGCCGGGATATCCCGGAGTTTCCCCGGGATGGGGGCTCCTATTGACCGGAGGCACGAATGCACATACTGGTTTTGGGTGCGGGCGTTGTTGGCATAACGACGGCCTGGTTTCTTCAGAAGCAGGGGCATCAGGTCACCGTTGTTGATCGGCAGAACCGGGCGGGTCTGGAAACCAGCTATGCTAACGGTGGTCAGATTTCTGTTTCCCATGCCCAGCCCTGGGCCAATCCGTCAGCACCCCTGAAAGTACTGAAATGGCTCGCCCAGCCAGACGCACCCCTGCTGTTCCGGCCAAAGCTGGACCCGGCACAGTGGCGCTGGGCTCTCTCTTTCCTCGGGCAGTGTACGTCTGCCAGGGCTGCTCACAATATCCGTCAGATGGTCAATCTGGGAACTTATAGTCGTAGCCAGTTACAGGCTCTGCGCAAGGATGCCAATGTTCAATACGACCACCTCGAGAAGGGCATTTTGCATTTTTACACCAATCCTGCCGAGTTTGAGGGTGCCAAAGAGCCTACCCGGATCATGCAGTCTCTTGGTTGTGACCGCCGGATTATCGATGCCGATCAGGCGGTTGAGCTGGAGCCGGCCCTGAAACCCATCCGGAACCGGATCGCCGGTGCAACCTACACCTCCGAGGACGAATCCGGTGATGCCCGGATGTTTACCCAGAACCTGGCCAAACGCTGCGCGGAGGTGGGTGCAGAGTTTCGATACGGCACCGAGATCCTCGGCTTCGAACAGGCCGGTGAGCGAGTGCTGGGGGTTCAGGCCCTCTGTGATGGCCGTCACGAGACTCTTCGCGCGGACGCCTATGTTTTGAGTATGGGCTGCTTCAGTGCCGCACTCGCCCGGCAACTGGGTATCTTCCTGAATATATACCCGGCCAAGGGCTATTCCATTACCGTGCCGGTGAAAAATGAGAAGGCAGCGTTCAAGGTCAGCCTCACCGATGATGAGTACAAGCTGGTTTACTCGCGTCTTGGAGACCGGATCCGTGTCGCGGGCACGGCGGAACTCAGTGGCTACAGCCGGAAACTCAATTACACCCGCTGCCGCGCCATCGTCCGGCGCACCGCGGAAGTGATGCCCGAGGCGGGTCACTGGGACCAGGCTGAATTCTGGACCGGCCTGCGCCCGGCCACGCCCTCTAACGTTCCTTACATTGGCAAAAGTCATTTCGCCAACCTCTACCTCAATACCGGGCATGGTACGCTGGGTTGGACTCATTCCTGTGGCTCGGCGGCGGCCCTGGCCGATATTGTTGGTGGTCGCACGCCGGAGGTGGATTTTACGTTCTCCGGACTGTAAAGACTGAAAAAGGGTCATGAAAAAGGGGTCAGATGAAAGCGTTCATCTGACCCCAGGTTCTGACCCCGCTTTCACGTCAGTTGATCCCGGATCAGCTTCTTGTTGATCTTGCCAACGCTGGTCTTCGGGATATCGTCAACGAAATCAATCTGTCCGGGAATGGCCCATTTATTGATTTCGCCACTGTCCACGAACTGCTTCAGGTGGTCCTGGATCTCCTCGGCACTGGCTTGCTCACCCGGCTTGAGGGTGACCAGGGCGTGGGGGCGTTCGCCCCATTTTTCATCGGGTACGCCAACAACAGCGGCGCCGGCCACGGCCGGGTGCTGGCTGATCAGGTTCTCCAGATCCAGTGAGGACAGCCACTCACCGCCGGTCTTGATCACGTCCTTGATGCGATCCTTGATGGTGAGCGTGTTGTCCGGTTCCATGGAAGCAACGTCGCCAGTGTGCAGCCAGCCGCCTTCCCAGAGCTGTTCGCCTTTCTCGGGCTCCTTGAAGTAACTCTGGGTCAGCCAGGGCGCGCGGGCCACGATTTCGCCTTTGGCCTGGCCATCGTGTGGCACCGGGTTGCCTTCGGGGTCCACGATTTCCAGCTCAACCATGGGCGTCGCAATGCCGGTCTTCACCCGGATTGCAGTCTGCTGCTCAAGGGGCAGTTCCATGTCTTCCGGCTTGAGGTGCGAAGCGCAGAGCAACGGACAGGTCTCGGACATGCCGTAGGCAGTGTACAGCTTGATTCCGAGCTTGGTCCCGGCGTCACACAGGCCTTTGGTCAGTGCGCTGCCGCCGATCAGGACGTGCCAGTTGCTCAGATCGGCGGTTTTGATGGATTCGGTGGCCATCATCATCTGCATGATGGTGGGTACGCAGTGAGAGAAAGTGACCTTATGCTCTTTCAGAAGGTCGACCAGCAACTCAGGCTCGTAACGGCCCGGATAGACCTGTTTGATGCCCATCATGGTAGCGGCATAGGGCACGCCCCAGGCATGAACGTGGAACATGGGCGTTACCGGCATGTAAACCGATGAGGAGCGCATCAATGGCATTTCATCGAATGAAGCCACGGTGCCTGTCATCACCAACGTATGCAGCACCAGCTGTCGGTGACTGAAGTAAACGCCCTTTGGATTGCCTGTGGTACCGGTCGTATAGAACGTGGTCGCCACGCTGTTCTCGTCAAAGTCCGGGAAGTCGAACTGGTCATCGGCTTTTGCAATCAGGGTTTCGTAGTCACCGATGGCATCAACAGAGGTTGCCTGCGGGGTATCGTTGTCGGTCAACTGAATCCAGGTACTGACCGTTTTGATGTCGTCTTTCACACCCTCGATGATCGGCAGGAAGTCGTCGTGCACCAACACAACGTCGTCTTCGGCGTGGTTCATCGTGTAAACAATCTGTTCTGGGGACAACCGAATATTGACCGTATGCAGAATGGCACCAATCATCGGAATGGCAAAGAAACACTCCAGGTATCGGGGCGTATCCCAGTCCATCACCGCAACCGTATCACCCGGTTTAACACCGGCATCCGTCAGGGCGTTTGCCAGACGATGGATTCGTTCAACCAGGTCGGTATAGGTGTATTTGCTTCGGTTTGAATAGACAATTTCCTGGTCCGGATTGTACCGGGGGCCTGAGAGCAGGAGTCGTTTGATCAGCAACGGGTACTGATAGGCGTTGTCAGCCGGGGGTAAAATGCGGGTCTGTGCCATTGCTCGTTTCCTCTTTCCCAGTTGTTGGTGTTATCGCGAGAAACAGGAATAAATCTGACACAGATTGGGTAAAACGGGAACCGGAAAAGTGAAAAAATACAGAGCGAACGCTGGCTTGGGTAAAAAGCCGGTTTCGCTCCGCGAACAAGCCTGTTGTCGGGCCGTGGGTTACTCGTAGGTGCAGAGGTAAGCGGTGTCGATGTCGGTCCTTGCCTTGAAACTTGCCTGGCCCGCTACGTCAAAACTTTCGCCCGCGCCGTAGGTCATCCATTCCTCCATGCCTGGCAGCAGAACCGTCAGGGCCCCGCTGATCACCGTCATGGTTTCCTTCTTGCGGGTGCCAAACTCGTATTCGCCCGGGCTGATCACGCCAACGGTGGCCGGCAGGGTGGCGGTCCGGAAGGCAATGGACTTGGCCTTGCCGTCGAAATACTCATTTACTTTCAGCATGTGCTGGGCTCCTCATAAGGGTTTGGGGGCCTACTATACGGCAAAAATCTTCAAGTCCAATGACAAAATCCGGTCGGTGTGCCAACTGCGGCCATTCACTGCTCCCAGGGCTTGCCTTTTGTGTTTTCCACCGTTCTGACGCCTATATGCATGGCCGCCTTGGCAAGAATGTTCGCGCTAACCGGGGCCGTGATTACCAGGAACAGGGTAATCAGGATCTCCGAAGTGCCCACGCCCTCTCCCGTGGCGCTGAAGTGAATCACCGAGCTGAGCATGATGGCGCCGACCCCCAGGGTTGTAGCCTTGGTCGGGCCGTGAAGGCGGGTAAAAAAGTCCGGCAGCCTGGCCAGGCCGATGGCACCAATCAGGGTAAAGGCGCTCCCGAGAAGCAACAGGGCAGAAATGATGTATTCCGCGATCATGCTCATGATCAATATCCTCCGCGACGTGATCGGTTAGGGGCAATCCTATTCAATGACACTGCCCCGCTTCAGGTATTTGGCCATGGCCACGGTTCCGACAAAGCCCATGACAGCGATAAGCAGGGCGGCTTCCAGGTACATCCGGGTCCCCAGAGTGATTCCAAGCAGGATAATCAGGGCAATGGCGTTGATGTAGAGCGTGTCCAGTGCCAGTACCCGGTCTGGTGCGTCCGGCCCCTTGATCAGCCGGTAGACATTGAGTAGGGTCGCCAGGGTGACCATGGAAATCGAGGTGTAGAGGGCGATTGTCATCATTGGAACATCTCCATCAATGGCTTCTCGTAGCGGTTGTGTATGGCGTCAATGACTTCCTGGTCGCTGGCGGCATCAAGGGCGTGGATCAGGAGGGTTTTGTTGTCATCGCTGACATCGACGCTGACGGTGCCCGGTGTGAGCGAAATGGTGCTGGCGAGGATGGTAATGGCCAGCGGCTGCTCAAGCTGAAGAGGGTAACAGACGAAAATCGGTCGCGGCTGGCGAGGGCTCAGAATCAGGCGGGCGACCGAGAAACTGGCAACGACTATGTCCTTGAGCACGACAGCCAGATACATTGGCATCCGCCAGGATTTAACGAACGCCGGCCGCTCGGGCCAGAATCCCTGAGTCAGTTGTGGGATCAACCAGGCCAGGATCAGGCCCATCACCATACTGGCGCCGGACACACCGTCGCTGAGCAACTGCCAGGTCGTGAACAGGATCAGGCTCAACCAGGGTTGCGGAAAACTCAGGCGATCAAGCATCAGTTATCCTCCCCGACCATGGGGGTCTGCAAGATTTCGAGGTAGGCATCGCTGTTATGAAGCTGTGCCGCTGTTGCGTCGGTGTACTGAGTTATTGGTCCGGCCAGGGCAACCATCACTATCGCAAGAGCGGTCAGCGCTCCGGCCGCAACAGAGATTCGGGCCTTAAGCGGGCCCGGCGTTTCCAGGTGGCCATCTATAGTCCGCCAGAAAACAACGCTTCCCGCACGGCTGTAGGCGATAACGGTCAGGAAGCTTCCGGTCAGGAGCACTGACCACAGCCAGGCCATTTCGGTTCCCGGCTCAACGGATTGCAGGATCAGCACCTTGCCAAAAAAACCGCTCAGGGGCGGCAGCCCTGCCGCAGCAACGGCACCGATCAGGAACAGAACACTCAGGAACGTGCGGTTTCGCATCCTGGGCGCAGTAACGATGCGATCAGTGGCCGTGCCCCGCTGGCTGGCCACCAGTTCAGAGACCAGGAACAGGCCGCCAACGGTCCAGGTGGTACTCAGCAGGTAGAACAGGGCAGCGGATAGACCGGCCTCGGAACCAAGTGCGACCGGAGCCAGCAAGGTGCCCACCGAAATGATGACCTGCCAGGCGACCAGGGTTTTCAGGCTGCCGGAGCCCAGAGCGCCAATGACACCCATGGCGAGGGTGGCCAGGGCAATGGGGAAGAGCCAGTCCATGCCGAGATTGGCGAGTTCGCCAGCCTTGTCGCCAAAGATCAGCAGATAGACCCGCAAAATCGCGTAAACGCCGACTTTGGTCATTACCGCGAACAGAGCGGCGACGGGAGCCGTGGCTTTCGAATAGGCTCTTGGCAGCCAGAAACACAGGGGCAGAATGGCGGCTTTCAAGCCGAATACCACCAGCAGCATCATGCCGCCAGCCTTGACGATATTCAGCCCCTCGCCGGAAACCCCGGGGATCTTGACCGCCAGATCCGCCATATTCAGGGTGCCGGTAACGCTGTAGATCATCCCGACGCTGATCAGGAACACGGCAGAACCGACCAGGTTAAGCACCACGTAATGCAGGCCCGGCACGGTTCTTACCGTTCCTCCGCCATGCATCAGCAAGCCGTAGGAAGCAATCAGGAGCACCTCGAAGGCAACGAACAGGTTGAACAGGTCGCCGGTCAGGAAGGCAATGTTCAGGCCCATCAGCTGGAACAGGAACAGGGCATGAAACTGGCGATTGCCTTCATCGGCGCCACCAATGGCGAAGATATGGCAGAACAGGGCCAGAACGGCGGTCATGGCCAGCATCAGGGCTGCAAGCCGGTCAAGCACCAGGACAATGCCAAACGGCGGCTGCCAGTTTCCGAAGGCGTATATCCGGTAACTGCCGTCGTCTGCCAGCACCAGCAGCACAATGGCCGAGACCAGTATCAGAACGGTGGTTGCCAACGCCAGCGTGCGGCGCAGGCTGATAGGTGCGTAACCCATCAACGCCTGCAGGATGCCTCCGAGCAGGGGAATCAGAACAGGAGCGGTAAGCCAGTGGTTCATTTACCGGTTACCTCCTCTTCTTCCTTGGGCGCGGGGGACTTATAGGGCTTCTGGCCATCCACATGGTCGTTCTCGTGATCCGCCAGACTTCGTAGTGACAGCACGACAACAAATGCGGTCATGGCAAAGCCGATCACAATGGCTGTGAGTACCAGCGCCTGGGGAAGCGGATCGGAATAGTTTGCTGCTGTACCGATAACAGGTTGCTGCCCCGTTGCCAGTCGGCCGCTGGCAAAAAGAAACAGGTTCACGCCGTAGGACAGCAGGGTGAGACCCATCACAACAGGGAAGGTGCGTGCCCGCATAATGAGATAAACCCCCGATGCCGTCAGGGCGCCGATAACGAGTGCAAAAACGAGCTCCATTACGCGCCCTCCTGTTTACTCTTGATGGCGGAGTGAGGTGACAGCCGGCCAACGCTCACCAGGGCCAGCAGGGTGGCTCCGATAACCGTCAGGTAGACGCCCAGATCAAAGACCAGGGCAGAGACAACTTCGAACTTCCCGACCACCGGCCAGGTAATGTAACCAAAGGTGGAGGTCAGGAACGGATAGCCGAACACAAAGCTTCCCGCGCCGGCAACGGTGGCGAACAGCAGGCCCAGGCCGATCACATTGTGATAGCGGAATGAAATCCGGTCCTGGGTCCAGATCATTCCGCTGGCAATATACTGGAGGATCAGGGCAACCGACGTGATCAGGCCGGCGATAAAGCCGCCACCCGGAAGATTGTGGCCGCGAAGGAAGATGAATACGGAAACCATCAGCGCCAGTGGCAGTATCGGGCGGGCAATCTGGCGCAGCATCAACGGATGGGCGTCCCGTGTCCACGCGTGTCCCTGGCCATCGCCTGGCGGCGGTGTCAGGGCGGTGTTCTTGAGCATGGCGTAAATGCCCAGGGCCGCGATGGCCAGAACGGTAATCTCGCCCAGGGTGTCGAAGCCACGGAAGTCCACGAGAATGATGTTAACCACGTTGGTGCCGCCAGCGCCGGGCTTGCTGTTTTCGAGGAAGAAATCCGAGATGGAGGTGAAGGGTTGTGTCAGCATCGCCAGGGTAACCAGAGTCATGCCGGTTCCCGCTGCCAGAGCAATTGCAATGTCGCGGAACCGCCGTCCGTTGGAGGTTTCGACGGGCGTCCAGGATGGCATGTAGAAAAGGGCAAGCATCAGCAGAACAATCGTGACAACTTCCACGGACAACTGCGTCATCGCGAGGTCTGGCGCCGAGAAGCGGGCGAACGCAAGGGCCACCATCAAGCCAACCACGCTCAGCAGGACCAGCGCGCAGAACCGATCCCTGTGCATGGTTGCGGTGGCCAGTGCACAGAGGATCAGCACACCGGCTGAACTAGCGGTTGGCCAGTCTACGGGGCTAAGGCCGCTCTCCCCGACAAAAATGCCAAGACTGAGGAGGGGCATGGCTGCGACGGTGATCACGCTGACGACCAGCAGCACGGCATAACGCTGGAGGGAGCCGTTTTCCACCCCTGCGGTAAACCGGTTGGCCAGGTCCACAATGCGGGAGACGACGGCTTCGAATACGGCCTTTTCATCAACTTCCCTGAACCGGGCGTGGAAGTCGAAGAAACGCTGGCGCTGGCTGTACATCAGCAAGCCGCCGGCGAAGGCCAAAAAACTCATCATCAGCGGGAGATTGAATCCGTGGAACGCCGCGAGTTGATAATCCGGGACATTGCCGCCAAATGTGGCCGACGCCGCGACGTAAAGCAGCGGGCCGACCGCAATGGTCGGAAAGATGCCGATCATGATTAAGGCAAACACGAGAATTTCCGCTGGAATCTTCATGTAACGGGGAGGCTCGTGTGGGGGGTAGATCGGAAGATCAACCGGCGTGCCGTTGAAGAAGACGTCGTGGATAAACCTTGCTGAGTAAGCCACCGTGAAAATACCCGCCAGGGTCGCTATGATCGGCGGCAACCAGGCCCAGAGCCCCGGCAGGTTCAGCGCCAGCGACTCCGCGAAGAACATTTCCTTGCTCAGGAAGCCGTTCAGCAGAGGCACCCCGGCGTTCGATGCGGCAGCAACCATGGCCAGGGTGGCCGTGTGCGGCATATAACGCCAGAGCCCGTTTATGCGGCGCATATCCCGGGTGCCGGTCTCATGGTCGATGATGCCCGCGGCCATGAACAGAGAGGCCTTGAAGGTGGCGTGGTTGATCACATGGAAAATCGCCGCAACAGCCGCAAGCTGGGTGCCCATGCCGAACAATAGGGTAATCAGTCCCAGTTGACTCACCGTTGAATAGGCCAGCAGGCCTTTGAGATCGTGTTTGAACATGGCGGTGTAGGCGCCCAGCAGCATGGTGGCCATGCCAGTAAAACTGACCATATAGAACCATTGCTCAGTCCCTGCCAGAGCAGGGTAAAGCCGGGCCAGAAGGAACACGCCGGCCTTCACCATCGTGGCCGAATGCAGGTAGGCCGAAACTGGCGTTGGTGCCTCCATGGCGTGGGGCAGCCAGAAATGGAACGGGAACTGGGCGGATTTTGTGAAAGCGCCCAGCAGAACGAGAGTGAGGGCAACCGGGTACAGGGCATGGTTCTTGATCAGGTCGCCCGCCGCCAGCACGTCGTCGAGCTCAAAACTGCCCACAATGTTGCCGATCATCAGCATGCCTGCAAGCAGGGCCAGGCCTCCGCCGCCTGTGACTGCCAGGGCCATCCGGGCGCCCCGGCGAGCGCCCTGCTTGTGGGTCCAGAAGCTGATCAGCAGGAATGAGGTCAGGCTGGTCAGCTCCCAGAAAATTATAATCAGAAGAAGGTTGCCTGAAAGCACGATCCCCAGCATGGAGCCCTTGAAACACAGCAGGAGCGTGTAGAACTTGCCGACGTTTTCGTGGGCTTTCAGGTAGTAGCGGGAGTAAAGAATGATCAGCAGCCCGATGATCAGGATCAGTAAGGCAAACAGCAACGAAAGCCCGTCGAGCCGGAAGCTGAACGAGAGCCCAAGGACCGGCAGCCATTCATAGCTGTGCAGAACCACGCCGCCATCGGCCAGTGTTTGCCAGTGAGGAAAGAGGGCTGCCAGGGCGATCAGTGCTGGCACGGACGATGCCACGGCAATCGCGGTCCGCCCACCCTGGGCGAACAGGGGAGCGGCCATGGCGCCCAGGAAAGGCAGCAAAACAACCAGCGTTAGCGACATCGCAACCTCGTTATTGGCTTTCTTTTACGTGAATATCGAAGGCGTGTTTGCCTGAGTCTAGTCTTCGGTCAGCCACCCTGCCTGATGCATTGCTGCGCCCTTACCATGGGGGTGTCAGGGTGGATCAGCAGGAAATGGGCGGGTCTGGGAAGTACGGAAGACATCCCCGATGCCGCGCGATGTCAGCGACAGCAGGTGGGAGGATAGTGCTAATGCAGCTGAAGGACCTTACGGTCATGGTTGCTCCGTCAGTGAAACTTGAAATCCGATGATACGTGGCCCGTCTGCAAGGTCAAGTCAACTTGCCATTGATCAAGGTATGCTCCGCACCTGATCGGCGGCGCGGATGTCGCCGAGGAGCTCGACGCAAAATGGACCATCCGTCAAGGTGCCGAAGTGGCGGCAGCCATCTGATACCGTCGGAAAACGGCAACAGGTGACCAGGAGTGGCAATCAATAGCCAATTGAGGCAGGTGGCTATCGAACGGATTTCAGCGCGCTTGAAATAGCCTCGGCTTCTGCTTCAAGGACCTGACAGCGCAAGCTGTTCCCCTGCTGGAGGGCGTGTTCAATCTGTTTGCGTTTCATATCATAAAGCCGGCTCAGAATGTCTGCCTGGCTTTGTCTGATCGGTGCGTTCATGGCGGACCTCCCTCTATGTACACCTGTCGGTATTCTTTACGTTACCGACCGGAACCTGGCCTTCAGGAAAATTCGATGCATAACCCGCGCCACATAGTGACCATGATTGTGACCATGATTATGTCGTAAGCGCCGGTTCCCAGGAAAAACCAGTTGTGAGAGGCTGTCTGCAACAAACAGGAGACCCAGCATGACCGACACCCTGATCGACCGCCGCGACCTGGCGTTCCAGCTCTACGAAGTTCTCGATACCGAAAACCTCACCACCCGCGAACGCTTCAGCGAACACAGCCGCGACACCTTCGATGCCGTCATCGAAACCGCCGACAAAATGGCCCGGGAAAAGTTTGCCACCCACAACAGCGCCTCCGACAAGGACGAGCCAAAGTTCGTCAACGGCCAGGTCGAAATGCTGCCGCAGGTCAAGGAAGCCTTCGACGCCTATGCCCAGGCCGGCTTCATTGCGGGGCGCTATGACTATGAGTTGGGCGGCATGCAGTTGCCAGAGTCCGTCATGGCAGCCTGCAACGGCTTCTTCACTGCGGCCAACCCAGGCACTGCCGGCTACCCGTTCCTGACCGCCGCCGCCGCCAACCTCATCCGCGTTTTTGGTGACGAGGCGCAGAAAACCACCTTCCTGCCGCACATGCTCAGCGGCCGCTCCAGCGGCACCATGGCCCTGACCGAACCCCACGCCGGATCTTCCCTGGCAGACATCCGCACCTCGGCTTCGCCCACGGATGATGGCCATTACCTGATCAAGGGCGCCAAGATCTACATCTCCGGTGGTGAGCAGTCGATCACTGACAATATCGTTCACATGGTTCTGGCCAAGGTCAAGGGCGCGCCTGCCGGCGTGAAGGGCATCTCCCTGTTCATCGTACCGAAATTCCTGGTGGATGAAGAAGGCAACCCTACCAAGCGCAATGGCGTCAGCCTCGCCGGCCTGATCCACAAACTGGGGTACCGGGGCACCACCTCCACCGCATTGAGTTTTGGTGACGACGCCCCCTGCCACGGCTACCTGGTTGGCGAACTCCATCAGGGACTGAAATACATGTTCCAGATGATGAACGAAGCCCGGGTTGGCGTTGGTTTTGGCGCTGCGGTGATCGGTTATCGCGGTTACATGCACAGCCTGGAATATGCCAAAGACCGCCTCCAAGGCCGTAAAGCCAGCGAAAAGAACCCGGAATCCCCGCAGGTGCCGATCATCGATCACGCCGATGTCCGGCGCATGTTGCTGGCCCAGAAAGCCTACAGCGAGGGTGGGCTGGCCCTGTGCCTCTATGGCGCCCGACTGATGGACGACCAACACACAAAGCCGGACAAACAGAAGCGTGTTGAGGCCGGCAAGTTGCTGGACCTGCTCACCCCGGTCATCAAAGCCTGGCCCTCTGAGTACGGTCCCAAGGCCAACGATCTGGCCATCCAGGTCTACGGCGGTGCTGGCTACACCCGGGAATACCCGGTCGAGCAGTGCTGGCGTGACAATCGCCTGAACCCGATCCACGAGGGCACTAACGGTATCCAGGCCCTGGACCTGCTCGGCCGCAAGATCTGGCAGGACCAGAGCCACGGCCTGCAACTGCTGATGCAGGAAATGCAGGTGGATCTGCAGGCGGCCACCACCGACCGCTGCCAGCAATGGGCGCTGTCCCTGAGCGAAACCCTGCAGCAGGCGGTGAAAGTCACCCAGAGCCTCGGCAAATCCCTGATGGGCGGCGAAGTCGACAAAACCCTGGCCAACGCCTCCTGCTACCTGCACCTGTTCGGCCACATCATCGTTGCCTGGATGTGGCTCCGCCAGGCCAACGCCGCAGCTCACGCTCTGGGTTCGGCTAACAGCGACGACGAGCGCAACTTCTACCAGGGCAAGCTGCAGGCGGCGCAGTATTTCTTCCATTGGGAATTGCCAACAGTGGCTCAGGACCTGGTGTTGCTGAGGAATCAGGATGACACCTGCTTCAACATGAAGTCCGAGTGGTTCTGATCTGAGGGGCGCGCCTCGCTGAAAAAAACAGACATTTTAAAAGGTAATTGAAATGGCTCTGGTTAACGTTGAAAAGAAAAATTACATCCTACTCATCGGGTTAAACCGCCCGGAAAAAATGAACGCCATGAACCGCGACATGTACCACCAGATCGCGGCGGCCTATTACCAATTGGAGAACGACCCGGATCTGCGAGTGGGGTTGTTGTACGCCGAAGGCGACCACTTCACCAGCGGCCTGCAACTGGACGACTGGGCCGGCGTGTTTGCCAACGGCAAAGGCATTGAACCCGGCGAGGGCGAACTCGATCCGTTCCACATCACCGGCGAGGGCCTCAGCAAACCCGTTGTCTTCGCCGCGCAGGGCATCTGCTTCACCTGCGGCGTTGAAATGATGCTCAACACCGACGTCCGCGTCGCGGCGAAAGGTACGCGCTTTGCCCAACTGGAAGTAAAGCGTGGCATCTTCGCCTGCGGTGGTGCCACCATCCGCCTGCAACGGGAAATCGGCTGGGCCAACGCCCAGCGTTACCTGCTGACCGGCGATGAGTGGAGCGCCGAGCAGGCGCACCAGTGGGGCCTGATTCAGGAACTGGTGGAACCCGGCGAGCAGTTCACCGTTGCGCTTGAAATCGCTGAGAAAATTGCCAAGGCAGCCCCTCTGGGTGTCCAGGGCAGTCTGAAATCCTCAAAGATCGCGGTCAGCGAAGGGCAGGAGATAGCGAAACAGCGGTTGTTCCCGGACCTTCAGCCGGTCATGGCCAGTGAAGACGTAAAAGAGGGCATTCAGTCTTTTCTGGAAAGGCGGGAAGCAGTGTTTAAAGGGAAATAGGAGCTTATTATTCATTAAGTGAGTTCTTTTTGAAACGTTCAAGCTAACCTGACACTTTCTCCAAAGTGAGAAGCGGCCGGCCGATTACTCCTTCCGGGAGTGTGCGCAGCAGGGATGCTGCGCTCAAGCCCCCATGGATGGGTTCACGGCGTCTCCCGGAAGGAGTAATCGGTTGGCTGCCTGCACAATACCAGGACGGCTGGGGCCAGAGTTGAAGCAGGCAGCGAGAATCAGGCGGCTTCGGAGTTTTCAGTATTGCGCCTGGCCTTAGCCTCGGCGGCGACCTCAGCTGCGTAGTCCGCATACTTGGCCATCAGATCCTCTTTCCGATCCGGATCCCAGTTGATCTTGCTCAGATCCCCCTCGTAGTGGTCAATCACCCGCTTATCCATGGTTTCATACCACCATTGCGGCAGGTAAGCCGGCAACAGCATCGACGCATAACCACCCGGCAACTGCGGCGCCTTCTCGAAATGCCTCAGGGCCTGGAAGCTGCGTTGTGGGTGGGCATGATGATCCGAATGCCGCTGCAACTGGTACAGGAACAGATTGGTCACAATATGATTGCTGTTCCAGCTGTGCTCCGGCTGGGTACGCTCGTACTTGCCGTTCTTGTCCTTCTGACGGAGCAGGCCATAGTGCTCAATGTAATTCACACTCTCCAGCAGGCTTGCGCCATACACCGCCTGGGCCGCCAGGAATGGTACTGCCCGTGGGCCGCAAACCAAGGTTGTCGCGCCAAAGAACCCGGCGCTCATGGCCCAGCCCTGCAACAACTCATTATCCAGGCTCCAGAAGCCCTTGCCTTTGCGGGCAAGCCGCGCCTTCTCAATCCTGATGGAGGATTTGATGCCACCCAGCACCGTACGGGGAAGGAACTTCCAGAAACTCTCGCCCATGCGGCTGCTGGCCGGATCCTCCGGTGTGGCCACCCGCTTATGGTGGCCGAAGTTGTGTTCGACAACGAAGTGGGTATACCCGGTGGGCGCCAGAGCCGCCATCGCCAACAGCTTGTTCAGTCTGTTCGATTTGTGACCCAGCTCATGGGCCGTGTTGATGCCTACGCCATTGATGGCACCAACGGTAAGCGTCAGGCCGATTTTATCGTCCAGGGGCGTATCCTTGCGGCTGGCCAGCCAGGCACCCATGAGGGTCATGGCGTACTGGGTCGGAATAAAGGCCTTCACGATCCGGTCGTAGTACTTGTCCCGTTCCAGGGTCTCCACTGCGGATTCCGGCGGGTTGCTCTGGTCCTCACCAATGGCCCTGTCCAGCGCCGGAATGATGCCGTGCACCAGAGCAGGGCCGGTCCAGGCCAGGGCTTTCAGTTTTTTGGGGGCCAGGGCGTAACCGGTCAGGGCCGCGAGCCCGATGCCCGGCAGGGCAGGGCCGAGTAACCACATATAGCGTTTCGGATCCTTCCAGTTGCCAGTGGAGCCGGATTCGGCGGGGGAAACGACATTATGCGATTCCGGGTTGTCGTGGGTCTTGGCGTTCATTGTGTTCTCCCGTTCGGTGCGCGTAATGTCAATTTATGTCGGACAATCTGGCAATGCAACGACCGTCCAGCAGAGCGGGGCAGCTTGGCGTAAAATGACAAATATCATTCTTTTGGCGAAATCCCGTTTTCTGAGCCAGACTTCGGGGAAAACAAGAATTCGACGGTAGTGAAGAATCAGCTATGCCAAATTTTCCCTCCACTCCCTCCACTACGGCTTCGTACTCAGTTCAGGGTATGCTTCAGGAGTATCTGGGCTCAGGGCAACTGACCGAGGTGGTTTACCGGGACAGCGCCGGCCAGATATGCACGGTGCACGATGTTATTCGTGAGCTTTGCAGTCGCGCAGGGCAGGATTTCCTGCTGCTCGGACGAGGCACCATGCTCCCGCTCGATCATGCCATCACCATTAATGGCCGGCTGCTGGCAGGCAGCACTGGCTAACCAAAGGGTAATCGCCGGGTAATTGCCTTTGGGCCGGGCCTCGCCGTACCCTGTTTCGCGTTGTAAATATTTATCAACAGAGGGATATGGTATGAACAAGCTCACGCTGGGTGCGCTTTTGGTGGTTCTGACACTGGGCCTTGCTGCCTGCGGTTCGGAGGACAACGAAGGCGTGGATGTCGAGCAGGCTGCGGACAACGCCGGAAACATGATGGAAGAGGCTGGCGATTCAGTCGAGGAAACCTACGAGGATGCTACTGGCCAGAACGAAAGCGTCATGGGAGAGTTACAGGAAGGAGCGGAAAACGCAGCTGAGGAGATGGGAGATGCCGCTGAGGAAGCGGGTGACAGGGTAGAGGAGGCTACTCAATAACTCTCCAATAACTCTCCGATAACTCTCCGATTTCCGCCGGCGCGCCTCTGTTTGCGCTGGCGGGTCCTGGTCATCAGCGTCCGGGGAGGAAAGTGAGTCGAATCTTTTGCGGCCAGACAACCTTAATGCCTGAGTAACACAAATGCAGGATTAACGTCATAACCAGCCCCTATCTTTTTAGCGGAGTCGATCCGGAATTCTGTTCGATGGACAGGTTGTACCGGAGTGGCAGACAACAACACCGTTGAAAGGATATGCGCTATGAATCTGGAAAGAGCGTTAATTTCCGTGGCGATCGGGCTGGCATTGTCCGCCAGTGTCGTCGCAGAGATACTACCGACCTCACAAAAGGGCAATATCTGGTTTATTAACGCCGCGGCACAGCTTCAGCAGAAGCTCTCCCTGAAGTCCTCGGATAAGGCGAAAAACGTCATTCTGTTTGTGGGCGATGGCATGGGGGTGTCCACCCTTACCGCTGCGCGCATTCTGGAAGGCCAGAGGCAGGGCAGTCCGGGCGAGGAAAATCTGCTGAGCTTTGAGAGTTTCCCCTTCACGACACTCGTGAAAACCTATAACACCGATGCCCAGGTTCCGGACTCAGCGGGCACCATGACCGCCATGATGTCTGGTTTGAAAACCGATGCGGGCGTGCTGGGCGTGGACGAGGATGTCCAGCGGGGTGATTGCAGCACGGTTGCAGGCAATGAAGTAGTAACCGCTCTGGAGCTTGCGGAAATCAAGGGTTTATCCACTGGTGTGGTCTCCACCGCACGCATTACCCACGCGACACCCGCCGCTGCCTATGCCAAATCGGCAGATCGCAACTGGGAAGACATTTCGGATATGCCTGCTGAAGCGGTTCAGGCCGGTTGCAAGGACATTGCCGATCAGCTGGTCAGTTTCGAGCAACTTCTGGAACAACGTTACGCTGGCGTGGATACCGATGGGATTGACGTGGTCATGGGCGGCGGCCGTCGCCACTTCCTGCCAAATGATGCCAGGTTCAACAGCCCGGATGCGCGATCCAGTGTCGAAGGCGACCGCACCGATGGCCGCAACCTGGTCACCGAGTGGCAGGCTCAGTATCCACAAGGCGTATACGTGTATGACAAGGCCGGTTTCGACAGCGTCAACGCCGCAACCACGTCCAGGTTGTTCGGCCTGTTCAACGAGTCGCACATGCAGTACGAGGCTGACCGTGGCAACGATGTTGCCGGTGAGCCGTCACTGAGTGAGATGACTGCCAAGGCCATTGATATTCTTGATAACAATGATAAAGGCTATCTGCTGGTCGTCGAGGCTGGCCGCGTTGACCACGCCCACCATGCCGGCAATGCGGCCAGCGCTCTGGCGGATACCATTGAACTGGCCGAAGCCGTAAAAGTGGCCGCGGATCAAACCAACCCGGAGGATACCCTGATTATTGTCACCGCTGATCACAGCCATGTGTTCACGATGGCCGGTTATCCGAAGCGGGGCAACCCGATTCTGGGCAAGGTGGTTAATGTTGGCGAGACGCAGCCGGCACTGGCCGCCGATGGCATGCCCTACACCACCCTGGGGTACGCCAACGGACTCGGTTTCCGTAATCTTGGTATGGAAACGGATTCAGACGTGGCCTACAGCCAGGCACCTAACGCCGGACGTCAGAATCTTACTGGCGTGGATACCACCACCACTGGTTATCACCAGGAGGCGCTGGTTCCGCTTGGTAGCGAGACCCATTCCGGTGAGGACGTCAGTCTGCATGCAAAAGGACCGGGTGCTCATCTGGCGCAGGGAACCATCGAACAAAGCACGGTTTTTCACCTGATCGACCAGGCTCTGGGCTTAATCGAAGAATAAGGAGCAAGGCAATGAACAAATTCTTTTACAGCGCACTGACGGCTTCAATGTTTGTCCTGACCGGGTGCACGGATGACGACGATAACAGCCCCGTGCAGCCAGCCGATGAGGCTGTGACCAGCCTTTCCTCGCAACAACTGGAAACGTCGCTGACCAACCCCTGGTTCCAGCAGGGCCAACAGGATATCGAAGCGGCGAAAGCGGCCTGGGCCGAGGTTACCGGTACCGTGGCCCCTGTCACTCAATCGGGCTCCCTGCAGGCGGCCATCGCCGATGCACGGGGCAAGGCAAAGAACGTTATCCTGTTCGTGGGCGATGGCATGGGCGTTTCAACCGTCACAGCAGCGCGTATTCTGGATGGCCAGAATCAGGGCAAGCCGGGGGAAGAGCATCAACTGAGCTTCGAGCGTTTTCCGTTCGCCGGTTTGGTTAAAACTTATAACGTAGATGCGCAAGTGCCCGACTCCGCTGGCACAATGACAGCCATGGTGTCTGGTGTAAAAACCGATGTAGGCGTGCTTGGCGTGGACGAGGACGTTAGCCGGGGCGATTGTGGTTCGGCCACGGGTAACGAGCTGATGACACTGACGGAGCTGGCGGAACTTGCTGGCAAGGCTACCGGGGTGGTATCGACTGCCCGTATCACTCACGCCACGCCGGCAGCCACCTACGCCAAGTCGGCAGATCGTAACTGGGAAGACATCTCCGATATGCCTCCCGAGGCAGTTACCGACGGCTGCCAGGATATTGCCGACCAACTGGTGAACTTTGAAGCAAACCTCGAAGCACGCACCGGCGCGGATATTGACGGCCTTGATGTGGTCATGGGCGGCGGCCGTCGCCACTTCCTGCCAAATGATGCCAGGTTCAACAGCCCGGATGCGCGATCCAGTGTCGAAGGCGACCGCACCGATGGCCGCAACCTGGTCACCGAGTGGCAGGCTCAGTATCCACAAGGCGTATACGTGTATGACAATGCCGGTTTCGACAGCGTCAACGCCGCAACCACGTCCAGGTTGTTCGGCCTGTTCAACGAGTCGCACATGCAGTACGAGGCTGACCGTGGCAATGATGTTGCCGGTGAGCCGTCACTGAGTGAGATGACTGCCAAGGCCATCGACATTCTGGATAACGATCCGGACGGGTTTTTCCTGACCGTCGAAGCGGGCCGCGTTGACCACGCCCACCACGCCGGCAGTGCCAATGGCGCCTTAACCGATACCATTGAACTGGCCGAAGCCGTAAAAGTGGCCGCGGATCAAACCAACCCGGAGGATACCCTGATTATTGTCACCGCTGATCACAGCCATGTGTTCACGATGGCCGGTTATCCCAAGCGCGGCAACCCCATTCTCGGTAAGGTGGTGAGCATTGGGGCGGAGCAGCCTGAACTGGCGTCGGATGATCTGCCATACACCACCCTGGGGTATGCCAATGGCCTCGGCATGCGCGACTATGGAAGCGAGACCGATGCGGACCGTACCTATGGCGACCCCATCAACGCCGGCCGAAAGGACCTGACCAACGTGGACACCACCACGCCGGGCTTCCACCAGGAGTCATTGGTGCCACTGGGCAGCGAGACACATGCCGGTGAGGATGTGGGCATTTATGCCAGGGGGCCGGGTGCCCATCTGGTAACGGGCACCAACGAGCAGAACATGATCTATCACATAATGGATTATGCCTCGGATATCAGCGGGGCTGCCAACCTGGCTGTGCGATAAATCCCGGGATTAATAGCTAAAAACGCGCTAAACACCGCAAGCCCGGCCCACTTGGTAACAGAGTGAGTCGGGTTTGCGGTTTTTTGTTTCAGAAACCCCTTTTCCTGCCGATAAGCCAGTTGAATACACTAAAGTATGAGTTATTAACTCACATCAATTCTTTAGTCTCCACGATGGCCTTAAATAACAAAATGTTGGCAGAAGCAACGATAAAGAAGAGGTTTCTATGGGGTTACTGGATCGGGCTTCAATACTATGGGGGGTGGCGGTTGCCGTTGTTCTTGCGATCATCAGTGCAGTGGTGGCGCCTTTGCTAGGCCTTGAACCGGCATCAATACTGGTTGGACTGGTGGTTGGCCTTGCAGCCGCCGCCGGCTTTCTGGTCATCCGGGTGCTGGAGCCTGCCGAACGCGGTCTCAGGGCTCTGGATAAGGGCACCCTGGCAGAAGATCATCCGCTCCGGGCCCATTGCCGGCAGCTGCTTTCCGATGCGAAAGCCGGGCGGGCTCTGGTGGAAACCCTCTCCGGAAGCGCGGACAGGAACGCTATTTCCGCCGCCCAGGTCTCCTTTGCCGCAGACCAGCTCAAGATCCGGCTGGACCGTCAGGTGGAAGAAACCGCCCAGATGGCCGATTACGCGGGCCAGATTACCGAGACCGTCCGGGAGTCCTCCGAGCAGGCGACCGATGCCGCCACCATGGCTCTCCAGAATAAGCAGGTCAGTACCGAGGGGCGCGAAGCGCTGGTCTCGGCCATCGATAGTGTGCGCGCGGTACACCAGCAGTCCGGTGAGAATCTCCGGCTGATCCAGGAGCTGAACGAGAAATCCAACAAGATCCAGGGCGTGACCGCCACCATTCAGGGTATTGCCGAGCAAACCAATCTGCTTGCACTCAATGCGGCCATTGAGGCCGCCCGTGCGGGTGATCAGGGCCGCGGATTTGCCGTGGTGGCGGATGAGGTGCGTCAGCTGGCGGGTCGCACGGCCCAGGCGACCGGTGAAGTGGCGGAAACCCTCGAGGAAATCCGTTCGGATACCACGCTGATTGTGTCCCGGATTGAAGACCTTGCCCGCAGTGTTGAGGCGGGGCTGACCTCCGTGGAGAGCGTGGGCGAGCGTCTGGAGCAGATCCGGGACCAGTCTGACCGGGTTCAGCAGCAGGTTGCCCGGATTGCTGAAATTGACCAGAACAACGAGCAGAGTCTGGCGCAGGTGTTCTCGGCCATTGAAACGGTACGGGACCAGATTTCCGAGAGCGATTCCAGCGTGGCATCTCTGGCAGAGCAGGCCGCCACATTGATGGAGCTGGCGGAAAAAGCCAATGCCTCCTTCGCACTGAACAGCGAGGCCAGTTATCACCGTCCGTTCTACGATCAGGCCAGGGCCGGTGCCGACCAGATTGGCCAGCTGTTCGAGCAGGCCATTCGTGACGGCAAGTTGTCAGAGAGCGCGCTGTTCGACAACAAACGAACACCCATCCCGAACACCCATCCGCCCAAGTATTCCAGTAGCTTTGACAAATTCACCGATCAATACCTGCCTGCGGTTCAGGAGCAGGTCAAGAATGCGCATGGGGCGATAGTTTTCGCCATTGCTGCTGCGCCGGATGGTTATGTGCCCACCCACAATCGGGATTTTGCCCACGCGCCGACCGGGGATCCGAAGGTGGACCTGGTCAGGAGCCGGAGCAAGCGACTGTTCAATGACCGGACCGGCATCCGTTGTGGTACGCACACCGAGAACATGCTGCTGCAAACCTACCGGCGGGACACTGGCGAGATCATGCACGATCTGTCCGTGCCTATCTACGTGAATGGTAAGCACTGGGGTGGCTTCCGTCTTGGTTACCGTCCGGACAATCACTGACCGGCCTGGCGTTTCCGGCCCGGGATGCTGTGATAGACTCCGGATAACCGTTCAACAGGAGCCTTGCCTTGACTGAGTCGGAATTTATCCCCGCCGATCCGGATCCCGCCTCCCGCAGGTCAGACCCGGCCCGTAACCTGGCCGTTGTGGTTTACATACTTCAGGCGCTGTCGTTTTTCCTGGGGGGCATCACGGGTCTGGTGGGTGTGATCATCAACTATGTCAAACTGGATGATGTGCGCAACACCTGGGTAGAACACCATTTCCGCTGGCAGATCCGCACCTTCTGGATTGGCCTGCTGTGGACGGTGATCGGCGTTGTCACCACGCCGCTGATTATCGGCTGGTTTATTCTCCTCGGCGTTTCGATCTGGATTATCTACCGGATCGTCAAAGGGGCCCTGGCACTGAATGATGGCAGGGCGCCTGTCTGAAAGGGCCGGCTGCAGGCAATCCTGCGGCTTGACAGGCGCGATCTGACCATTCAGGAAGCACTATGCTCAGCTATCTACACGCCTTCCACGCCGGAAACTTTGCCGATGTCCAGAAACATGCGGCGCTGACTCTGGCCCTGGCAATGATGCAGGCCAAGAAATCCGGCATTGCCGGCTTTGATACCCATGCCGGCAGTGCCATCTATGACTTGCGCAGTGAAAGAGCCCGGAAAACGGGCGAAGCGGACAGCGGTATCCAGAAACTCTGGAAGGCCCGGGAACAGTTGCGATCGGAGGACTGGCGGCCGGTGCTGGATGTTATGGCACAGTTCAATGCCGGAAGCGGAGAACTGACGGTTTACCCGGGGTCACCTGCCTGGTTTCGGCATTTTCTCCGGGCCGAAGATGGTCTGACCCTGTTTGAGCTCCATCCCGCTGAAGGTGAACAGCTGGCGGACTGGGCGTCTGCTGGCCGGGCCCGCGTGCTAAGGCAGGATGGCCTGGCGGGCCTTCTCAGGCAGTTACCTCCGAAGCAGCCTCGCCTGCTGGCACTGATTGATCCATCCTATGAAATCAAGTCCGATTACCGGGATGTTGCCGAAACTATGGGGAAAGCGTGGCAAAAGTGCCGGCATGGGGTCTATCTTGTCTGGTATCCGGTACTGACCAGTGGTCTTCACGAGCAGTTGAAAGACGCTGTCAGGGCCACCGCTGTCCGTAAGGTGCTGTGCAGTGAGGTGCATCTGCGAACGCCACCGGAGCGGGGCATGACAGGCTCTGGGCTTCTGGTGATTAATCCGCCCTGGGGATTTGATACCCGGTTGTCGGCGATGATGAATGATATTGCCGGTCCCGATGCCCTGAATCTGTCTCATGGAGTCGGGTGGCTGGTGCCTGAATAGCCCGGCCGGTTGAGCTGAAGGACCCGTTCCGCTTTATCTACGAATTAACGGCTTCGAACTCCTCAATCAGCTGAAGCAGCTTTTCCAGGATTTTCTGCCCACTTTCTCCGGTGCGTTCCAGATAAATGTCCCGCACCGGCCTGCTCGCCTCACGAAAAGCCTTCCGTTCCGCATCGGTGAGCCGAACAACGCTCAGTTGACCCTCTTCCAGCATTTTCTCAAGCCGTGTCTGATTGAGCTCTTCCTGGGTTTTCCAGGCAATTTCCGCGACATCTTTCAGGGCGTTGTCCAGCCATTGTTTCTGGTTTTCCGGTAATGAGTCGTACCACTCCAGATTTGAGATAACCGACGAGACAAACTGTGCGGGCCGTGCAAGGGTCAGCGTACTCTGGACTTCATGGAAATCCATTTCCTCAATCGCAAAAACGGGATTGCCCTGGCCATCAATCTTCCGGAGCTGGAGATCACTGTATACCTGCGAATAGGGAATCTGGCTGGGTTCGGCACCGTAAGCGCGATAGGCTTCTTCGGCCATATTGGAGGTCATGGTTCGGATCCGGAGTCCCTGGAAATCTTCCGGGGTGCGCAGAGCCTTATCCGCCGTCCAGGCCATCCAGCCTTCCGGAACGAAGCCCAGCAATTTCATGTTCTGGCGCGCGTAGGGCTGCTCAAACAGACCGGTCAGTTCCGGGCTTGCCAGCAGTTGCCGGGTGATTTGGGAGTCTTCGGGCAGAATAAAGTGCAGGGTGAAGATGCCCGCTTCCGGCACCTTGTCGGCCAGGTGCCCGGGTGAGGCGAAAGCGAGGTTTACCGAACCGTTCCGGACCAGTTCGGTGAGCTGGGTCGAGGTTCCGAGGGAGCCGTAAGGGAAGATGTCTATCAGAATCCTGCCGTCGGAACGCTCCTCAATGCGCTCTTTCAGGGCCTCGGCGTAGGCATGCTGAACACTGCCCTCAATCTCTTCCAGGGCAAACCGCCAGGTGACGGGATACTCGGGCGGCTCTGGGGTTCCGGCCGTGCTGTCCCCGTTGCCGGCATTCTGGTTGTCCGAGCATCCGGCCAACGCCAATACCAAGGCGGCGCACAGTGGCCAAAACCTGAAACGGAACGTGTGCATAACGGGAACTCCAGTTCTCTCGGTCCTTGTTTGATATCGATATACAAGGTAACACAAGAACACCCGCGGTCGTGGGTAACAGGGTGCGATTGGATTACACTGTCGCCCAAAACGATTCAGGGACTATGGGAGTGACTCGATGGAGCTTCAGTTGCCGGCCGGAGGCGGGGAATGACGAACCAGAAACAGGCCATGCTGTATGGCCTTGGCACGGTACTGTTGTGGTCAACGGTAGCAACGGCGTTCAAGCTTTCCCTGCGGGAGATGGCACCCCTCCAGATGCTGCTGGTTGCGAGTAGTGCGTCGGTTTTGGTGATGGCGTTAATCCTGATGCTCCAGGGCCGTTGGCATCTGGCGTTTTCCCTGAGCCGGAAGCAGTACGCCCAGTCCTTTGGTATGGGCCTGATCAATCCCTGCCTTTACTACCTGGTGCTGTTCGGAGCCTTTGATCGCCTGCCCGCTCAGGAAGCGCAACCGCTGAACTATACCTGGGCACTGGTGCTGGCCTATCTGTCCGTTCCCTTCCTGGGCCAGCGGCTGCGCAAGCTGGATATTCTGGCGGGCCTTGTCTGTTACGCCGGAGTGGTGGTAATCGCAACCCGTGGCGCCATCTCAACCCTGGGCTTTTCCGATCCTGTCGGGGTGTCTCTTGCCCTGGGCAGTACCGTGATCTGGGCGTCCTACTGGATTATTGCCACGCGGGATACCCGTGATCCGGTGGTTGGGCTGTTTCTGAACTTTTTGTTCGGGCTGCCGGTCATTTTTCTGATCTGCTGGTGGGCCGAAGGCTTGTCTTTTGTTTATGTTACCTCTGGTACGTCGCTTGTGGCGGCGGTCTATGTCGGTGTATTCGAGATGGGCGTTGCCTTTGTTCTATGGTCCTACGCCATGAAAAAGGCGGAAAACACGTCAAAAGTCAGTAACCTTATCTTCATTTCTCCGTTCCTGTCCCTGGTTTTCATCCATTTCATACTGGGCGAGCAGATTCTGCCCTCAACCTACATCGGGCTTGTTCTGATTATGGCAGGTCTCTGGCTTCAGCAGAAAAAGCTCAAAGCCCGGGAGGAGGCCCTTGCCCATGGCGGCTAACTGGTTCGTTTACATGGTACGGACTGCCCGGGGCGCGCTGTATACGGGCATCACCACTGACGTGGCCCGACGTTTCCAGGAGCACCAGGCAGGCGCCCCGAAGGGCGCCCGGAGTCTGCGGGGGAAAGGGCCGCTTGAGCTGGTGTTCAGCTCTGCCGCCGGAGACCGAAGCCGGGCTTCAAAGCTGGAGTGGCATATCAAGCAATGGTCCCGGCCACGGAAAGAGGCGCTTGCCCGGGGCGAGCTCAGTCTGCCAGATGACGTCTGATGTGTTCCCCGGCGGTTTCCATGGCAGCGGTTGCGCGATCAAGCTGGCCGCTGTGCACCTGGAACACATGCCACAGGTTGTTGAAGACCTCGAGCCGGGTTTGCACATTATCCCGGTTCGCAGCGTCGGCCAGGCGTTCGGCATCGTTCAGCAGGATTTCCTGGCTGCCTACCTGAATCAGTAAAGGGGGCAGACCGCTCAGGTCACCAAAAATTGGTGAAATAAGTGGGTTGGTCAGGGATTCCTGACCGGCATACAGCCTGGCAGCCTTGCTGGTCCAGCGTGCCTGGAGTACCGGCTCGCATTCCGGCGCATAGAGCTGTTCCTGGGTCAGGTCCACCCAGGGCGAAAACACGGTCAGTGACGCCGGCACTGGCAGCCCCTTGTCGCGCAGGCGCATGGCGAGCGCAATCGACAGGCCACCACCGGCGGAATCGCCGGCGACGGCGATCTGCTCCGGTTTGTAACCCTCTTCAAGCAGGCCATTCCAGCAGGCTTCGGCGTCATCCAGAGCGGCGGGGAAGGGATTTTCGGGCGCCAGCCGGTAATCCGGCGTAACGACAGAGCAGCCGCTGGTTTTGGCCAGGTGCCCGGTTATTCCCCGGTGGGTGCTGGAGGAGCCGATGATATAGCCTCCACCGTGCAGATAGAGAACCGTACCCCGCAGGCCCTGGCCGAAGGAGGTGCGGGTTGCCGGCACGCCGCCAGGGGATGCGCCCTGAAACCGGGTGCCCCGCGGCGGTATTGAGCTCCGGTAAGCCTGGCGGATAACTCTTCTCTGAAATGACACCGGAATGGCCGGATGGAGCACCGGTTTAACCAGACGATTCATGGTCTGGCGCAACGTGGTCTCGAGAAGCTGCTGCAACATCTGTGTCTTTCCCCCGCTATGGGTTAGGCCCGCTATAGGTTAGGATTGAGAGCCGAAAACGTATAACTCATCCATGACAGGCGTTTAACTCTACGTGTACTGGAAAACAGATACCATAGAAATACCGGATTGGGACAGACACTCGCTTCTGGACAGGCTCGAACCATTTGATCCCGCTCATTCACGGGAACTGCGTGAGGAGATGGTCGCCTACTGCCGTTTTTACGGCCTTGATCTCTGGGTCGAGCATCCGGAGGTAAATTATCACCAGGGCTATATCAAGGCGGGTGGTCACGAGGTTATGGTGCACTATTTCCGGCTCCCGGACGCGAAACCGGGTCGGGGCACGGTGTTTATCCTGCACGGTTACTTCGATCATGTCGGGCTCTACAGCCAGTTGATTGAACGGTGCATTGGCGCGGGATTTGATGTGCTGGCTTACGATCAGCCTGGCCATGGCCTGTCCAGTGGCACACCGGCGGCGATTGACAGCTTTCTGGAGTATCAGGGGGTTCTGGCAGACGTTTTGGCGCGGGCCAGGGGCAAGGTCCGTGAGCCGTGGTTTGCGGTCGGGCAGAGCACCGGTGGTGCGATCCTGATCGACTACCTGTTATCCAACAAGCACGATCAGGCCTCATCCGATTTCCGCAAAGTGGTCTTGCTGGCGCCGCTGATACGGCCTATGGGCTGGCTCGGAGCCAAAACGCTCCACAGTCTGGTAAAACCCTTTATAACCCGCTGGCGCCGGGTGTTTGCCGAGAACAGCGGCAACACCCGGTTCCTTCGATTTCTGCGGGAACACGATCCGCTCCAGGCCCGCGCCGTCCATGTGGACTGGGTGAGTGCCCTTCGGAGATGGGTTCCGCACATCGAATCCGCCAGGCCAGTCGATTTTCCGGTGACGGTGGTGCAGGGTGAAAAGGATCTCACTGTAGACTGGCAGCACAATCTGCGCATTATCCGGAATAAATTTTCATCAGTAGAGGAACTGAGAATCCCTGACGGACGTCATCATCTTGTGAACGAAGCTCAGGGTTTGCAGGCAACGGTATTCAATACCATTATTGATACATTCACGAACTCGGAGCAGGCGTCCGCTAAAGGGCCTGCTGAAGTGATCAGGCACAGGAGAAAGCTGTGAAGAAGACGATTCTTGCGTTTGCGGTGGCAACTTTCGGTCTCGCAGGTTGTATGACCTACGACCCGTACACCGGCGGGGAAAAGACATCGAGTGCGACCAAGGGCAGTATTATTGGCGCCATTGGCGGCGCAGCCATTGGCGCCGCAACCTCCAGCAAGAGTGACCGCGGCAAAGGTGCGCTGATCGGCGCAGCCGGCGGAGCGGCCATCGGTGGCGGTATCGGTTATTACATGGACAAGCAGGAAGCCGAGCTGCGTCGGAAGCTGGAAGGCACCGGTGTTCGCGTGGTACGAAATGGCGATCAGATCGAGCTGGTGATGCCGGGTAATATCACCTTCGATCTGAATGAGTCCAGCATCAAGCCCGCGTTCAGCGGCACCCTGGAGTCTGTGGCTCTGGTCCTGAAGGAATACGACAAGACCATCATTCAGATTGAGGGGCACACTGACAGCTCGGGCTCCGACAGCTACAACCAGCTGCTCAGTGAGCGTCGTGCCTCATCCGTCAGGGATTTCCTGCTGAATCAGGGTATTGCGCCCAAGCGCACCCGCGCCGTCGGTTATGGGGAGCGGTATCCGGTTGCTTCCAACGATACGGCTGCCGGTCGTGAGCAGAACCGCCGCGTTGAGCTGACGCTGGTTCCGATGCAATAAGCCTGGCCCTCAAAACCAGAAAAACCGGAGCGATTGCTCCGGTTTTTCAATTCACGCCGTTGATCAGAACAGCACGCGGCAGCGAATCGTTCCCTTCACCTTAAGCAGCTTCTCAAGCGCCAGCTCACCATAATCCTTGTCCACGTCAATCACTACGTAGCCAATATCTTCCTTGGTTTGCAGGTACTGACCACACACGTTGATGCCGTTCTCGGAGAATACCTGGTTGATCTCGGACATCACGCCGGGCACGTTCTCGTGAATGTGCAACAGACGGTGCTGGTTGGGGTGTGACGGCAGCGCCACTTCCGGGAAGTTCACCGAAGAAACCGAGGTGCCGTTGTCGCTGTACATGGCCAGTTTTTCCGCCACTTCCCGCCCGATGTTTTCCTGGGCCTCGATGGTAGAGCCGCCTACATGCGGGGTGAGGATCACGTTGTCAAATTCCCGCAGCGGAGAAACAAATTCCTCGTTGTTGGACTTCGGCTCAACCGGGAATACGTCAATGGCCGCACCCAACAGCTTGCCGCTACCCAGGGCATCGGCAAGGGCGTCGATGTCAACCACGGTGCCACGGGAGGCATTCATCAGGATGCTTCCGGGCTTCATCTGGGCGAACTGCTCGGCCTTGAACATGTACTTGGTGGCCGGGGTTTCAGGCACGTGCAGGCTGACTACATCGGCGATGTTAAGTAACTCCTGAAGGGTGCCCACCTGGGTGGCGTTGCCGATCGGCAGCTTGGAAACCACATCATAGAAGTACACGTCCATGCCCAGGCCTTCGGCCAGAACGCTGAACTGGGTGCCGATGTTGCCGTAGCCGATAATGCCCAGCTTTTTGCCGCGGATTTCGTAGCTGTCCTTCGCGGACTTCAGCCATTCGCCGCGGTGGGCCTTGGCGTTCTTCTCAGGCACGCCCCGCAGCAGCAGGATTGCCTGGGCCAGAACCAGTTCCGCAACGCTCCGGGTGTTGGAGAAGGGCGCATTAAATACCGCGACGCCCCGACGGGTGGCCGCCTGCAGATCCACCTGGTTGGTGCCGATACAGAAACAACCCACGGCCACCAGTTTCCTGGCGGCTTCAAATACTTTCTCGGTCAGCTGGGTACGAGAGCGAATCCCGATGAAGTGCGCATCGGCAATCTTCTCTATCAGGTCTTCCTCAGCCAGCGAGTGAGTCAGATACTCGATGTTGGTGTAGCCCGCAGCATTCAGGGTATCAATGGCAGATTGATGCACGCCTTCCAGCAGCAGAATCCGGATTTTGCTCTTCTCAAGAGACGTATTTGACATGGGCTTGCTTCCGAACCTTTCGTCACGTGAAATGACCCGTGGCCAGTGATCGTCAGGGCTGGCTCACAGAACAGGGGCGGTATGATACCATAAACGCAGACTTTCACAGCGCGCCGGTTTGTCTGAATCAACGGACTGTGATTCCCGTTGCGGGATGCCCCGGCCCAAACCTGACGAGACCGAAGAATCCATGAATTCCGAACAGATCATTGCTTCCCTCAAAGACCTGATGGCTTCCGGCGATGCCCCCGGAAAGGTACTGACCGACCCGGCGGATCTGGACACCTACGGCAAGGACTGGACCCGGATTTATCCACCCAGGCCCCTGGCGATTGTGTTGCCCAAGACCACTGAACAGGTCCAGGCGCTGGCGAAGTTCGCCAATGAGAACCAGGTGTCGCTGGTGCCCTCCGGCGGCCGTACAGGTCTGAGCGCGGGTGCGGTGGCAGCCAACGGTGAAGTGGTTGTGGCGTTCGATAACATGAACCGGATCCTGGAATTCAATGCCAGTGATCGCACGGTTCGTTGTCAGGCTGGCGTTGTGACTGAGCAGTTGCAGAATGCTGCCGAGGAAAACGGCCTCTATTACCCGGTGGATTTCGCCTCCGCCGGTTCCAGTCAGCTCGGTGGTAATCTGTCCACCAACGCCGGTGGTATCAAGGTGATCCGCTATGGCATGAGCCGGGACTGGGTTGCCGGCCTGAAAGTGGTGACCGGTAAGGGCGATATCCTGGATCTGAACAAGGATCTGGAAAAGAACAACACTGGCTATGATCTTCGCCATCTGTTCATAGGTGCGGAAGGTACCCTGGGCTTTATCACCGAGGCCACCATGAAGCTCTCCCGCAAGCCGGACAACCTGACGGTACTGGTTCTGGGCCTGAACGACCTGGCCAATACCATGGATGTCCTGCAAGCATTCCAGAAGAAGATCGACCTTACCGCCTACGAGTTCTTTTCTCATCAGGCCATGGGGCACGTGCTGGCTCACGGCCAGGTGCAGGCGCCGTTCGAGACAGAGGCGCCTTACTATGCACTGCTGGAGTTTGAAGCGGTCTCCGACCAGGTTATGGACGATGCCATGGGCCTGTTCGAGCTATGCGTGGAAAACGGCTGGGTGCTGGATGGCGTAATCAGCCAGAGTGAGACCCAGGCTCAGAACCTGTGGCAGTTGCGGGAGCGGATTTCCGAGTCGATTGCGCCCCGCACCCCCTACAAGAACGATATTTCGGTTGTTGTGTCCAAGGTTCCCGGTTTCCTGCAGGAAATTGACGAGGCGGTCACCGAGCATTACCCCGATTTCGAGATCATCTGGTTTGGCCATATCGGCGACGGCAACCTTCACCTGAATATTCTCAAGCCAGAGGATATGGCCAGGGAGGACTTCTTCGAGAAGTGTCAGCAGGTGAACAAGTGGGTGTTTGAGATTGTTGAGCGCTACCAGGGCAGTGTTTCTGCCGAGCACGGTGTTGGCATGACCAAGAAGCCCTACCTGAAGTACACCCGCAGTGAGGCGGAAATCGCTTATCTGAAAGGAATCAAGCGGGTTTTCGACCCCAATGGCATTATGAACCCGGGCAAGATCTTCGACTGATGCAGGATCACATCGTGGTACTGACAGGCGCGGGTGCCAGCTGGAATCCGCACAACCCAACCAGGCCCACCGCCTGCTGGCGGAGCCCAAGCGTCACATGGATGTGCCGCAAGGAGCGTGTTTTGGGAGCCTCATCCCGGTTCAGCTTGCCCCGGAATCCCAAGGTATTTTTCCAGTTCCGAGCGGAATGCCGCCTGAACGCCCAGCCGCTTCAGCATCCAGTAGTGGCCGGCGATCATACGGTCGATAAAAATACTCTCTACCGGTGGTTTGAAATAATCGAGATATTTGAAAACAGTGCTGGTTTTCGCGGCCACCCGCTTGTGAATTTCGGATTCGCCAAAGTCATAGGGCTCGTCGTGTTCGAACGGCACCACGAGTATATCCCGCCACATGGCGTAGTAGGCTCCATCCACTGCGGGTTGGCTGCCGACCCGGGCGCCGAGGTCAATGAGGTAGTTGTCCAGAGCTTCATAATCCTCGTTCAGGGCGGCAACCAGGGCGTTGCGGTAAGCCTCGACAATCTCCGGTTTCAGTTTCTTCACGCACCCGAAGTCGTACACGATGATGGTTCCGTCGGGACGATAGGCGAAGTTGCCGGCATGGGGGTCGCCGTGGATACACTGGAAGCGGAACAACTGGTCCGCCATCAGGGTGAAGATCCGGTGGCCGATCAGGTTGATGGTATCCTGGTTGTACCGCTCACGGGTGACCTTGCTGACATGGTCGCCCTCCACCAGTTCCATTGTAAGGACACGGCGGGTTGAATGGCTTTCCGCCACAGCTGGAATAAGGATCCACGGCTGGTTCTCGTGGAATTTGCGGAAGAGTTCTATATTCCTCGCTTCATTCTCATAGTCCAGTTCCTCTTTGAGCCGCTCACGAATCTCTGCGAACAGACGGTCAACAGATTCCCTGGGCATCTTCAGCAAGCCACCCAGTTTCAGGGCCATGCGCAGTTGCTTCAGATCGGAATCGCAGGACTCGTCCACACCGGGGTACTGAACTTTCACGATGACATCGGTGCCGTCCCGCAGCCGCGCCCGGTGCACCTGGCCGATTGAGGCGGCGGCATAGGGTGTTTCCTGCAGATATTCGAACAGTTCGGGGACCGGTTTTCCCAACTCTGATTCAATCTGCGCCACGATCACCTCAAACGGCATCGGAGGCGCTTCTCTTTGTAACTTCTCCAGTGCGTCTGAAAACTCCCTGGGCAGAAAATCCTGGGTCTGGGAGGCAATCTGGCCCACCTTCATGACCGCGCCTTTGAGCTCTCCAAGGGTGTCGGCAATCTGGCCTGCCATCCGGGTGTAACTCTCGCTACGGGCACCTTCATCATTTTCTGTTCGGAACAGTCGACGCGCGCGCTGGCCTGCATACTGCCCTGCGACAGAAGCCGTCATGCCCGCGAGTTTGAAAAAGCGCCCGCTTCGGGAGGTTACTGGTTTCTTTGCCATAACAGAGGTACGCCTTTGACCGGATTAGGGTTTAGCCGGGCCTGCACGTTAAACCACTTTGGTCTCCACGAACAGCAGATCTTCCAGCTCCAGTGACAGAGTCTGGCCGGAGTCCAGCGGGCCGACGCCCCTGGGCGTGCCGGTCAGCACGACATCGCCCGGCAGCAAAGTGAACTGGCTGCTGATGTGGGCAATCAGCGGAGCCACCGGATTGAGCATGTCCCGGGTGTCACCGGTTTGCTGACGGCTGCCATTGATGTCCAGCGTGAAGTGAATATTGCCACCGGCAAACTTCCCGGCGGCCACGAAGGGCGAAAGTGGGCAGGCACCGTCAAAGGCTTTGGCCCGCTCCCAGGGCTGGCCTTTTTCCTTGAGCTTGCCTTGCAGGTCCCGCAGCGTCAGGTCCAGTGCCAGACCGTATCCGAGGATGGCGGCTTCGGCCTCAGTGGCCGTGGCATTGGTCAGGGGGCGGCCAATGAGTACGGCCAGCTCGGTCTCAAAGTGAACCGCACCTTTGTCTCTGGGAAAGTCCAGCGGGCGGGTGATGTGGACAGCTGAGGTAGCGGGTTTGATAAACAGCAATGGTTCATCAGGCACCGGATTATTCAGTTCCTTCGCGTGCTCGGCGTAATTGCGGCCAATGCAGACAATCTTGCCCAGGGGCAGGTGAACGGGTGTGCCGTCCTTCCAGTGGTGTTGGTAATCCGGCATGCTTGCCTCCTGTTTGCTGTTGGTTATTCCCCTTCAAGCGAGCACACAGTATAAACCTGAAGCCCCTAATCCTGCAGCCTCCGGGAGGCCGGGATAATGCTGGCAATCGGTGACAGCAGAAGACTGGCCAGGAGCAGCGTGGCTACTACCGCTGCAGCCGGATATCAAACCGCACCGCAAGCATGCGCACGAGTGTGATAAACAGCAACCCAATGGTCAGGGACAGGGTTTCGTTCCCAAGGAACCACTGGCTCACGAAATACAGCCAGCACCCGGCGAAGGAAATGGATGCATAGATCTGGTCCTTGCGGAATATGTAAGGTACTTCGTTGCACAGAGTGTCCCGAAGTGCGCCACCAAAGGTGCCGGTCATCACCCCGAGAAGCGAGGCGATAAACCAGGAGTGCCCCATATCGAGGGCCAGTTGGGCACCCAGTATGGAAAAGACACCGAGGCCGATGGCATCAGGGAATACGATTCTGGACTCACGAATCCGCTCGGCCCGATTCCAGTAACTGAACACAATCGCCATACCCAGGATCAGAATGGGCTGTTCCTGGTGCTTGATCCAGTAAACCGGGTGGTTGTCCATGATCATGTCCCGGAGGGTGCCGCCGCCGAGGGCGGTAATGAATCCGATGGTAAACACGCCCACAGGGTCCATATTCTTGGAGCGCGCCATGATCATGCCGGAAATGGCAAACGCGATGATTCCAATCATTTCAAGCACATAGATCATGTCGAGCATGGCTGGCCCTGACTAGTGAACAAGGAGTGGCCTGGCGGCGAATTTCCGAGCGCGAAGGATAGCGGAAAACGCCCTTTGGTTCATTGTCACGGATTGGTTGGCAAATGGGGCAACCTGACGGACTGTGATCCATGACGCAGGCGTATCTTGCCTCCAACTTGCCTTTTCCTGCTGTCCGCAGCCGCGCTGTTCCTGATGCATCTGGCCGGTAGGTGAAAGGAAATAAGCAAGGCTTATGGAGTCCAATAAGAGAACTTTATTTGCTTCATGGTTAGACTGTGTTTAGCTTGACGGGTATCAAATAGCAGGCAAATCCCCAGCCTGAAACCCGATCAAACACCAACGGAGAGCCCATGAAAGCCATCCTCTGCAAGGAATACGGCCCGGCTGGAAAGCTGGTCATCGAAGACGTGCCCAGCCCGGATGTAAAAGGTCACGGGGTAAAGGTTCGCGTTAAAGCCGCGGGCCTGAACTTCCCGGATACCCTGATTATTGAGGGCAAGTACCAGCTTAAACCCAACATGCCGTTTTCACCGGGCGGCGAGATGTCCGGCGAGGTTATCGGCGTTGGCGAGAAAGTCACCCGTTTCAACGTGGGTGATCGGGTAGCTGGCCTGACCGGTTACGGTGCTTTTGCCGAAGAAGTTGTGGTTCCCGAGCAGAATCTGCTGCCAATTCCCGAAGGCATGTCTGATGAAAAGGCCGCCGCTTTTACAATGGTCTACGCCACCTCCTATTACGCACTCAAGCAGCGGGCAAACCTCCAGCCTGGCGAAACACTGCTGGTACTCGGCGCCAGCGGTGGTGTCGGTCTGGCGACGGTGGAACTGGGCAAGGCCATGGGCGCGAAAGTGATTGCCGCCGCCAGCTCCGCCGGGAAACTCGCTGTGGCCAAGGAAGCCGGCGCCGATGAGCTGATCAACTACACCAACGAGCCTCTGAAAGACGCGGTCAAGAAGCTCACGAAAAGCAAAGGCGTGGATGTGATATACGATCCCGTTGGCGGTGACTTCACCGAACAGGCCCTGCGGGCTATGGCCTGGAACGGCCGCCACCTCATAATCGGCTTTGCCGCCGGTGATATTCCGAAGATTCCGGCGAATCTCACCCTGCTGAAAGGCTGTTCTTTGGTCGGCGTGTTCTGGGGCAGCTTTACCCAGCGCGAGCCTGAGGCCAGTGCCCAGAACATGATGGAGTTGATGAAGCTCTACGGCGAAGGCAAAATTGATCCGAAAATCAGCGAAGTCTTTGAGTTCGAGGACTTCGCCAAGGCTCTGGGGGCGTTGACCGAACGGCGGGCTACTGGGAAGGTTGTGCTGAAAGTCGGCTCTTGAGTTATAACGTAGCCTGATGGCTGGGGGGGGAGGTTGACGGTTGGAGCCCCCTCCCAAAAAACGCTACAAGCACATCCATGTGCGCTTGGGCTCCGCCATCCATGGATCCGCACATTTTGGGGAGGGGGCTCCAACCGCCAACGTCCAGCAATGGAGATATATCCGCCCGGCACAGCCCTGCACCGACTCCTGAGGCCAGGGCCAAAACAAGCAGGCCAATATCAAAAGCTCACCTTGCCACCGTCAATGTCACCAACCAACTCCGGCGTAAGCAAGGTATACCCGTCAGTACGAGGCAACCAGGCATAAACTTCCTCACCGGAATCGCCAAGTGAGTAACCAGCTTTCTGGATATCCACTTTCCGGTACTTGAATGTCCCCGTTTTCTCGATGGCATGGGTTACCCGCACGAACACCGGAATGGCGTAGGCCGGCAGGTTGTCCCGCAGATAGGTGAACAGTTGGTCGACATCGAACGGGCTGTCGTTGCCTTGCTGAACCAGGGTCACCATGCCGGCTTTGCCGTTAGTGCCGGGGATTTCGACACCGTACACGATGGCTTCCTCGACCATCCCCGAACCATCAATAATATTCTCAACCTCTGTGGTTGATACGTTCTCGCCCTTCCAGCGGAAGGTATCCCCCATGCGGTCGACAAACCGCAGATGGCCGCAGCCGATGTCTTTCAGCACATCCCCGGTGTTGAACCAGGCGTCGCCTCTTTTGAAGGCATTGCGCAGGATGGATTTTTCCGTGGCCTCTGTCTGGGTGTAGCCCTCGAAGGACCATGCCTTGGTGATTTCGCCAATCAACAGGCCGGGTTCACCTTTGGCGACCTGCTGCATGAAGCCCTTTCCGTTGCGAACCGGGTCCCGGGTGCCGTCGCGGAATTTCACCAGTTTGTAGGGGGCGGTGGAGAAACCGACGGTGTTGTCCATGTTGAAGAAGTTGCTGAAGCCGATGTTGCCCTCGCTGGAGGCGTAGAGTTCCGCCACGGTTTCGATGCCGAAGCGGTCCTTGAACTCCTTCCAGATGGAGGGGCGAAGGCCGTTGCCGATCATCTTGGTCAGGCTGTGGTTTCGGTCCTGCTCGTTTGGCGGTTGATTCAGCAGGTAGCGGCAGAGTTCACCAACATAGCCAAAAGTGGTGGCGTGGTAGTAGCGGACATCGTCCCAGAAGGCGCTGACGGAGAATTTGCGGCGCAGGGCAATGGCGGAGCCACCGGCCATTACGGAGCCCCAGCACACCAGCAGCGCGGTGCCGTGGTAAAGGGGGAGGGTGCAGTAGAGTACATCCTCCGGCTCCATGGCCAGGGACATCAGCCCCAACCCGCCATAGGCCTTGATGAACTTTCGGTGGGACCCCGGCGCCGCCTTGGGCAGGCCAGTGGTGCCGGAGGTGAACAGGTAGACCGCGGTATCGCCCATTCTGGGCGGGTCGGCCAGGACGGGGTTGTCGCTGTTAAAGGCGCTGACCTGCCCGGCCATATTGGCATACCCCTCCGGAGCATCGCCAAAGGCGTTCAGGGTATTGATGTCGGCCAGAAACTGAAACGGATGGGGATGCCGGGGCTTCAGACCTGCTTTTATCCCGTTAAATGCCTCTGCCAGTTCTTCACCGACCACAATCATTTTCGGGTCAATCAGGTTGATGCTGTGCTCGAGTACCTTGCCTTTCTGGGACGTGTTGAGCATGGCACAGGCCACGCCGAGTTTGGCGGCGCCGGCTACGACGGCAAGAAGCTCCGGGCGGTTTTCCAGAAACACTGCAATTGCATCGCCTTTTCTGAGCCCCTGGTCCTGCAGGTAGCGGGCGATACGGTTGGCCCAACCATTGAACTCGCGCCAGGTAATGGCGCGGTCTTCAAACAGGATGGCTGGCCGGTTGCCGACATTCCTGGCGTTGTTCTCGATGAGGGTGCCCAGGGTCAGCGCCCGGCTCTCGTTTTTCAGGGCATAGTAATACAGACCCCGGGTAATGGCCGGCAGGCGCCGGACGACGCCTGGCAGGCTGCGGGCGATGTCCAGTGCGGATATGTTGTCTTGGCTCATGGTCGGTCCAGTTGTCTGTTTTTTATCGTACTAATGTCGAGCCCCGAAACAACCTATGCCCCGGGACACTAATCCAGGAACAGGTCCGGCAACAGCGGCTTATCGCCCGGTACGTACCGGTACTGTTCGAAATTGGTAATGCCGTCCTGCCGGAGCAGGTCTTCGTCGATCAGGTTCTGGCCGGTCATGGTGTCGGCCGACCGGTTCAGAATGCTGGCGGCGGCATCGGCCATGATGTCCGGCTTGCGGCCCTGGGCCATCATTTGCGGGCCGCCCACTTCAAACTCGATGGCTGCTGTGGCAATCAGGGTTTTCGGCCAGAGTGTGTTTACGGCAATGCCGTAGCGCCTGAATTCTTCCGCCATACCCAGGCTAAGCATGGTCATGGCGTACTTCGTGGTGGTGTAGGGCCCGTACTGGGCAAACCACCGGGTGTTCAGGTTCAGGGGCGGTGACAGGCTCAGGATATGGGGCCGGTCTGACTGCTTCAGCCAGGGCAAGGCTGACTGACTGCACGCCATCACCGCCCGGGCGTTGACCTGGTGCATCAGGTCGTAACGGCTGACCTTGAGATTTTCCACCCCCGTCAGCCGGATTGCGCCGGCGTTATTGATCAGGGCGTCGATGCCCCCGAAATGCCCGCCGGCTTCATCAATACGCTGGCGAATCTGCTTCTCATCCCTCACATCCAGAACCAGGGGCAATGCCTGGCCACCGGCCTCGCGTACTTCCTCTGCCACACTGTGAATGGTGCCGGGCAGCTTCGGGTGTGGTGTGTCCGACTTCGCGGCAATCACCACATTGGCTCCCTGTCGGGCACAGGCGAGGGCAATGGCCCGGCCAATGCCGCGGCTGGCGCCGGTAATAAAAACGGTCCGGTCATGTAAAGTGTTCATGGGTTGTTCTCCTGTTCGGTGGTTTCGTCTGCGGTGATTTCAACCAGTAACTGGCTCCGCTTTACCTGGTCACCCTTGCTGGCGTGCACCTGGCCGACCACGCCATCGCGGTCTGCTTTCACCGGGTGTTCCATTTTCATGGCTTCCAGAATCACCAGCGTATCGCCCTGGCGAACGCTGTGGCCAACTTCCACCAGCACATCGATGATAGCGCCGTCCATCGTTGCCTGAATACGACCGCTGCCGGCACCGTTTGCGCCCGCTGCCGGCTGGTGGGTAATGTCCCGCACCGACCAGGACTGCCCGAACGCCTGCAAATATAGGGAATCGCCCTGGCGGTGATATTGGCAAGTCTGACGAACGCCGTTGTCGATAATGCATAAAAGGCCATCACGCTGGCTTTCAAGCATCAGGGTATGCCGGGTCTCGCCCAGGCTGAAAGACACCCGGTTGCCGCTGCGGGTGACCAGTAACTCAACGATGGTGTCGCCGCTTTCCAGCGTGATCGGGGTCATGGTGGCCGGTGCATTGCTCCAGGCGGTCTGGCCTGAATTGCCCTGGTCAAGTGCGCAGGCGGCCAGGGCCAACTGGCGAATATTGAGTGTCTGGGGCTGCAGCGACGGATCGCCGCTGAACGCCTGTTGAAGGAAGGCCGTGGTGGCTTCGCCTGCGCCGAACGTCTCGTTGGCGATGATCCGGCTCAGGAAATAGCGGTTGGTGGTGACGCCAAATACCGTGGTGTCCTCCAGCGCCCGGGTCAGGCGGCGTCGGGCTTGATCGCGGTTCTGACCCCAGGCGATTACCTTTGCCAGCATCGGGTCGTAGTGGGGCGTAATGGCATCCCCGGAACGAACCCCAGTGTCGAACCGGAGGCCCTCGCCTTCCGCGGGTTCAAACGCATACAGGGGGCCGGTCTGGGGTGTGAAGCCCTGGGCAGGATCTTCTGCGTAAAGCCGTACCTCGATAGCGTGGCCGTTCAGGCGGATCTCGTCCTGGCCCAGTGGCAGGGGAAGCCCCTCCGCGACGGTAAGCTGCCAGGCGATCAGATCCTGACCGGTGATGAGCTCGGTCACCGGGTGTTCCACCTGCAGACGTGTGTTCATTTCCAGGAAATAGAAATTCCGGTGCTTGTCCACCAGGAACTCGACGGTGCCGGCGCCTTCGTAGTTGCAGGCCAGGGCGGCTTTGACGGCGGCTTCGCCCATGGCTTTGCGCAGTTCCGGTGTCACGAAGGGGGAAGGGGCTTCTTCAACGACTTTCTGGTGCCGGCGCTGAACGGAGCAGTCCCGCTCGCCCAGGTAAACGGCGTTGCCGTGGCGATCAGCGAACACCTGGATTTCCACGTGGCGGGGTTCGGTAACGGCTTTTTCGAGGATCAGTTCGTCGTCGCCAAAGGCCTGTTTTGATTCGGAACGTGCCCGCTTGATGTTGCTGGCCAGTCCGGTTTCACTCTCAACCAGACGCATGCCGCGGCCGCCGCCGCCGGCGGAGGCTTTGATCATCAGGGGGTAGCCGATACCCTTGGCCGCGGCGATGAGTTCGTCGTCGCTGGCGTTGTGGCCTTCATAACCGGGCACCACGGGAACGCCGGCTTCCTGCATGGCAATTTTGGAGCGCCGTTTGCTACCCATCAGTTCGATGGCGGTCGCTGGCGGGCCAACGAAGACCAGGCCGGCGTCTTTGCAGGCGGTGGCGAAGGCGGCGTTTTCAGACAGGAAGCCGTAACCCGGGTGGATGCAGTCAGCGCCGGTTTTGCGGGCGGCATCGAGGATGGCGCCGCTGTTGAGGTAGGAGGCCGATACCTGCGCGGGGCCAATGCAGACGGCTTCGTCGGCCAGTTCCACGTGCATGGCTCTGGCGTCGGCCTCGGAGTAGACCGCCACGGTGCGGTAACCCTGGGCTTTCGCGGTGCGGATGACCCGAACCGCGATTTCGCCGCGGTTGGCTATTAACAGTTTTTTTAGCATGTTCTTGTTCTCTTGCTTGGGTGTGGGGCCGCACGGGAGGTCGGATTTCTCTCCAGAAAACCGCTACGAGCACGTCCCTGTGCGCTTGTTTCCGGCCATCCATGGCCTCCAACATTTTCTGGAGAGAAATCCGACCTCCCGCGCTCCGCAATCATCAGGAATTGCCTGCCCAGGCGGCTGGACGCTTTTGCATGAAGGCCACGGTGCCCTCGGTTCCTTCGCTTCCCCGAATGGCTTCCGCAAATTTCTCCGCGGCGCTGTCGAGCAAACCGCTCATCGGCTCATGACCAACCCGATGCAGCAGCGCCTTGGTTTCAGCGGTGGCAACCGGCGCGCACTGGCGAACACGATCCAAAGCGCTAGTCAGCATCCCCTCCAGTTCATTATCCGAAGAGGCCGCCTGATGAACGATTCCAAGACGGCACGCCTCGTTTGCATCGATTCTCAAACCCAGCAAAGCCAGACGCCGGGCCTGGGTAAGGCCGATTCGTGCAACCACAAACGGGGCAATCTGGGCGGGAATGACGCCGAGGGAGGTTTCCGGCATACCGAATTTCGCGGTGGGCCCGGCGATGGCGACGTCTGATACGCAGGCCAGGCCGAAGCCACCGCCCATGACCGCGCCTTCGGTGATCGCAATGACCACTTTTGAGGATTCGTTTACCTGCTGGATCATCTGGCCGAACGCCCTGTTCAGACGATAGAACGGGTCGGCCTCGCCTTCAGCGGCTTTCTGGCCTCGTGCCCCGGCCATGTCCTTGATATCGCCACCGGCACAGAAATGACCACCGGCACCCCGGATCACGACGGCGCGGATGTGCAGGTCGGTTTCGATCTGGGAAAACACCGTGGACAGTTCGGCCACCATCTGCAGGCTCATGGCGTTGCGAACGTCCGGGCGGTTGATGGTGATAAACAGGGTAGGGCCCTGTTTCTCTAAAAGCAGTGTTTCGCAATGTGGTAGCTGATCCATAAATGACTCCATGACAAATGTCTGGGGCTTGTCAGGCCGGGTCAGGCTTCCGGGACTGTGAGCAGCATGGATGCTGCGATCAAGCCTACAGGGACGTATTCACGGCGTGTCCCGGAAGCCTGACCCGGCCTGATAAGCCTTCCACCAAGGCCCGAAATCAGTCTTTCCGTTTGCCTGGCAGGGTCCCCATAAGTTTGCAAATAATCCCGAGCATGATTTCGTCGGCACCACCACCAATGGACACCAACCGCACATCCCGATGCGCGCGGGAAACCGGGTTGTCCCACATGTAGCCGTTACCGCCCCAGTATTGCAGGCAGCTGTCTGTGACCTCGCGCCCCAGGCGCCCGGCCTTGAGCTTGGCCATGGAGGCGAGGCGGGTTACATCCTTGCCTTCAACGTGGAGTTCACAGGCCTGGTAGGTCAGGGCACGCAGGGCTTCGACTTCGGTTTGCAGTTCAGCCAGGCGGAAGTGGATGACCTGGTTGTCGATCAGCGGCTGGCCAAAGGTCTTGCGCTCGCGGCAGTATTCGATGGTCTTGGCAATGCAGTTTTCCAGCGCCTTGATCACATTGGCGGCGCCCCAGAGACGTTCCTCCTGGAATTGCAGCATCTGCATCATGAACCCGGTACCTTCGGCGCCAATGCGGTAACACCGGGGCACGCGAACGTCATCAAAGAAAATCTGGGCGGTTTCGGAGGACCGCATGCCCAGTTTGTTCAGGTGCGGGCTGAAGGAAATACCCGGTGTTTTGGTGGGCACCACGATCAGGGATTTGTTCTTGTGGGGCTTGTCGTCCGAGGTGTTGGCCAGCAGGCAGATGAAGTCAGACCTGGGGCTGTTGGTGATCCACATCTTGGAGCCATTGATGAGGTAGTCGTCACCGTCTTTCTTTGCGGTGGTTTTCATTCCCGCCACATCAGAGCCCGCGCCTACCTCGCTGACGCCGATACACCCCACCATGTCGCCGGCAATGGCCGGGGCCAGGAAGCTGCGTTTCAGTTCATCGGAACCGAACCGGGAAATGGCCGGCGTACACATATCGGTCTGCACCCCGATGGCCAGGGGCACACCCCCGCAATGGGCCATCCCGAGTTCTTCTGCGGCAACCAGGTTATAGCTGTAATCCAGCCCCATGCCGCCGTACTCTTCCGGCTTCTGGATGCCGAGAAGCCCAAGGTTGCCGAGCTTTTTGAACAGCTCATGAATCGGGAATTCCCCGGCGGCTTCCCATTCGTCGCAGTGGGGGTTGATCTCCTTCTCGACGAAATCACGGACGGTTTTTCTCAGGGCTTCGTGTTCGGCTGTGAATTTCACGTTCTTGTTCTCCTAGGGTAGCTCGTGCCTTCATTGGTTCGGTGCACGTTCTTTAGCTTGGGCGGCGTGTGTGCGGGAGGGGCTTCAGAAAACCGCTACGAGCACATCCATGTGCGCTTGTTTCGGGCCATCCTTGGCCCTCTAAATTTTCTGAAACCGGTCCCGCACACACGCCAATGTCTGCAAATTTGTTGCTGCCTGTTGCTAATTTTTGCGTTGTCTCCAATAGGGATAACTGGTGGTCGGCCAGAACCGGGGCGGAGGGCTTCCCAAAAACGTGGAACGCCAGGGATGGCGCGACCGAGCCCTACAGGGACGTATTCACGGGCGTTTTTTGGGAAGCCCTCCGTCCCGGTTCCTGCCCCAAAGCTCGAATGCCTACAGGCGGGCCACCCCAAAGGTATTGGGCCGCAACTGCCGAGCCTCGGCTTCCCGGCAAACCGAGAACACCATCGCCAGAACCCGCCGGGTATCCCGCGGATCAATCAGCCCGTCATCCCACAACCGCGCAGTGCCAAACAACGCGGTTGAGCCTTCCTCCAGTTTCCTGGCCGTCGCCTGCTCCAGAAAATCCAGTGTCTTCGGGTCCGGCTCCATGCCGCCCCGGCGCTGCTTGTCTTCAGCCACGATGCGCATCACCTTGCCCGCCTGGGCCGGGCCCATGACCGCGGTGCGGCTGTTGGGCCAGGCGAAGATAAACCTCGGGTCCAGGCCGCGCCCGCACATGGCGTAGTTACCTGCACCATAGGAACCGCCGATCACGATTGCGACCTTGGGTACCCGGCAATTGGCTACGGCCTGGATCATTTTCGAGCCGTGCTTGATGATGCCATTCTGCTCCGAATGGGTGCCCACCATGAAACCCGTGGTGTTGTGCAGGAAAAGCAATGGTGTACCGGCCTGGTCGCAGAGTTGGATGAACTGGGCGGCCTTGGCGGAACCTGCCGGGGTGATCGGGCCGTTGTTGCCGATGATGCCAACCGAATGGCCTTCAATGCGGATGGTGCCGCAAACTGTCTGGTCATCGAACTCATTCTTGAAATCCATGAACTTCGAACCGTCGGCGATGCGGGCCAGAATTTCGCGAACGTCGTAGGGCTTTTTGGAATCCGCCGGAATAATGCCCAGCAGTTCGTCGGCCGGGTAGAGCGGTTCGTCCCAGGCCAGTTCCCTTTGGGGAGGCAACTGCTCGTTCCAGGGCAGGGCTTCGAGGATGTTTCTGGCCTGGCGAATGCCGTCGGCGTCGTCCTCCGCCAGGTATTCGGCGGTGCCGGCCACCTGGGCATGCATTTCTGCGCCGCCCAGTTCCTCGTCGGTAGCCTCTTCGCCGGTGGCGGCCTTCAGCAACGGAGGGCCCGCCAGGAACATTTTGGCCTGCTTGCGCACAGCGATTACGTAATCGGACAATCCCGGCTGGTAGGCGCCGCCGGCGGTGGCATTGCCATGGACGACTGTGACTTGCGGGATGCCAGCTGCGGACATGCGGGCCTGGTTGGCAAAGCCGCGGGCGCCAAGCACGAAGATGTCGGTGGCATAGTTCAGGTTGGCGCCGCCGCTTTCGGACAGGGACACCACGGGGAGTTTATTCTCCATAGCGATCTGTTGCAGCCGGAGCGTCTTGTCCAGACCGGCCGGGGTAATGGTGCCGCCCTTGATGGCGCTGTTGCTGGCAACTACCAGGCATCGGATGCCACTGACATAGCCGATACCGGCGATGATTCCTCCACCGGCCATGCTGCCGTCCTTGTCATCATGCATCTTGTAGCCGGCCAGGGAACTGAGCTCCAGAAAGGGTGTACCACGGTCCAGCAAACGGTTGATGCGGTCCCGGGGCAATAACTTGCCCCGTTTGGTGAACTTTTCCCGGGCGGCTTCCGCCAGATCCAGAACCTTCTGTTCCACTTCCCGAAAAGCCGTGATGTGGGCTTCCATGGCTTCCGCGTTGGCGCGAAAGTCGTCAGACCGGGAGCTTACGGTGGACTCAAGTACCTGCATCATCTGCTCCTCAGTCGTCGCTCAGAACCTTCGGGGTAATGGCGCGGTGAAAGCCGTTGTAGGGTTCGTTGTTTTTCGCCTTCGGCAGCGGCCAGACCCGGCCACCCTGGGAAGCAGCACCATCGATTCGCAGGCAATCACCGCTGATAAACGCCGCCCCGGGGCTGAGCAGGAAACAGATGGCGGAGCTGACTTCAGACTCGGTACCCAGTCTTTTAATGGGTACATTGTCACCAAGACTGCGAATCCACGGCCTCATGTGTTCGGGATAGTTGTCCATGCCGCTGGAAGCAATCCAGCCTGGAGCCACTGCGTTCACCCGAACGCCCGAGGCACCCCATTCAACCGCCGCTGTCTGGGTGAAATTCACCATCCCCGCCCGGGCGGCGCCGGAGTGGCCCATACCTGGCATACCGCCCCACATATCGGCAACAATATTGACGATGGCACCACCGGTTTTGGACAGCGCCTGGGTATAGGCCTCCCGGGCCATCAGAAAGCCGCCGGTCAGATTGGTGCGCACCACCGTTTCCCAGCCTTTTTGATTGATCCCGGTCAGCGGTGCCTGAAATTGCCCGCCGGCATTGTTGACCAGGCCGTTCAGGCCACCATGCTCGGCAATAATCGCCTTCACGGTCGCTTTAACTGACTCCTCCTCCCGGATATCACAGACATGGGCGGAAGCCATGCCGCCGTCTTCCGTGATCTCCGCTTTAACAGACTCCACTTTTTCAGCCTTACGGCCCACCAGGGCAACCCTCGCGCCCAGCGCGGCGAGTTCATGGGCGGTACACCGACCAATGCCGGAGCCGCCGCCAGTGACGATAAACACCTGGTCCTTGAACAAGTCTGGATGAAAAACTGATTGATAGCTCATACCTGGAAGACCCTTATCGATGTTCGGGCGCTGAGGCAGGGAGGGCGTTCCGGGACTGTGCGCAGCAGGGAAGCTGCGCTCAAGCGTACATGGACGTATTTACAGCGTGCCCCGGAACGCCCTCCCTGCCTCAGTGCATGCTCCATTTGTTTATTTGTTGATGATCCTTGAAGAGATCGGCACCGGAAACTCCAGTAGTTGCTGGGCAAACGCCTTGCCCTGGGGATCAATGCGAAGGCTGGCGACACCGCCGCCGCCCAGGCTGTGCTCCAGCAGGAAATTGAACGCATGGAAACCCGGCAGCGCCCAACGGGTCACCTTGCCGGTCTCCGGATTCAGGGTATGGGCCATCCAATCGGCCACGGCGGACTCCGTCAGGGCCGCTTCGATAAACGGCACATACTCCGGGTGCCGGGCGATCACGCCGATATTGCTGTGATCGCCCTTGTCGCCGCTGCGAGCCCAGGCCAGTCTGACCAGAGGTACCGTTGTGTCGGTTGCCGGTGCTTTGCTGCTGAATGACTGAGTCTGAAGCTGGTTTGGATCGAAGCCGCCGCCCGTACCTGTCACCACCGGTTGCTTGCCGTTGTTCAGGTCCACTGAAACCGACACTTCGGTTTTCGGCACCAGGCAGGAATACAGGCGAATCTTCGGCCACACCGCAGGCCGGCCGCCAACAATTCCGGTAATGCCCGGTGCCATCGCAGTTGCCGCCTGGGCAATTTCCCGGGAAAACAGCACCAATGCCTCTTTCTTCACATGGGACGTACTGATTTTTACCACCACTTCCCGGCAGTCACCGCCTCGGCCATGGGCGCCGTAGGTCGTCTCTGTGCCCAGAAGCTCAATGCTGGTTTCGCTGTAATCAGGCAGGCCCCGCTCGCTGAACATCCGCGAGGTTTTTGCGAGGATAGCCCCGGCCACCGTCTGCGCTTTGGCTTTTGCGTTCATGCCGGCCAGCAGAAAGGTAACGGTGCATTTGAAACCATCCGGCCAGGTGCCGGAGACCTTGTAACTGTCGGTCGGGGGAAGCCCCCGGGCACCGCGAACCGTAACCCGGTCCGTTCCGGTTTCCGTCAGCTCCACACCGGTAAAGTCGCAGGCCACATCCGGCAGCAGATAGGCCCTCGGATCGCCAATCTCATAGACCAGTTGCTCGGCCACCGTGCCCCGGCTGACCTTGCCCCCGGTACCATCCGGCTTGGTGATCAGGAAGTCGCCATTGGCACTCACTTCCGCAATCGGGAAGCCCATATCGGCGTAGCCGTCGGCCACCTCCTCCCAGTCCGTGAAGTTGCCTCCCGTGGACTGGGCACCACACTCAAGCAGATGCCCGGCCAGGCTGCCCTGGGCCAGTTTGTCGTAGTCCTCCCAGCGCCATCCGAATTCATGCACCAGCGGCGCCAGCACCAGGGCGCTGTCCGCTACCCGCCCGGTGATAACAATGTCGGCGCCCTGTTCCAGGGCAGCTACCAGACCGGGTGCCCCCAGGTAGGCGTTCAGGCTCACCATCATTGGCGGCATGGGCTGGCCGGAACTCATTTCGGTAATGCCGGCCTCGGCCAGTTTCGTTTTTTTCATCAGCAGGTCATCGCCCAGCACCAGGGCAATCTTTATCTTTACGCCCGCTTTCTCGCAAAGTGCCTGCAGGGCATCGCGGCAGGCGGCCGGATTTACGCCTCCGGCATTGGCCAGCACCCGGATGCCTCTCTCTTTGATGTCACCGAGAAGAGGACCCATGACCGTCTGGACGAAATCGCGCGCGTAACCCTGGCTCGGATCTTTCATTTTCTGGCCGGCCATGATCGACATGGTGATCTCGGCCAGATAGTCGGCCACCAGGTAATCAATATCGCCCTGGTGCACCAATTGCGCTGCGGCGGTTTCCGTGTCACCCCAGAAAGCGGAGGAGCATCCGATGCGGACGGTTTTCGGGGAATCAGCCATGTGTTTTGCCTTGTCTGCTGTCGCCAGCCCGGAGCGAGGCTCTGGGTCTGGCACTATTATCCAACGATGAAACCGACAATACCAAGCAAGCGCTTGGTTTGTAAACAGGCAAGTTTAAGGTAGAATTAAAGACCTTGTCTGCCAACCGGATAGCGCTAGTGAGCCAGAACCAGATTCTCCAGTGCCTGATCGCCGAAAACCTTGTGTCCGATCCCAGCGGAGCCCGGGGCCGCCTGCTCACAGAGGCGGCCAGGCTGTTTCGTGAAAAGGGGTATGAGCGGACAACGGTGCGGGATCTGGCAGCGGCAGTCGGTATTCAGTCCGGCAGCCTGTTCCATCATTTCCGGACCAAGGAAGACATTCTCAAGGCCGTCATGGTGGAAACCATTCGTCTGAATACCGCGTTGATGCAAGCGGCCCTGGAAGCTGCCGAATCCAGCTCCGACAAACTCCGGGGGCTGATCCGGGCCGAGCTGGAGTCGATCAACGGGCAGACCGGCGAGGCGATGGCGGTACTGGTTTTTGAATGGCGAAGCCTCTCGGCTTCCTCCCAGGCGGAAGTGCTGGAACTGAGGGATATATATGAGAAACTCTGGCTGGATGTGCTGGACGCGCTGAAAAGAGAAGGGGCCCTGAAGGCGGAACCCTTCGTGGTGCGCCGGATGTTAACCGGCGCCCTTAGCTGGACGGTTACCTGGTACAAACCCGAGCGTGGGGGGCTTACGCTGGACGGGTTGACGGATCAGGTCATGGCGATGATGGCCCTGAAGAACAGTTAACCCTTTCAGAAAGCCCCTGGTTTAAATGAGGAAGATATAAATTCCCTTCCTTTCCTTTCCTTTCGGGCCATTGGCCTGATCGGCATGGCTGAGTCGGCATTCCAGCCATTTTTGTTGGACAGTTTTCGCCGCATTCTTGCACCCGTTGAGAAAAACCGAGATTCAGATCGGGCATACAAAAACAACGAAATGCAGGGTGAAACATGATCTTCTCACTGGCAAGGTTTGCACCGCACCTGACGGCCGCGCGCCTGAAGGCGCTCACAGTCGCGGCAGTGGCCACGCTGGCCGGTTGTTCAGCCAACCCCATTTACACCACAACCGGTGTTGTACTCTCTGGTTACTCCGAAGACGAAGCCACACCTTATGTGATGCAGATGTCAGATCCGGAAATGGCCTGTGCCCTGGGTGAAGGCGTCGACCCGCTGCTTTATTCGTTTTCCCGTGTTACCGAGGCGCCTGACAGCACCGGTTCCCTCCTGATGCTGCTGGCTGCAAACTGCATGGAATACCGCGCCTGGGAAGCTGAGCTTGCCTACCTGAGAGCCGATTATGCAGGCAAAGTGCCCGCGGCCAAAGATGCCCGGGAAGAGTCCAAGCGGCTGAACGCGAAAACCGCGCAACGCCGGTATCGCGCGTTTAATCGTGCGATGGCAGCCTACGATTTCGACCCGGCTGCAGAACCTGTCGAGTGCCCTTTCCTGTTCAGCGAGCAGGATGAAATCACCTTCCTGCTGGGCCTGATGACGGGCATGCAGGCCATCGTGAACGACGCCAATTCCGGAGCCATGGCGGGCATCCCCCGCAGCATCGCGCCCCAGGCCGAGCGGGCAGCGACCTGTGTGGATAATGAAAAGTGGGGTGGCTTGCCCAATGCCATTCGGGCCCTGGTCTGGCTGTTGTTGCCCGATACCCGTCCTGAACTCTCGCCGGACCCCTGGAGCGTTCTCGAACACAGCTCGGAACTGGGTGTCCAGGCTGGTATCCGTGCGTCCCTGGCGGTTGAGGCGGTGGCGGCTGAAACCTTTGGCCGACCGGATGTCCTCGCCGATGCCATTGCCCGCTTTGTCGCGGCCGAAGGCCAGATGAATGTGTGGGAAGAGTACCGCCTGGTGGATGAAGTGGCCGCCGGTGTTATCCGGTTCTCATCAGACAAGCACTGGACCGCCGGTTACGGCCATCGCACCCCGCAAAGTTTCTTCGGAAAAATGAGCCCGGACCAGGGCACGGAAAACGTTGAAGCCATGAATCTGGACGACCTGCTCTGAGGCAGGCGTCCCAAGCCTTCTGATTACCCATAACCACAAGAATGACCCGGAGGTCGTTATGATCCGAAAATCCGTTGCCGCTCTGACTCTCGCTGCCATTGCACCGATTGCCTCAGCCCAGACCGTAAAGATGTGTGTCTTCGATGTGATTGGCGCCAATGGTGATGTCTACAACATGATCAAGGACTATGCGCTGGAAATGAAGGCGTACGACGTCGATTTCGAGCTCAAACCCTACACCGATGAAGGTGTTGCCGTCGGGGATTTCAATGCCGGCCAGTGCGATGCGGTGGCCGCCACGGACATTCGCACCCGCCCGTTCAACAGGTTCACCGGCAGTATCAGCGCGGTGGGCGCCATTCCCAGCTACGATGACCTCAAGACCCTGCTGGCGACGCTGGCCCAGCCAAAAGCGGCTCCCCTCATGAAAGCCAATGGCTATGAGGTATTGGGTATTATCCCTGTTGGCGCCGGTTACCTGTTTGTGAACGACCGCAGCATTGACACCGCCGGCGAGCTGGCCGGCAAGCGTATGGCAACACTGGATTACCAGAAAGACGCCATTCACATGGTGAACTTTGTGAAGGCCACGGTGGTGCCTTCGGACATCACGAATTTTGCGGGCAAGTTCAACAACGGGTCCGTAGACACAGCCTATGCGCCCGCTTTTGCCTATGAGGCGCTGGAGCTTTACAAGGGGGTCGGCGACAAGGGCGGCATAGTGGATTATCCGCTGGCACAACTGACCATTCAGATCATTGCGCGGGAAGACATACTCGCCGGTGACACATCCCAGAAAGCACGGGAAGTCGCCTGGAACATGTTCCCGCAGGCCATGAACCTGATCACCAGCCAGGAACAGGCGATCCCGGAGGAGAAATGGATTCGCATCCCCGAAAAGGACATTCAGGGCTACCAGGAGATGTTCCGCCAGAACCGGATTGAGATGCGCGATGGGCTCAACGGGGCGCCGAATGTCTACCACCCCAAGATGCTTGGCTTGCTCAGCAGGATCCGTTGCGCCAGTAATCCGTCTGCGTCCGAGTGCACCTCGGCCAATCGCGAATAAAGGGGCGCAACGGCGATGAACTGGCGCGCACTGACGGCCCCGGCGGCCAGGACCCTGTACCCCGTGCACCGGCTGCACGGGGCAGTACTCTTGTTGTTGCTCCTGTCCACGCTTGTTCTGGGGATGGGTAATTCACTCCACTCCCGCCTGCTGTGGGTCGGTGAGCAGACCTGGCCAAACTATTACCTGCTGAACCCCGACGCCACTGAGCCGACCTGTCAGCTGGAAATGGACGTTGACGCCGAAGTGCGCAAACGGGTGGAAGCCTACAAGCCCGATCCGGATGATTTGTTCAGTTCGCCGCCCAATCCGGAGGCTATCCGGACCTCCCTTGAACGCAACCTTGAGCTTTGTAGGCAGGAGCACGCGGCTTACAAACAGAATCTCAGGCACGCCACCCCGGCCCTCGGGGTGTTCAAGAGTGTGGAGCAGGGGCTGGCGGATTTCCTGCTGGAAAACATCGGGCTCACCAAGTATCTGTTCATCGCCATGTTCGCCCTGGCGGCGGCGGTTGCGGCCCTGGATGCCGACCATATCGCATTGCGTCTGCCAAGGAATCGCGCTGAGTGGCGGTTGAGTCAGGCGGTTCAGTTTGCCGTAAACGGGCTGATGGTGGCGTCTCTGAATGCCTATCTTGGCCGGTTGGCCGGTTCGCCGGGATCGGAATCGACGAGCCAGCTCCAGTACGCCTGGGCGGCTGTGTTTGGCCTGTTTATGGTGATCAATGCGGTGCGTTTTGTGAACGTGCCGGAACGGATGAAGGCGGGAAGTCTTGCACTGTCCTCTGGCCTGGTCCTGCCGCTGCACAGCGTCATGGGCCTGATTGCCATGAGTTACTTCTTCCTGGTGGATGGCTACGCCTCCGGGCTCGCCATCTACTTCGGGATGATGTCGAACCTGTCCTCGATGTTTATCAACATCGGCTTGTATGTCCTCGTGGGTATGGTCCTGAAGCAGACTCGCCTGCCAGAGCTGCTGCTGGACGTGATCAAACCCTGGAATCTTCCGTCGCCCATGCTGGCGTCCGTGATTATTTTCGCAACCGCCTTTCCCACCGCGTTCACCGGCGCCTCGGGAATATTTATTCTCGCTGTGGGCGGCGTGGTTTACGACGAACTCCGCCGCGCCGGTGCCGGGCGCCAGCTTTCCCTGGCCACGACGGCCATGTCGGGGAGCCTGGGTGTCGTGCTCAATCCATCCCTGTTGGTTGTGGTCGTCGCGGCACTGAACAAGGAAGTCACAACCACGGAAATGTATGGCTGGGGTTTCTGGGTATTCATCATGTCAGCCACGCTGTTTTCCCTGGTTGTCTGCAAGACCGAGGGAAACTGGAAACCCAGGCCCGCGCCCGGGGCGTTCCGCGCATCGGTTCTCCAGATGAAACCGCTGTTACCCTACGTGTTGGTTACCGCCGGTGTCATTCTGGCTATCTGGGGAGTGCTCGGGCTTCGGTTCAATGAATACAGCGCGCCGCTGATTCTGCCGCTGGTAATGCTGGCGCTGGTTTTTCTGGATGCCAACCGGGACAGCCGGGGCGATGATGAAACCCGCCTGAAGGCGCTCTGGAACCGGAGTTCCGCTGCCGCCAGCGACTCCGCCGTTCATATCGGCGCCTTGCTGGCCCTCATCGGTTTTTCAATCAGCCTCGGGGGGATTCTTGAACGCTCGGACGTCGTCCACGCCCTGTTCCCGGAGAGCCTGACCAGCCCGTGGATTGCCATGCTGGTGATTGTGGTGATGCTCACGGTCATCGGCATGGTCATGGATCCGTTCGGTGCGGTGATCCTGGTGTCAGCAACCATTGCCCAGCCGGCGATTCAACTGGGGATTGATCCGCTGCATTTCTGGATTGTCTGCCTGGTGGCGTTCGAGCTCGGCTACCTGAGCCCGCCGGTGGCACTGAACCATCTGCTGACCCGCCAGGTGGTGGGCGAGACGGAGGTGCTGGCGGCCGAACGCACCGGCTCCTTCTGGCACCGCTACGAGCGCTTGCTGCTGCCTCTGGCGGTGATGGGGCCGACGCTGCTGGTGGCGGCGTTTGTGCCGTTGCTGTTCTACGCGTTGTAACGTTGAAAGGCTAATTTGCAAGCCGTCTGGAGGGAGCTTCAGGCGGCTTTTTTGCGCCCAGGGGGCTCCAGCCCACATATCGGTTAACACTCAGTAAATAACACATCGGTTGGGATGGGGTATGCTGTTGAAAAAGGTGGGGAGTGTTGTTTATGGCGCTGGCGTCGGTTCCCGGCAAGGTTGGTAAAACATCCATGACCATGGCGCTTGGTTTCGTACTGGCCGGGTGTGGTGGAGGCTCCGGGGGCGGAGAGCCATCAGCTCAGGTTGCTCTCGCCGGAACTATCGACATCGAGGCGGGCACCCGTGTCGATGCTGATAACGCGGATGCCTTGCTTGGGCGTGACCCGCTGACCACGGCGCAGCTCTTACCGCCTGAGTTTATTCTTGCTGGCTATGTGAGCGATACCTTGCAGGTCAGGGACTATCCCCTATTGCCCGGGCAGTTTGACGCCTTCCGGTACTTTCCTGATCGAGAGGATCGGTATATGGCATCGTTGCAGGCCGGTTTGGAACTCACCCTGCAGAGCTTTACCACGAGGCTTGGAACGGCATCTGATATGCTGCTGAGCGTAGAAGCGCCTGACGGCACGACTGTCGGGCAGGCAACTGCACCCGGTAACGGGGCGTCCGTAAGCATCGTCCTTAACAGCGAACAGGTGGGTGACTACACAGTCTCTGTTAAAGCGCTTGGTGAGTCGCCTATGCTGTATATCCTCTCTTCATCGAGAACAGAAACCATCAACGCTACGGCCTATGACTGGCCAAAACACCCATTCGTTCAGGATGAGGCGATTGTTTCCCTGCGCGATCCCGGCGTCCGAAGCAGCGGGCTTCCAGCCAGTGCACTGATGGCATCAGGGCACCAGATTGCCCCCGGGCTCTGGACGGTCCGGCGACCCTCCGGCGTTGCTGCCATGGGTCAGGGTAGCCGGGCGGAACAAACCCTTGCCTGGATCCGGCGTCTGAAAGACGATCCGACGGTTGAGCATGCCTCGCCAAATTACATGACCCGCGCGCTGGCCACGCCGGTGGATGAGCCCTTTTACGCGAGCCGGGTGCTGGGGCAGCAGTGGCATTACAGCCTGATTAACGGCCCGGTGGCCTGGCAGCTCGCCCCCGGTGGCGGAGCGGGTGTTAACGTTGCGGTCCTGGACACTGGCTTGTTCCGGGATAGCGGGCAGTGGCACCCGGACCTGATGGCCAATGTCATTGCCGGCTTCGATGCCATAGACGGCGATGGTTTTCCCGCCGATCCAGGAAATGCTGTGGGCGGCAGCGTTTACCACGGCACCCATGTTGCTGGCACCGTGGCGGCTGCCGTTAATGGCAGTGGCGGCGCCGGTATTGCCTTTGGCTCAAGCCTGATGCCGGTGCGGGTGTTGGGCGAGGGTGGTTCTGGCACGCTGGCTGATCTGCTTGAGGGCATGCAGTGGGTGCTGGGTGATCAGTCGAGGCGGTCCGCAGATATCGTTAATCTTAGCCTGGGTGGATTGCCTTGCGGTGATCCCGCTATTTCCTCGGTCAATCCTGATGACAACTTCACGAGTCTCCAGGAATTTATCAATGCAGGTGTCGCCGACGGTATTGTCTATGTTGCCGCAGCGGGCAACTCGGCCACCAGCGAGCCTTCCTGTCCGGCGGCCCTGGAAAACGTATTCTCGGTCAGCGCCGTGGATGGTGCCGGACGCCTTTCATCCTATTCAAATTTTGGTGGCGCGATTGATCTTGCCGCGCCGGGGGGCGACGCCAGCCGTGATGGCAATGCCGATGGGCAGGGCGACCTGGTCAGCAGCACCAGCGCCGCTTTCGTGAATGATCGACTGCAGCCGGTCTATCGCGGGTTACAGGGAACGTCCATGGCCGCGCCCCATGTGTCTGGCGTCTTGGCGCTTATGAAAGAAGCCAGTCCGATACTGAATTCTCCCGCCATCGAAGGCTATCTCAGAAATGGAGATCTGACTGCACCACCCTGTGAACCGGGCTGCAGCCGAACCGACCAGTTGGGCTATGGTGTTCTGGATGCGGGCAAAGCTGTTCAGGCTGTGCTTTCCGGAAATCCGCCGGAGCTACTGACGGCATCGCCGGCGGTAGTGAACCTCTCCTCGGAGGCTGGATTATCAGCAAGCGAGAGCATTGAACTGTCACCGTTGGGCAATTATGCGATCACGATCACCGGGATTTCTGCTTCAGATGACTGGTTTACCGCTTCATTGGCATCCGGAACGCTTCCATTTGAGATGAATTCGGGCAACTCGCCTGCCCAGCTAGCTCTGGTCCTGGACCCGGCGGAGCTCAAGCCCGGGGTGTCTTCCCGAGGTGTTCTTGGAATTACCTACGATTCCGGCACCGAATCTCAGGCGATTCTGACGGTACCCGTGATCGGCCGACAGGTCACCGATCAACAGGCCCGGGACGCTGGCCGGCATTTTGTTTTGCTGGTGGAACCGGAACCCGATCCTCAAACCAATACTTTTGTGACCGTGGGCCAGGCGGTCGCCACGGTAAACGAAGGCCGGTATCAGTTTGAGTTCCTTCCGGACGACGGCCAGGCCCCAGAGCTGCAGAACGAAGTGCCGCCGGGCGAGTACTTCCTGGTTGCCGGAACCGATCTCGATAACGATGGGTTGATCTGTCATTCTGGCGAGGCTTGCGCCGAATACCCGGTTGCCGGTTTGCGGCAGGTGGTCGAAGTGCGCGAGAACCAGCCGGTGACCGGGCTTCGCATGACCACGAGCTATTCCAGACCGGCCCTGTCTGTGAATTTGCCTGCGCTTCTGCCCAGGCCGGATTTCACCGGTTACCGGTTACTCCCGGAGCAGGCGGGTAGTCAGTCCACCCGCGTCAAGGCGATCCAGGCTCCATGAACGTGAAACCGCTGATTCGTGGCAGTCTGATGGCGGCCGTGGTCCTGAGTGCCGGCTGTGCTGTCAGTCAGACCGGGACCGCTGCCGGCGCGCCTTTGGCCAGGCAGGTTGCCCAGTCGGGCCATTGCGGTCTGACTGCGCCCGGGTATCTCCATATCGGCAGCCCGGAGGGGTTGGCGCGTCTTGAGGCGCTGCCGGCGCGCACCTTTTCACTGCAGGCGCTCCGGGATATTGATTATCAGCGAGAACATGTTGTGCTTGCCTCCATCGGGCAACAGCCAACAGGAGGCTTCGGAGTGACACTGGAGGGTTCGGAAGTTGCGGATGGAACCCTGCAACTCACCATAAGGGTTACCGAACCGGCCCCCGGAACCATGGTCACCCAGGCCCTGACCACCCCCTGTGCGGTTATTGCAGTAGCCGCCGAAGGCTGGAACGATATCCGGATCACCCGCGCCGAAAACAACCGTTGATCTTTCTTTGCGAATCCCTAAGCTATGGCTCAGCTTTTCATATCAATCGCGGAGTCAGTTCCTGCCCATGAGCCAGCAACAATATAACGCCGATGCTATTGAAGTACTGAGTGGCCTGGATCCGGTGCGCAAGCGCCCAGGGATGTACACAGACACCAGTCGGCCCAATCACCTGGCACAGGAAGTGATTGATAACAGTGTGGATGAGGCCCTGGCGGGCCACGCCCGACGTATTGACGTGGTGCTTTACAGTGATGGCTCTCTGAGTGTCGAGGACGATGGCCGGGGCATGCCGGTGGATCTTCATAAAGAAGAGGGCCTGCCGGGGGTTGAGCTGATCCTGACCCGCCTCCACGCCGGTGGCAAGTTCTCCCAGGGCAACTACAGCTTCTCCGGTGGCCTGCACGGTGTGGGTGTTTCCGTAGTGAATGCCCTGTCCTCGCATCTGGAAGTCACTATCAGGCGGGACGGCCAACTGCACCGGATGACCTTTGCCAATGGCGAGAAGGCCTCCGAGTTGGAAGTGATCGACACGGTGGGCAAGCGCAACACCGGTACCCGCCTGAAGTTCACGCCCGACGTGACATACTTTGACAGCCCCAGTTTTTCCGTCAGCCGGCTTCGCCATAACCTGCGCGCCAAGGCCGTTTTGTGCCCGGGCCTGACGGTGACTTTCCTGCAGGAAAAGACCGGCGAAAAAGATGAATGGTGTTATGAGGGCGGCTTGCGGGATTACCTGCTGACTGCGTTGGCCGACATTGAAGCCGTGCCACTGGAACCGTTCACCGGCAGCTTTTCCGGTAACAAGGAAGCCGTGGACTGGGCCATTCAATGGCTGCCGGAAGGCGGTGAATCGGTCATGGAAAGCTATGTAAACCTGATTCCGACCGCCCAGGGGGGCACCCATGTGAACGGTCTGCGCACCGGCCTGCTCGAAGCCATGCGTGAGTTCTGTGAATTCCGCAACCTGCTGCCCCGTGGCGTGAAACTCTCCCCTGAGGATATCTGGGAGCGGGCGGCGTATGTACTCTCCTTCAAGATGCAGGAGCCGCAGTTTTCCGGGCAGACCAAGGAGCGCCTTTCCTCCAGGGAAGCGGCGGCCTTTATCTCCGGCGTGGTCAAGGACGCCTTCAGTCTCTGGCTGAACCAGCACACCGACGTGGCGGAAGCACTGGCGGAGCTGTTTATCAATAATGCCCAGCGTCGTCTTCGAGCCAGCAAGAAGGTGGCACGTAAAAGGGTGACATCCGGCCCGGCCTTGCCCGGCAAGCTGGCGGACTGCTCTGGTAGCGATACCGCCCGTTCCGAACTGTTTCTGGTGGAGGGTGACTCCGCCGGTGGCTCCGCAAAACAGGCCAGGGATCGTGAATTTCAGGCGGTGATGCCACTGCGAGGCAAGATCCTGAACACCTGGGAAGTGGACTCGGGCGAGATCCTGGCGTCCCAGGAGGTGCATGATATCGCCGTGGCTATTGGCGTGGATCCTGGCTCAGATCAGCTGGACGGTCTCCGTTACAACAAGGTTTGCATCCTCGCGGATGCCGATTCCGACGGCCTGCACATTGCCACACTCTTGTGCGCGCTGTTTGTCAAACACTTCCGTCCGGTGGTTGCCGCCGGCCACGTCTTCGTTGCCATGCCGCCCCTGTACCGGGTGGATCTGGGCAAGGAAACCTTCTATGCCCTTGATGAGCACGAGAAGCAGGGCATTATTGACCGCATTGCGGCAGAGAAGCGCAAGGGCAGGATTTCAGTTACCCGCTTCAAGGGTCTCGGTGAAATGAATCCGCTGCAGCTTCGTGAAACCACCATGGCACCGGATACCCGGCGCCTGGTGATGCTGACCATTGAAGACGGTGACGATACCGACAGCCGCATGGATATGCTGCTCGGCAAGAAGCGCGCATCTGATCGCAGGGCGTGGCTGGAAGCCTACGGCAACATGGCGGATATCGCAGTCTGATATTCCCTTGCGCGCTATAAAAAGCATCCTTTATTCTTTCTAAGTATTCTTCAAACTCGTTATCCTGCCAGTTTTCTGATCGGGAAGAACCGTTGATGGACTGGCAAGGCTGGTTTGCGCTGGGCCTCGCAGGCACTGCGCTGATACTGATGAGCTCAGGGCGATTTGCGCCCCATCTGGTTATGATGGGTGTGCTTGTGGTGCTCAGTGTCAGCGGTATTGTCTCTGCCGACCAGGCCCTGGCCGGTTTCAGTAACAGTGGTCTTATCACCGTTGTCGCCATGTTTGTGGTGGCGGCTGGCATCCATCACTCCGGCGGTGTGGATCTGCTGGTACACCACCTGCTTCGCAATCCCAAAACAGTCCGTTCCGCCCAGGTGCGGATTGCGCTTCCGGTGTCTCTTTTGAGCGGCTTCCTGAATAACACCCCTGTTGTGGCTACCATGATTCCGGCGGTCCACGCCTGGTCCCGGAAAATTGGCATTTCCCCCTCCAAGTTAATGATTCCCCTGAGCTATTCAGCAATTCTCGGGGGTACCCTCACGCTGATCGGCACCAGCACAAACCTGGTGGTCAATGGTCAGTACCAGCAATTGACCGGCGGGCAGGGCTTCTCCATCTTCTCCATTACCGCCGTGGGTCTGCCGGTCGCAATTATCGGCGTGTCCGCGTTGCTGATCTTTATGCCCAGAGCGCTTCCTGACCGTAAGGATCAGCAGAAGTTCGGCAGCATGCGGGAGTTCACTCTGGAAGTGGCGGTATCGTTCGACGGCCCTCTGGTGGGCAAAAGCGTTGGCGAAGCGGGACTTCGGGAGCTGGAACGGCTTTATCTGGTTGAAATTGAGCGTGATGGCAGCGTGGTAACGGCGGTGCCGTCCGAAGAACGGCTCAGAGGTGGTGATCGCCTCGTGTTCGCCGGTGATACCCAGGCTATTTCGGATCTGCTTCGTATCAACGGCATCGTACCCTCCGTTCATGAAGATGAGCCGAGCCTGAGCAAGGACAGGGCGGAGCGGCGCCTGGTCGAGGCGGCCTTGTCGCCCCAGTCTGATGTGCTTGGACTGACCATCCGGGATGCCCGTTTTAGGGACCGTTATGGCGCGGTGGTCCTGGCCGTTGCCAGGGGAGGGGAGCGGGTATCCGGCAATTTGGGCAACATTCGCCTGAAGCCAGGCGACGTGCTGCTGCTGGAAGCCCGGCCAGCGTTTGTCAGTCGCCAGCGCTACAACAAGGATTTCCTGCTGATCAACGACCTGGAAACAGAAACCCCCCGGCATGATCGCGCCTGGCTGTCCTGGGGTATCCTGTTGGTTCTGGTTGGCCTGGCAGCCTGCGGCATCCTGAGCCTGCTGAACGCCGCATTGCTGGGCGCGGCGCTGATGATTCTGTCAGGCTGCTGTTCGGTCGGTCAGGCCCAGAAATCGGTGGATGTGCCTGTGATTCTGACCATCGCTGCGTCTTTTGCGATGGGTGCGGCGCTGGAACAGACCGGTGCCGCAAGCTTTGTCGCCAAGGGCATCCTGGAACTCAGCCAGGGGCATGAGTTGCTCACGATCTTTCTGGTTTACTTTGCTGTGTCGGTGCTGACGGAAGTGATCACCAACAACGCCGCGGCTGTACTGATTCTTCCAGTTGTACTTTCCATGACTGGCAGTATGGGAGTGGCGCCAGAGCCGTTTGTGATTGCCGTAATGATGGCCGCGTCGGCGAGCTTTGCCACGCCTTTGGGGTACCAGACCAACATGATGGTGTTCGGTCCCGGCGGTTATCGGTTCAGTGATTTTGTTCGTGTCGGGGTGCCAATGAATGTGTTTATTGGGCTGGTAACGGTTGCGGTTATTGCCATGGTCTACGGCATAAACCCGGGCCTATAAGGGCGGCGTTGCGGGGTTGGCGAGAATGTCGCAGCACAGGACCTGCAACTTTCCATTCTGGCAGTAGCCGAGTGAAAGGGTAATGCACATGTAGGCGCCGGTAACACAGAGGTAGGGTGCCGTTACGTGCAGGTTTTCTGGCTGGGCCAGTGCCTGGCGCAGATACTGCTGGCGGAACCAGTCAGCGCTGCTGGTGCTCTCCAGGGGTTTGAAGCGCGGGTCCAGGCTGCGGGTGCCGGTGTCGGATATCAGTGTGTCATCAATCTGTACGCCCTTGTCATCCACCAGATAGCACCTCGAAACTGCCGGGTGGTTCAGCAGTTCCAGGCAGGATTCCTGCATACTTTGGCCGTTACGCAGCTTCGTGATGGCATGATCAAAGAAACCGCTGAAAAACTCCACCAACTGGCGTGTCGGGTCCAGGGTGACCTGATTGCGAGTCTTGTATTCCTGCAGCAGTTGGTCGAAATCCGCAGGTGCGTGGGCAAGCTGGTCCAGGTCTGTGCTTGGCTTGCGGAAATAGAAACCCTGAACAAAGTCGACACCCGCATCAATGGCGATCATCGCCTGGTCATGGGTTTCCACGCCTTCCAGCAGTACCAGGCAGCCGGACTGATGCAGAAGTGACACAATCCCGTTGAGAATCTGGCGGGCCTTGTGATCTTCTGTTGCCCGGGTCAGCAGTTTCCGGTCCAGCTTCACGATATCCGGCGACAGATTCCAGATCCGCTCAAAGTTGGAATGGCCGGCGCCAAAGTCGTCGATGGCGGTGAGACAACCCAGTTTTTTGTAATAGGCGACTGTTTCCCGAAGCCTCTGTGCGTCATCCGTCGGTTGCTCCACGATCTCCATCACAATTCGGTGCGGAGGAAGGCCGGTTTTGGCGAGTAGCTGTCCAAAAAAAGAATCTGCCTGACTGCCGCTGGTGACTACCTGCGGCGATACGTTCAGAAACAGCCAGTTCAGTTGGTCGCTGATGCCACTGTAGTTGCGTATATGAAGATACCGGCAGAGACGGTCCAGCAGCAGGTTCTCCGCGGTGGAATCGGGAAGCTGAAACAGGTGCAGCGGGAGAACGGCCGAGTTGTCGTTGTCAAAGGCGCGGATAAGCGCTTCGTAGCCGACGATCCGTTTATGGGAAATGCTGTAGATGGGCTGAAGCGCCGTTCTGAGTGTAAGCCCCCGGAAATCAGCGGTCCATCTGTCGCCTTCCCTTTTCAGCATAGGGGATAACAGCTCCACTTCCGGAGCCGTCAGCTTTTCAGGGAGGCGTTTCGACATAGATGATTCTGGTTAATTAAACGAATGCATCAGCCGCCCGAATCAGACGCCTGAACTGTCTTGTATCAGTACGGATATTTCTGAAAAATCCTGAAGTTACTGATAGTTGGAAGGAAGACTGCCAAAAAATCGCGGCTATTACCACTGTTTCATGTAGAAACTGGAAACGGTTTGTATCTTTTGTGGCCAGGCAGTGCAGATTGCGGTCAGTCTGATCATGCAGAGAATTAAAACCCGACGGCCCGGGAGGACCGCCAGGCAATCAGTTGTTGCTGGGCACAACCACGCTTTCGTCGAATTCAAGTTCCACGTCTTGTCCTCTCGGTCAATGAGGCCCCCCGACGGGGCATTGAAATATGCTTAAAGTTTATCGTTGCTATAATTTTGAGCAATCCGTAATACCCGTATGCGACCAAAGGCAAAGATTATGAGAGATTGGTCAGAAATTCAGAGGTAAGGCAGCAGCAAAAATTCGCGTAACGCCCGGGAGTTGGGCATCAATGAAATAAACATGGAAAATAAGCATGGAAAAGGCCCTGCCTGCTTGCGCTGTAGCGATGGCACTTGCGGGCGCAGCTCATGCCGATGAACACAGTGGCACCTGCGCAGCGAAGACTTCCTTTACGTTGATGAGTTCCGGCTGGCCACATTCAGGCGCAGGCGGGTGGTGGTTGATGGTGAAGGTGACGCCGACATTACTGGCGACCTGACCCTGCGGGGCGTTACCAGGGAAGTGACGCTGGATGCGGGAATGGTCGGCCACGGTGCAGACCCCGGGTGTTCATTTCCTTCCTGGGTCCCCGTTCATTTCTGGGTAAGGGGAGTAATTCAAAGCGGGGACTTACCGTGTGACGGATCGTGGGATTCTTGTGCCGGTTCACACGGCTTGCAGAGGTGGCGCTGGCGCCAGAACTGTCCCGCAAAGATGACCAGCCAGATCAGTAAGCCCGCCCAGAGATAGGGCTCGGGGACCTGGAAGCTGCCACTGATTGCAAACTCCACGAGGAGCATCAGCGCCACTGCCAGAACCGCATTCACCAGGGCCGTGGCCATGGCGAGCCCGCAGGCTTTGAGATTGGGTTTCATAGTGTTCCGCTTGTCAGATGAGTAAAACGGTCTTCTATTCACTGTTGGCGAGCATACGGTGCACCTTACAGACTCTCCATGCGGGAATTCCGCTATTGGAATCAGTCCCCTCTGCGACAAATCGCCGGTTTTGGCCAATAAATCCGCAGGTTGTTGGTGTATCGACGCTGCGCTCCATATAATGTGGCCTCTCTCGCGCCGGTGACTGTTTCAGGCGCGGGGAGTAGCATCACTGGCGTTATTCAAATCAGGCAAAAGAGGCATCCATGCCAGAGTTCCAGACAACGGATGAAGGCTTTGAGCGGGTATCGCTCCGGGATTACACGGAAAAGGCCTATCTCGACTATTCCATGTACGTCATTCTTGACCGGGCGCTTCCCAATGTGGGCGACGGGCTGAAACCGGTACAGCGTCGGATTGTCTACGCGATGTCCGAGCTGGGGCTGAAATCCACGTCCAAGTACAAGAAGTCTGCCCGTACTGTGGGTGACGTGTTGGGCAAGTTCCACCCCCACGGTGACAGCGCCTGTTATGAAGCCATGGTGCTGATGGCGCAGCCGTTCTCCTATCGTTATCCACTGGTGGACGGGCAGGGTAACTGGGGGTCGCCGGACGATCCCAAATCGTTTGCCGCCATGCGCTACACCGAATCCCGCCTGGCGCCTTTTGCCGAAGCACTGCTGGGCGAGCTCGCCCAGGGCACGGTGGACTGGGTGCCCAATTTCGATGGCACCATGGATGAGCCCTCGGTACTGCCCGCCAGGCTCCCTCACGTGCTTCTGAACGGCACTACCGGTATTGCCGTCGGTATGGCCACCGATATTCCGCCCCACAACGTGCGGGAAGTCACCGCCGCCTGCATCCGTTTGCTGGACCAGCCCGATGCAACCGTTGATGAGCTCTGCGAGCACATCAAGGGGCCGGATTTCCCGACCTATGCGGAGATTATTACCCCGCGCAAGGATATCCGGCAGATGTATGAAACCGGCCGCGGTTCGCTTCGCATGCGTGCCCGCTGGATTCGTGAAAGCGGCGAAATTGTGGTGACGGATCTGCCGCATCAGGTGTCCGGCGCCCGGGTGCTGGAGCAGATTGCCCATCAGATGCAGACCAAAAAGCTGCCGATGGTGGCAGACCTCCGCGATGAATCCGACCACGAAAATCCGACCCGTCTGGTCGTTGTGCCCCGCTCCAGCCGGGTGGATCTCGATGGCCTGATGGCACACCTGTTTGCCAGCACCGATCTTGAGAAAACCTATCGGGTGAACATCAATGTGATCGGCAATGATGGCAGGCCGGGCGTCAAGGGCCTGCATCGGATCCTGACTGAATGGCTGACGTTCCGCAGGACCACCGTTATCCGTCGTCTTGAGCATCGTCTTGAGAAAGTCCTGGCGCGTCTGCACCTCCTCGAAGGCCTGCTGATTGCCTATCTCAATATCGATGAGGTTATTGAGATAATCCGCAACGAAGACACGCCCAAGGCCAAGTTGATGGCCCGCTTCGGGTTGTCTGCAGACCAGGCCGAGGCCATCCTCGAACTGAAGCTTCGTCATTTGGCCAGGCTTGAGGAGATGAAAATCCGTGGTGAGCAGGATGAGCTGTCAGCGGAGCGGGATGAACTTCAGTCGATTCTTGGCTCCGAAGATCGTCTGCGGGAACTGATCAAGAACGAATTGAAGGCGGACGCCGAAAACTTCGGCGATGACCGTCGCTCTCCGATTGTAGAGCGAGAGGAAGCCCGCGCCTTCAGTGAAGTGGATCTGATCTCGAATGACCCGGTCACCGTGGTGCTGTCCGATAAAGGCTGGGTTCGTGCCGCAAAGGGCCATGACATCGAGCCCGAAGGCCTGAGTTACAAGGCCGGCGACCGATTTGCGCTGGCGGCGAGAGGGCGAACCAATCAGCAGGCGATCTTCCTGGATTCCACCGGACGCGCCTATTCGCTGATGGCCCATAGCCTGCCGTCGGCCAGGGGGCAAGGGGAGCCTCTAACCGGCCGGATCAACCCGCCTTCTGGTGCCAGGTTCGCGGGACTGTTGATGGGAGATCCGGCTCGCAAGACCTTGTTGGTCACTGACGGCGGCTATGGTTTCGTGACGTCACTGAACGACATGATCAGCAAAAACCGCAACGGCAAGGCGGTGGTGAGTGTCCCCAGGGGAGCAAGGATCCTGCCTCCTGTCGTCATACCGGCCACCGGAAAAACGCTGTATCTGGGGGCTGTGTCCAACGAGGGGCGAATGCTGGTGTTCCCGCTGGGCGAGTTACCGGAACTGGCCAAGGGCAAGGGAAACAAGATCATCAGCATACCGGCTGCACGGGTTCAGAACCGCGAAGAATACGTGGTCTCGGTTGTGGTATTTGCCGAGGATGACCAGCTCGAGATCCGGGCTGGAAAACGCAAGATGGGGCTGCAATTCAGCGACCTTGAGCATTACCTCGGTGAGCGTGGGCGCCGCGGTCACAAACTGCCCCGGGGCCTGCAGCGGGTCGACGCCATTGAGGTGATTCCTTCCGCCGCCCGGGTCCGGGAAGAGGCGGGTTCCGAAAGTGAGGGGTCCGAAAGTGAGTGAACTGGTACTGATCAATGTTTCCGGGCGGGACAAACCCGGCCTCACATCGGAAATCACCGGCATCATGGGTCGCTACGATGTGCGGATTCTCGATATCGGCCAGGCGGTGATTCACGATCATCTCACCTGGGGTATCCTGATCGATATTCCGGACGAATCCAAATCCTCACCGGTGATCCGGGACCTGCTGTTCCGGCTCCACGCCCTGGATCTGCAAGTCCGGTTTGCGCCGATCAGCGTTGAGGAATACCAGTCCTGGGCCGCGGCCCGGAATCGCGCCTGTTACATCGTGACCCTGCTTTCCCGGGACATCAAGGCCGAACAGATCGCCCGGGTATCCGCCATTACAGCCCGCCATGGGCTGAACATCGACAACATCTCCAGGCTCTCGGCGAGGCCATCACTGAACGCCTCCGATAACCGGATCGCCTGCGTGGAGTTCTCGGTTCGTGGCACGCCTTCGGACCTTGGGCAATTGCGCGCGGACTTCCTCCATATTGCCGGTGAAATGAATGTGGATATCGCCTTCCAGGAGGATTCGATTTTCCGGCGCAACCGCCGCCTGGTGGTCTTCGATATGGATTCCACGCTGATCGAAGCCGAGGTGATCGATGAGCTGGCCATGGAAGCCGGAGTAGGGGAGCAGGTGGCGGATATTACCGAAAGGGCCATGCAGGGCGAGCTGGATTTCAGCCAGAGCTTTGCCGAGCGCCTGGCGCTGCTCAAAGGGCTGGATGAATCGGTACTGGAAGATATTGCCAATCGTTTGCGCATGACCGAAGGGGCGGAGCAGCTCATTCTCAGCCTCAAGGCCCTGGGTTATCGGACCGCGATTCTGTCTGGCGGGTTTAGCTATTTCGCCCGTCATCTGCAGCGCAAGCTGGGGATCGATTACATCTATGCCAACGAGCTGGAAACCGAGAACGGTAAGGTGACCGGCCGGGTCGCCGGGCAGATTGTCGATGGCAAGCGCAAAGCCGAACTGTTGCTGGAAATTGCTGAAAAAGAGCACATCTCCAGGGAGCAGGTTATTGCGGTGGGCGATGGCGCCAACGACCTTCCGATGCTGAGCCAGGCCGGGCTGGGTGTTGCGTTCCGGGCCAAGCCCCTGGTTAAGGAATCGGCCCGTCACTCCATCTCGACACTGGGGCTGGATGCGATCCTGTATCTGATCGGTTTCCGGGAAAGCGAAACCAGTCAGGGGCTTGATCAGGCAGACAACTGAGCCGGTCCGGCTCAGTTGTCGCCGAAGTCGTAGTTCATTTCCGGAACCGGGGCCTGAAGGTAGTAGCCCTGGATGTAGTTAACACCCGCCTGCCAGAGGGTGGCGAGTACACCCGCATTTTCCACCAGCGGTATGATCGTCAGCTTTCCGTTATTCTGCAGGCTCTTGACCATCGCCTTCACCTGTTCCTTGGCTTCATCGCTCTTCTGGATTTCCTCCGTAAAGGAGCCATCAATTTTCACATAGTCCGTATCGATATGTTTGAGCGTGTTGAACGGGTTGAGGGCACAGCCAAACTGGGCGATGGAAACCTTGCAGTGGAGTTCATGAACAGCTTTGGTGAAGTCCCTGGCCTGCTTCATGTAGTTATTGGCATCGCCTTCACGGATCTGGAAAACCAGTGAATCACCTGGCAACCGCGCAGCCTTCAGAGCGACGCTGAGCCAGGGGGTGAAGGTTTTGTCCTGGAGCGTTTCCGCGGTTACATTCAGGAACAGGCGGGTATCGTGACCCCGGGAGCGGTGGCTGGAAAGCTGCCTGATGGTCTGCAGGATGACCCAGCGGTCGATCTTGATGGCGGTGTCGCTCGGTCCCATCGGTGGCAGGAAGTCATAGGGTGAGACTTCCTTACCGTCCTTGTCGAGCATCCGCACGAAAGCTTCGTAATGCTCCTCGCCTTCTCCGCGCAGGTTAATGATCGGCTGGAACAGAAGGCGGAAGCGGTTCTCTTCCAGGGCTTTCTGAATGGCCTCCACCGAATTGTTCTCATCCAGTGTTTCAAAGTCCGCCGGGTTATAGGCTGAGACCCCGTTACCGTGGGTATGGCCTTCCAGTTTGCGGACGTCCGCGGACGCCATGTGGGCCCGTGCCATCAATTCCTCGGCCTTTGGCGAGTTCTCGGTAATCGCGGCAACCCCGATGCTCACGGTGAGTTGAACGGTGCGGCCATTGATGTCGAACAAATGGTCTTCAACGGCCTTGCGGATGCGCTCGGCGTGATCCACCATGGCTTTTTCATTGCAGGGCTGGCACAGGAGACTGAAGGCGTCGTCGCTCAGTCTGGCGAGGGCCAGGTCGTCTCCGGCCTGCTCCCTGAGCAGGTTTGCCAGATCGCCAAGTAGCAGGTCCGCGCCGGATATGCCCACCTGGCTCTTCATGCTCATGAAGTTGTCCAGGGCGATATAGGCAAGCGCACCCGTTTCGTTGTTCTTGCCGGCATTGGAGATCGCTTCGGCGAGTGCACTCATCAGGTACTGACGGTTATAAAGACCGGTCAGCAGATCCTGGCTGCTGATCTGGCGCAGTTTTTCCTCGAGTTCTGCATCGCTGTGCTCCGGTTGCAGCACAATCTGGGTGCAGGCCTCACCATCATAGGTTGCGGCGGAAACCGACATGGTGACGTTCAGTTCGTGGTCGTCACTGCGGCGCGCCGTGCAGTTCATGGCCATGCCATCTTCGCCCTTTTCAGCGAAGGATTTCATGAAGTCCTTGTACTTGTCCTGGCTTTCCGGGGTAAGGGTGTCCAGTACCGGGACGCAGATAAGATCATCGATATCGTCGTAGCCAAGAAACTCCATATAGGACTGATTGGCGTAGACGTGCATGCCGTCATTAATGTAGGCGATCGCGTCCTTGGAGCTTTCAAGCAGTAACTGGCAGCGCTGTTCCGCCTCCCTGAGGTGGGACTCGAGCACCCGGCGCCGGCGGCGCTCACCGAGGGCTGCCAGTTCGCGGTTAACCACCAGCACCAGGAGATCCGTGCACTCAAACGGTACGGTGTCCTGGGCGCCGGCCTTCATGATCGCGACCGTACGTTCGCGACTTTCCTGCTCGGTCAGCAGAATAAACGGAATGTCCTTGTCGATCCGGCGGATCATGGCCAGCGCGTCGTCGGCCGAAAATTCCTGCTCCAGATCGCGGGCCAGGAGCAGGTCCCAGTTACCCGCTTTCAGGGTTTCTTCGAGGTCTTCCTCGGACGTGATGCGATGGGCCCTGGTGGCCTTGCCTGAGTTACGGAGCAGGCTGACCAGCGATTCGGCATCGTTTTGAGATGGATCAAGAATCAGCAGGTGTACGGTCGCGTTCTTTTTCTGCATTCGTAAGGCGTCTCGTGATTCACATTGGCGGAGGCGGCCACCGTTAGCAGTCTGCGATCTGTTTGAATACAGGAACTTGCAGTCAACGGTTTGCGGGTGTCGCAAGGCCGGTCATTCACTATCGCTGAATGATGCAGGGGATGAGGTTCAATAACAACCCTCTCCGGGGCTCCGGCGTCTCAGTTTGGCAAGATTATAGCGATGGCCAGAGGGAGTCGAACTCATCCTCACTGGCGGGGGATGGGGCCACCGGTGTACCGGTGGCCAGTGCTGCGGCATTCTGTAACCTGAGTTCGAACTGGCTAATGCTGCCTGTGGAAGACACTTTGCGCGACAGTTGCCCCTGGTCCTCCCGGCCGTCGTGGAGTAATGAAATCCGGCTGCCTGACTGGAACGGCAACCTTGGTGTAATCAGGGTGGCCGACTGGTTCACCACGCTGATTTCCGGCAATAGCAGACCCCGGAGATACTCGCTGCTGTTGCCTATTTTCTGGATCAGGCGCACGCCGCAGGGCGAAGCGCTGGGCGCAAGAAGCTCTATGCCCACCTGGGTGCCGTGGTTTTTGATCTGGCGTATCCAGCGAACAACCGCGACGCTCCAGGGGTGGCTTTTCTGTTCCCGGACCCCGAGAACCTCGCCGGCCTGAAGCGAGGGGGGCACGTTGCTCTCCCAGGCGACACAGTAACCGCCCGGGCTCGTGTTTACCAGAAGACAGTGGTGCGACTTTGGGCGGTTTTTGTCAATACCGGGACTTTGAGCGTTGCCGTATTTGCCGCGGAAGTTAATCGGGGTATCGGCCGAAAGAAGTCTGTCGTTGCCTGGCTCGGCATCATGGGCACCCGACCAGGCGTCCTGCTTCTGCCGCGAGGCACGGATAAACGGGTTTTCCTCGTCTTGATAAGTATTGTCGTTGCCGTTCACGAATTCGGTGAAGGTTTTCTCGCCGGCAATAAAATAGTGCGTGGCCGTCAGGCCCACGCAGACTTCCAGGGACCCCTGGCTGGCAATACGGTTGAAGTTTCTTTTCGCGAGAATACCCAGCGCCTGGCTGAGATGGGTAAGCAGGGTATCGCTGATTTTCGCCGGAACCGTCAGCCCATGGCTGGTTTCCTTGTGTTCCCGGCGGGCATGCAGTGTGTCCGAAAGCATGGCCGATAACTCGCGGGTGTCGAAACCGAAGCTGCCATCGCCCGGTTTCCTGTCAAGCAGGCTGCGATACATTGGCGGATTGTCCGTTTCCATATTGACGATGAACAGACTGTCGTCGCCGATGTCCGGCCCGCAACCCGCGTGGTCTGTCCAGGACTCGAATAACTCGTACACCTGGAGAAGCTCTGACTGCCTGAGTTGGTTTGGCCGGGCGCAACCGAGCAGGAGGATGCGTTTATAGCTGTCGGCAACGGAACTGGTGCTGCGGTGTTGCAGGGTGTCGTCTTCAACCTGGATGAAGGACAGTTTGTTGCGCCAGGCGAAGCGGAACAGGCGGTGGCATTCGAGCCAGCTCCGGGCCGGGCTGGGACAGTAAAGCTGGTGCGACCTCAGAATGGTTGCTGCCAGTTCGTAAATGGCCCTGTGAGTGGCGTTGGCAATCTGCCTGCGGTTTTTTTCCAGCCCGCCGTTGTCGATGAGCTCAAGAACGCACAGCTTGTAACCACCCGCCAGGTGTAACTGCAGTGCCTGTGACAGGTTGGCGATTTTCCGCTGTTTCTCGGGAAGTGCGACGGCAAGACCCAGGTAGTGTCGCGAAAGCTCGTTGCAGACGAAGTGGATTTTTTCGCGGATGACTTCCAGAAACTGCATCCGTGGGTGCGGCGCCAGGAACAGATGATTCAGTTCAATGATGGCATGGTAGAGTTGCCGGGAAACCTCACCGATATTGGCCATCGGCAACTGGTCCGTCCAGGCCCTGAATGCTTTGGGCGTTGTGTCACAGAACGACAGGCTGGCCGTTTTCTGTTCGGGAACGCGGAGATCTGGTTTCAGGGTCATACCTTCCATGAATTTATGCCGATATCGGGTCCACAGGTGGTACTCCGGGGTTGGCCCGGCCCGGCTGGCGGTTAATCACTGTCCGCCGGCCTGCCAGGATAACGCCCTAAATACATGTTTTATTGTTAAACGTTACTGGACTTTAAAGTAGCAAACCCGTTTCAAAAAGCGAGAAGATCACGAGTTGACAATCTTTGACAAGTGATTTTGTGGCCCTTTTTGCGAAGCTTATCACGGGAACAGGTTGATCGGGGTCTTGCTATCCTTTCCTGGCTCTTCACGTACAAGCCTTGGCACCAGGAACCCGGGCAGCCTTCCCAGCAGTTCATGCATCAGCGCCCTCGCCTCCTGATCGGGCACATTGTAATGGTGCGCTCCGGCCACCGGGTCGAAGGCGTGGAGGTAATAGGGTAACACACCGGCATCGAACAGGGCCTCGCTCAGGGCTTCAAGAACAGAAGCTTCATCATTCACGCCCCGAAGGATAACGCTCTGGTTCAGCAGCGTGGCACCGGCTGCCCTCAGATAGCCCAGTGCCCGGCGGGTTGGGGTATCAATTTCCGCCGGGTGGTTGATGTGCAGAACAATAACCACCTGCAGGGGCGTTGTTGACAGCCACTTCAGCAACTCATCGCAAACCCTCTGGGGAATCACCACGGGCAGGCGGGTGTGCAGACGCAGGCGGCGAATGTGCGGTATGCCACTGATCGCTGATGCCCACTGGGCGAGAAGCCGGTCATTGACCGCCAGTGGGTCGCCACCGCTGAAAATGACCTCGTTCACCTCGGGGCTGGCCGCCAGGGTGTCGATAACACGTTGCCGGTCTTCCGGGCTCAGGCGCTGTTCGTCATAGGGGAAGTGCCGCCGAAAGCAGTACCGGCAGTTGATCGCGCACTGGCCGGTGACCATGAGCAACGCCCGGCTGCGGTATTTGCGGATCAACCCGGTGGTTGGAATGGCGCCCACCTCCTGCAGGGGATCGTTCACAAAACCCGGCACATGGCCGGTTTCATCCTCAAGTGGCAGCACCTGCCTGAGCAGCGGGTCGGCCGGGTTGCCTTTTTCCATTCGGGCCAGGAACGGTTCTGGCACCCGGATCGGAAACAGCCGGTGACCCTGCCGTGCGCCGGAAAGCCAGGGGTCGTCAGGAAGTCCCAGGCGCTGGAGCAGTTCCTCAGGCGAGGTGACCGACTCCGAGAGCAATTGCTGCCAACTGCGTTGCTCCTGGTCAGAAAGGCGGGCTTCTATACGGGCGGGGGTTCGCTGTATCATAGCGACCTTTGAATTTTAAACAGCATTTTGTCAGGTGGACATTTCATGGCTTCATATTCTACCAACGAATTTCGCAGTGGTCTCAAGGTTTTGCTTGATGGCGACCCCTGCATCATTCTCGAGAACGAGTTCGTAAAACCCGGAAAGGGGCAGGCCTTTAACCGCGTCAAGTTGCGTAACCTCATGACCAATCGCGTCTGGGAGCGCACCTTCAAGTCCGGTGAAAGCCTGGAAGCGGCGGATGTCATTGACCAGGATATGGAATACCTCTACACCGACGGCGAATTCTGGCATTTCATGCTCACTGATGGCTCCTTCGAGCAGTACCCGGCTGATGCCAAGGCCGTTGGCGACACCCTGAAATGGCTGAAAGAGCAGGATGTCTACACGGTGACCCTGTACAACGGTGCGCCGCTGTCCGTTACGCCGCCCAATTTCGTTGAGCTCGAAGTGGTCGATACCGATCCGGGCATGAAGGGCGACACCGCACAGGGCGGCTCCAAGCCGGCCACCCTCTCAACCGGTGCCGTGGTCAGTGTGCCGCTGTTTATCACCACCGGTGAAGTGCTCAAGGTAGATACTCGCTCCGGAGAGTATGTCAACCGGGTCAAGAGCAGTTAATCCTGACATGACCAAAGAACCTGTCTGGCAGCCCTCTGCCTCGCAGGCGGCCCTGGAAAGCCGTGCACAACAACTGGCGTTTGTGCGCGGCTTTTTTGCACAAAGGGGGGTGTTGGAAGTTGAAACACCGATTCTCGGGCAGCGTGGTGTCACCGATCCGAATCTGGACGGCATCCAGGCGCACGTGGCGGCCGGCACCCGAACCGGCGGCTGGCTACAGACCTCTCCTGAATACCACATGAAGCGCCTGCTGGCTGCGGGCTACGGCTCGGTTTACCAGGTTTCCCGGGTGTTCCGTAATGGCGAGCTGGGGCGGCGCCATAACCCTGAGTTCTCCATGCTGGAATGGTATCGCGAAGGGTTTGACGACGTGGCATTGATGGCCGAGGTTTCAGACCTGGTATGTGGCTGGCTTGGTTGCCAGCCGCCGGAGGCCATCCGTTACAGGGACGCGATGGAATGCTGGGCAAAGGTCAACCCCTTTGAGGCCACAGACCGCGAGCTGGCGCGTCGCTGCGAGCAGTGGCTGGAACCGGAACAGCTGGCGGACCTGGGGCGCGATGGCTGCCTGGACCTGCTGATGAGTTTCGCGGTTGAACCGAACCTTGGTATGCAGCGGCCGGAATTCATAACTGGCTATCCGGCCTCTCAGGCCTCCCTGGCTCGCGTCTCCATGTCGGGTGGTCATGAAACTGCGCACCGGTTCGAGCTTTACATAAATGGCCTTGAGCTTTGCAACGGCTACTGGGAGCTGACGGATCCGCAGGAACAGCGTCGCCGCTTTGAAGCGGATAATGAGCAGCGCAGGCGTTCCGGGAAGCCGGAAATGGCGCTGGATGAGGCCTTTCTTGCAGCCCTCGGGCAGGGGCTGCCCGAGTGTTCCGGGGTCGCGCTCGGGCTGGATCGCCTGCTGATGGTCAAGTTGGGCGCCAGGGATATACGCGAGGTGCTGGCATTTCCGTTTGAGCGGGCATGATCCCGAAAGTCTTTCTCCTACACAGGGGACTGTGTCCGGGATAGTGTGCCAAAGGCCTCGCCCATGCGCACGGTCTTGCCGGCGACCTGATCGCTGTTCCAGGTGACTGCACCCCTGGGCATGACCATGATCACGGTCGAGCCCAACCGGAAGCGGCCCATTTCCTCACCCTTGGCAAGCGTCACGGCCTGCTCACCTTGGTAATGAGTTGCGGTAACCTCTTTGCTGCCCGGCGCCACGACCCCCGCCCAGCGGGTTTCCACGCTGCCTACAATCATGGCGCCCACAAGTACCAGGGCCATGGGACCTGCGTCTGTGTCGAAGAGGCAGGCAACACGCTCATTGCGGGCAAACAGGTTGGGAACGTTTTCAGCGGTCACCGGGTTTACCGAGAACAGCTTGCCCGGAATGTGGATCATCTCCCGAAGGGTGCCGGCCATGGGCATGTGGATCCGGTGGTAATCCTTGGGCGAGAGGTAGATGGTCGAAAATTCGCCCCCGGCAAACGGCGCGGCGGTTTTCTCATTTCCGCCGAGCAGCTCGCTCAGGCTGAAGGACTGGCCCTTGGCCTGGAACATCCGGTCGCCAGTCACCTGGCCGAGCTGGCTGATCACGCCGTCAACGGGGCTGACCAGTGTTTTTTCACCTTCGGCCAGCGGTCGGATACCCGGTTTCAGTGCCCGGGTGAAGAAAGCGTTGAAGCTCGGGTAGGCTTCCGGGTCCGGCTCGGCGGCTTCGCTCATGTCTACCCCATAGTGGCCGATAAACCAATGGACCACCCGGTTCTTGAGCGCGGGGGAGCGGTTATCGTCGGCCAGACGACCGGCCAGGTGGGAAATCGCCCGTTGCGGGGCAATGTACTGGCTCAGAACAAAAAACTTGTCAAACATTAATAGTGATCCTTTGCGCTCAAAGGCGCGAAGTTTAACAAAGACTGCGACCTGTATAGAAATTGTTTCATGGCTTCGCGGTTCTGTGGGGGGCTTGCTATTATCAGGGCACCTTTTGCGTTGCGTGAAGGCTTCCGACTCCGGTCGATAACCAAGAATATAAGGCGTGCTTAGTTACCATGTTGCTGATCATCGGTGCGGTTATTGTTGTTGCCAGTGTATTTACTGGCTTTGTTCTCCATGGTGGCAATCTCATGGTGCTGTGGCAGCCAACAGAAGTGCTGATCATTTTTGGCGCAGCTCTGGGGTCATTCATCATTGCCAACCCCATGCATACCCTGAAGGAAACGTTTAGCCGCGGCTTTCAACTGCTTACCGGTTCGCCCTACAATAAATCGTTCTACATGGATCTTCTCAGTCTGCTTTACGAGATTTTTGACAAGTCCCGAAAGCAGGGCGTTATGGCAATAGAAGAAGACATCGATAATCCCGAGTCCAGCCAGATCTTCAGTCGTTACCCTGCCATCATGAAATCTAAGGAATTGCAGGCATTTATTACCGATTACCTGCGCATCATCAGCTCTGGCAACATGCCGACCCATGAGCTGGAAGGCATGATGGAAAACGAGATCGACAGTCGCCGGCACGAGATCGAAGAGTCCGCGCACGCCGTCAACAAGATTGCGGACGCGCTGCCCGGCCTCGGGATTGTGGCCGCGGTTCTTGGTATTGTCATCACCATGAACTTCATGAGCGAGGGCCCCGAGAAGATCGGCCTGAGTGTTGCCGCGGCGCTCGTAGGTACCTTCCTGGGTATTTTCATGGGCTACGGCTTCGTTGGTCCCACCTCCATTGCCATGGAACACGCCGCCAAATACGAACTCAAGGCCTACGAATGCGTAAGGTCGGCTATTGTAGCCACGGTGTCGGGGCAGGCGCCCCAGATGGCGATTGAATTCGGTCGCAAGGCATTGCCGACGGACAAGCGCCCCGGTTTTCAGGAACTGAATGATCACGTCCGTTCCAAGTAATACCGCCTGCAACCGATCTCCGGAGCCGAATCGTGGAAGAACAGCCGATCATAGTCAAACGCAAAAAGGTTGTCGCAGCCGGGCACCACGGTGGTTCCTGGAAAGTTGCGTTTGCCGATTTCGCTACCGCCATGATGGCGTTTTTCCTGGTGCTCTGGCTGACGGCGACGGCGTCTCCTGAACAAAAGCTGGCCGTGGAAGGATATTTTCGTGATCCGGTAGGATTTACCGAGGGGGGCTCACCGAACCCGGTGGATCTCGATGGCAGCGCCTCGGTCATAAACGAGGCGAGTCCCGATATCGAATCTAGCCAGATTCAGATCGAAGACCAGGTAGTGGACGAGCTCTCGGAAACCCTCGAACAGCGTCGTATGGAGGAGTTATTCCAGGAGCTGAAAGACCGCATCGAGCAGAACAAAACCCTGCAGGAGTTCAAGGACCAACTGCTGATTGATATTACCGATGAGGGCCTGCGCATCCAGATCGTCGACCGGTCAGGCCGCCCCATGTTCGACAGCGGCCGCGCCGAGCTCAAGTACTACTCCCAGGATATCCTGTTTGAACTGGCCAAGACGCTGGGTTCCGTGGATAACAGGCTCAGCATCACCGGCCATACCGATTCGACACCCTTCAGCGGCCGGCCCGGCTACACCAACTGGGAGCTTTCGGCTGACCGCGCCAATACAGCCCGCCGGGCGCTCGTCGCTGGCGGGGTTCGGGGAGAGCAGATAGCCCGGGTGGTAGGGTTGAGCGACTCCGTGCTGTTTGATCAGGAAGACCCGACCGCGCCGGTGAACCGCCGCATTTCCATTATCGTTCTGAACAAGAAAACCGTAGACAACATCCAGAGCAGCGCGGGCCGTTCCGATGAGCCGTTGATCGACCTTACCCGCTCGTCAGAAGCTGAGCAGGAAGCCATCCGAGAGCGGCTTGAAAGCGGGGAATGGCGCAAGGAAACAGAACAGCCGGCACCGGGCGAGCTGAACTGGTAAGGCGTGACCCGTTAGTCCGCTTTCAGCCCCCGGGCCCGCTGTTCCGACATATCCTGAAGAATCCTGTGGAAACTTTTCAGCCGCTGCGGGCTGATCTTGCCCTGATCCGCCGCCGCATCAATCGCACAGCCGGGATCCCCCATGTGCCGGCAGTTGCGGAATTTGCAGTTACCGATTACGTCCCGGATCTCCCGGAACCCGTGCCCGATCTCCTGCGGTGTCATGTGCCACAAGCCGAACTCACGGATACCCGGCGAATCGATCAGATCCCCTCCCATCGGCAGATGGAACAGCTTGGCCGTTGTGGTCGTGTGCACACCCTTACCAGTACTCTCCGATACGGCGCCCACGCGAATTGCCTCACCCGGCATCAACGTCTGGATAATCGACGACTTGCCCACGCCGGACTGCCCGACGAACACGTTGGTCTGATCCTTGACCAGGGCCTCAACCTCCGGTGACGGCTGATCGCCAGATTCGGCTGCAGATGTACGCACAACCTCATAACCCAGCGCTTCATAGCGCCCGAGCAGGGCGTCAATAGCGCCCCTGTTGCGCTCAGTAATCAGATCTGTCTTGTTCAGAAGGATTACCGCCGGAATGTTCGTGATCTCAGAGGCCACCAGGTACCGGTCAATCAGGTTGTCGTGGGGCGCCGGCTCCGGGGCTATCACCAGAATAATATGATCAATATTTGCCGCCACCGGTTTCAGGGCGCCAAAATTATCCGGCCGCTGCAGCAGATTCTGCCGCTCGCAGCGGGCAACAATAACGCCGGTTTTATTTTTCCCCGGCCGCCAGACAACCTTGTCACCGGTCACCAGACTGTCAATGTTGGTTCGAACAAAGCACCGGACTACATCACCGGTTTGCTCACCTTCCAGTGCTTCCACGTCCAGCTGTTGCCCATAGTGAGCAATGACTAACCCTTCCTGCTCCGGCCCAAGCTCACCGGCGTCGGCCTGCTCCTGAACCTTCCTTTCCTTGCGCGCCGCGCGGGCCGCTCGCTCTTCCTGGACCCTCTTGATGCGGAATTGCTGCTGTTTGTTCAGTCGCCGTTTTGCCATTTACGTCCCGGATAACCAGATGAAAGTTTTGCCTGTGGTGTGCCATCATACTGGAATCGTGCCTATTCGGCTTGGACGTTGCCAAGACGATAAAGACATATCTCCAAATTTCGGAGCGGGGCTGGCATCGGCTTTCCGGAAATGTCGGAGGCCATGGATGGCCGGAGTCAAGCGCACATGGATGTGCTTGTAGCGGTTTCCGGAAAGCCGATGCCAGCCCCGCCTCCCCTAAATCTAGAAGGCTGGAAAAATAATGGCAGATAGTGATCGCCTGGTTTGGATCGATCTGGAAATGACAGGCCTGGACCCCGAAAAAGAGCGGATCATTGAGATGGCAACCATCATCACCGATTCGGAATTGAACGTCGTGGCTGAAGGTCCGGTGATCGCTGTCCATCAGCCAGACACGCTTCTGGATGCCATGGATGAGTGGTGTACTAAAACCCACGGTGCAAGTGGGCTCACCAGGCGCGTTCGGGAGAGCGACGTCTCTGAATCGGAGGCTGAGCAGTCAACTATCGAGTTTCTGAAAAAATACGTTGAGCCCGGTCAGTCACCACTGTGCGGCAACAGCATCGGCCAGGATCGACGTTTCCTGGTCAGGTACATGCCAGAGCTGGAAGCCTTCTTCCACTACCGGAATCTGGACGTGTCTACTGTTAAAGAGTTAGCCCGCCGCTGGCGGCCGGATGTGCTGGCCGGCGTCAAAAAGAAAGGCAGTCATCTGGCTTTGGACGACATCCGGGACTCCATCAACGAACTGCGCCACTACCGGGAACACTTCTTCAAGTTATAGGCCGTGCTGCCGCAGGGCCCAGCGGACATGCTCACGGACCATTTCGGAAGGGTGGTCCACGCGCTTTTTCAGGGCTTCAATAACCGGAATGGTTGAGGGTGCGTTGCCCAGCCCAACGGCCAGGTTGCGAAGCCAGCCCTCATAGCCGGTTCTGCGAATGGCAGAGCCTTCTGTTCGTTTCAGGAACTGTTCCTCGGTCCAGAGGAACAGTTCGGCCAGGTCGGTGTTATCCAGCCCGTGCCTGGGCTGGAAGTCCTGCTCGTTCGTCGGCTTGCTGAACTTTTGCCACGGGCAGACCAGTTGGCAGTCATCACACCCGAAAACCCGGTTGCCCATCAGGGCCCGCAGCTCCTCCGGAATGCTGCCTTTGAGTTCAATGGTCAGATAGCTGATGCAGCGCCTCGCGTCCAGCTTGTGCGCACCTGCAAATGCATCGGTGGGGCACCTGTCCAGGCATGCCGAACAGCTCCCGCAATGGTCTTTCTCGAATGGTGCGTCAACGGGCAGCGGAGCGCTGGTAAAAATTTCCCCCAGGAAAAAGAAAGAGCCAGCTTTCGGATGAATCAGCATGTTGTTCTTGCCGATCCAGCCAAGACCGGCTCTCTGGGCCAGGGCACGCTCAAGCACCGGCGCGCTGTCCACGAAGGCCCGGTAGTCGTATCCGTTCAGCGCCCCATCAATTCTTCCTGCCAGCCGTGCCAGGCGCTTGCGGATCAGTTTGTGGTAATCACGCCCCAGTGCGTAGCGGGTAACGTAGGCCCTATCCCGGTGAGTGAGTGCGTCTTTGGGGCTGTCTGGCGCTGGAAGATAATCCATTCTCACGGAGATGACCCGGATGGTGCCCGGCACCAGCGCGGTGGGCGTATAACGCTTGTCGCCATAGTGCGCCATGTAATCCATTTCGCCCTGATACCCCTCGGCAAGCCAGTCTTGCAGGTGGGTTGCATGCTCACCGGTATCCGGCGTTGTGATGCCCACATCAGAAAAGCCAAGCTCAACTGCCCACTGGCGGATCAGCGCTGGCAGATCAGCCAGCTCCGGGGATGGTTTGTCACAGGTTGACGAGGCGCTCATGGACACTGCCCGCGATCAGATCCGTCCGGAAACGAGGGTACGGATATTTAATTTGATTAAGTTATGACCTTTTCAACTGTTTTGCTATGCTTTACAGATATCTGGCCAATTTTCTTAAACTGGTTTCTGTAACGGGAGCAAAGGTTCATGCCGCCGTCCGCTGCGCACAGTCTACCAGACACTCTGTTTTCCGCCGATTCGGTCAGACAGATTGATCGCTATGTGATTGATCAGCAGGGTGTTGATGGTTTTGAACTGATGCAGTCTGCCGCCCAGGCGGCGTTTCGCTGTCTGGTCCGGCACTGGCGCGGCGGTGATCCGGTGCTCGTTCTCTGTGGTGCCGGAAACAATGGTGGCGACGGCTACCTGGTTGCCGCCAACGCACAACGTCATGGTATGGATGTTCGTTGCGTGGCCGTCGCACCAACCAAAAAACTCACCGGTGATGCGAGAAAAGCCTGGCAAAAGGCGCTGGCAGACGGCGTGCATGTCGATGAACTGGAGACCCTCTCGGAAGCTGGCCTTAACGGGCTGTTTGCCGGTGCCGGAATAATTGTTGATGCCATGCTGGGCACCGGCGTATCGGGGGCGCCCCGCGAACCTTTTGCCGCGCTGATAAGGCGGTGCAACCAGGCGCCAGCGCCGGTGCTTGCGGTGGATTTACCCTCCGGGCTGAATGCGACCACGGGGGCAGCCGGGGGGGACGTGGTAAGGGCAACAATGACTGTCACGTTTATCGGGCTTAAAGCTGGCCTGTTTACGGGGCAGGGGGCCGCAGTGTCCGGTGAGGTTGTGTTTGAGCCTCTCGGCACGGCTGATGGCGTTGCTGGTAGTGGTCAGCAGCCGGTTGCGTACCGTCGCGACTGGGCGTCGGTGATGTCCTGGTTGCCGGAAAGACCGGCCAATGCCCATAAAGGCCGTTTCGGGCATGTATTGGTGGTGGCCGGCGACCGGGGGTATGGCGGCGCCGGTCTGCTGGCGGCAGAGGCCGCAGCGCGCTCAGGGGCGGGTCTTGTGTCCCTGGCAACCCGGCCCGAGCATGTGACTGCGGCGCTGGCCAGGTGCCCCTCGGTGATGGTCCATGGCCTGATCCATGGCTCGGAATTGCCACCGTTGCTGGAGGCAGCCTCGGTTATCGTCTGTGGCCCCGGCATAGGCCGCGGCGCCTGGGGCCAGCAGATGCTGGAACAGGTCATTGCCAGCGGCAGGCCCCGGGTGCTGGATGCCGACGCGCTGAATCTGTTGTCCGGTCGGGTTGCCATACCGGCGGATGACCATATTTTAACGCCTCATCCGGGCGAAGCCGCCCGATTGCTCAACTGCCCGGTGCCGGAAGTGGAAGCTGACCGAATGGCCGCCGCCACTAAGTTGCAGGCCATGTACGGCGGGACTGTGCTACTGAAGGGGGCGGGCACGGTGGTCACCTCGGGGCGCGCAGCGGTCGACATTATCAGCGGCAGCAATCCGGGAATGGCCACCGGCGGCATGGGCGATGTGCTGTCAGGCATTATTGGCGCCGTCTACGCTCAGCTTGGCGAGCCCGGCAAAGCGGCCGTTCTTGGCGCTTCAGTACATCTGGCTGCGGCCGACAAAGCTTCAGAGACCCGGGGGTTCATGGGGTTGATACCCAACGATGTGATTGATGCACTGCCGCTGGTATTCCGCGAGTCTGAACCCACTCGGGTGCCGGGGGATTCATGAGCATGATGGGGAAGATGGGGAATGAGCGCCGCCTGTTTCTCGAAAGCGAGGCTGAAACCGAGCAGCTTGGCCGGGAGTTGGCAAGACGTGTTGCCGAATCCGGCCAAGGTCTGGTGATCCATCTGGATGGCGACCTGGGTATGGGCAAAACCACTATCAGCCGGGGTGTCATGCGTGGGCTTGGCCACACCGGCGCGGTAAAAAGTCCCACTTATACCCTGGTAGAGCCCTATGAGGACCTGGAACCGCAGGCGTACCATTTCGATCTTTACCGGCTAGGCGATGCGGAGGAGCTGGAATATATGGGCATCCGGGATTACTTCGCCGGCGATAATCTGTGCCTGATCGAATGGCCCGGGCGGGGAAAAGGGATTCTGCCCGACCCGGATCTGGAGATTCATCTGGACCGTCAGGGTGAGGGGCGTTCCGTCGTTATCAGAGCCTGTTCCGGGCGGGGTGCCTCGGTGCTCAATGAACTGCAATTGATTGGTCCGGGCCACAACTAGGTCGGGAACCTGATGGAAACTGGCAGGTAAGCTGTATGAGAATCGCTGAACTCAAAACAAGACTGGTCCAGCCGCTGACACTGCTACTGGCGGTTCTGGCGTTCCCCGTTTTAGCCGGAACACAGGTGGCTGGAACACGGGTGGAAAGTGCGCGGATATGGCCGGCGCCAGACCACACCCGCCTGGTATTCGATACCGCCGGGCAGGTAGAGCACAACATCTTTTCCCTGTCAGGGCCGTCCCGCCTGGTTATCGATCTTAAGAATACCCGCCTGAAAGCGGATTTCTCAGGGCTGGACCTTTCCGGCAGCCCGATCAGGCGGATTCGCAGTGCGCCTCGCAACGGCAACGATCTGAGGGTGGTACTGGATCTGGAAGCCGACATCAAGCCCCGGAGCTTTCAGCTTGAGCCGAACCAGCAATATGGCCACCGCCTGGTCGTTGATCTGATTGACGAGAGCGGCAGCCGTCTGGAAAAAGCCGCCAGGCCAACCGTGACCCAGGATTCGGCAGGCAAGCGGGATGTTATCGTGGTGATTGATGCCGGCCATGGCGGTGAGGACCCGGGTGCCATCGGCCCCAAGGGCACTCGCGAGAAAGATGTGGTTCTGAAAATGGCGAATACCCTTGCCGCTCTGATCAATGAGCGGCCAGGCTACACCGCCAAGCTGACCCGAACGGGTGACTACTACATTGGCCTTCGCAACCGGACGCTTTTGGCCAGAAAGTACAATGCTGACCTGTTCGTATCCGTACACGCGGATGCCTTCCGCACACCCCAGCCGAAGGGAGCCTCGGTCTTTGCCCTGTCACAGCGGGGGGCGACCAGTGAAACCGCCCGCTGGCTGGCAAACAGCGAAAACCGTTCCGACCTGATCGGCGGGGCTGGCGGATTGTCCCTCGATGGCCGCGATGACACGCTCGCAGGGGTGTTGCTGGATTTGTCCATGACAGCCAGTATCAACGCCAGCCTGGGGGTTGGCAGCTCGGTCCTTGGTAAGCTCGGAGGCGTTGCCGAGCTGCACAAGCCGGGTGTGGAACAGGCATCTTTCGTGGTGCTGAAGTCACCGGATATCCCCTCTATCCTCGTGGAAGCCGGGTTCATATCCAATCCCCGGGAAGAGAAGAACCTGTCGACTGACTGGTACCGCAACAGGCTGGCCGGCGCCATTATGAAAGGGATTGATGACTACTTTCAGAAAACCCCGCCACCGGGCACATTGCTGGCCTGGCAGAAACAGAATCGTCAGGGTGCAAACAGTGTCAGCCACTACCGGATCCGGCGTGGTGACACCTTATCAGGTGTGGCCAGGAAGACTCAGACCACCGTCAGTGAGCTGATGCAGTTTAACGACCTGCGGGATGACCGTGTTATGGTAGGGCAAACCATTCGTATTCCCGCGTCCTGATCAAGAGGTTTTTCGGTAACATGCCCCCCATTCGATTGCTGTCACCACGGCTCGCGAACCAGATTGCCGCGGGTGAGGTGGTGGAGCGCCCCGCATCTGTCGTCAAGGAACTGGTCGAGAATGCCCTGGATGCCGGCGCCACCCGGGTTGATGTTGAAGTGGAGCAGGGCGGCGTCAAGCTGATCCGCGTACGGGACGACGGCAGCGGTATTGAAGAGGGTGATTTGCCGCTGGCCTTGAGCCGCCATGCTACCAGCAAGATCGCCAGCCTTGATGACCTGGAAGCAGTTGCCTCCCTGGGCTTCCGTGGCGAGGCGCTCGCCAGTATCAGTTCGGTTTCCCGTCTGGCGCTGACTTCCCGGACAGCAGAACAGGAGGCGGCCTCCCGGGTGGAAGTGGAAGGCCGGGAGATGGACGCCAGGATCTCGCCCGCAGCACACCCGGTGGGCACTACCGTTGAAGTGCGGGATCTGTTCTTTAATACCCCGGCCCGCCGCAAGTTTCTGCGCACCGAAAAAACCGAATTCAACCACGTGGAGGAGTGCCTGCGCCGGCAGGCCCTGAGCCGGTTTGATGCCGGCTTCACCCTTCGTCATAACCAGCGGGTTGTTCAAAGCCTGAGGCCTGCCGGTTCGGTCCTTGACCGGGAGCGGCGGATCGGTGCCCTGTGCGGGCAGCCATTCGTCGACAATGCGGTGGTTATCGATGCGCAGGCAACAGGGCTTCGTCTGTGGGGCTGGGTTGCGCTGCCGACATTTTCCCGAAGTCAGTCGGATCTGCAGTATTTCTTTGTCAACGGCCGGGTGATTCGTGACCGGCTGGTGGCTCATGCCGTGCGCCAGGCCTACCGGGATGTTCTCTATAACAACCGGCACCCGGCCTTTGTGCTTTACCTGGAAGTAGACCCGGCCACGGTGGATGTGAATGTGCACCCCACAAAACACGAAGTCCGTTTCCGGGACGGCCGATTGGTTCACGATTTTATCTTCAGAACCCTGCATAAGGCCCTGGCCGATGTTCGGCCGGATGATCATTTCCGAGGTGCGGTCGCCCAATCCTTTGGTCGTGAAGCGTCGGCTCAGACGGAAAGTTCACCGGCCATGACTACTTCTGGGGGCGCTTCCTGGAATGGCCAGCCAGCGCTGCCGAGTTACGGCCATTCCGGCGCACCAGCCGGTTTCGGTGGCCCCTCACAGCCTCGGCAGGAATGGCGCGCCAGCGATCAGATGGCGTTCTATCAGTCCCTGAACGCCGGTGGTGGAACCGCAAGCCCACAGTCGACACCGATCAGTGACGGTTCTGCCAGACCCATGCCGACGCCGCCGGTGGACAGTGATGAGGAGCCGCCACTTGGCTATGCCATTGCCCAACTGCACGGGATCTATATTCTCGCCCAGGGTCGGGCAGGGATGATCGTGGTAGATATGCATGCTGCTCACGAGCGCATAACCTATGAACGGATGAAGCGGGCCCTTGCCGAACAGGACCTGAAAAGCCAGCCATTGCTGGTTCCGCTGTCTCTGGCGGTCAGCCAGAAAGAGGCCGCCCTGACCGAGAGCCACGGCGATGAGCTGCACAGGCTTGGCCTGCAGATAGAACGGATCGGCCCGGAAACCCTGGCTGTCCGGCAGGTGCCGGCGCTTTTGCGAGGCGCTGACGCTGAGCAACTGGTGCGTGACGTGCTGGCGGACCTCATTGAGCATGGTCAGAGCGACCGGTTGGAAGCGGTGACGCACGAACTGCTGGGTACCATGGCGTGCCATGGCTCGGTCAGGGCGAACCGTCAGCTCACCATACCGGAAATGAACTCGCTGCTCAGGGACATGGAAGCCACCGAGCGAAGCGGCCAGTGCAATCACGGCCGGCCGACCTGGACACTGATCACCCTGTCCGAGCTGGACAAGCTGTTCCTGCGGGGGCGTTGAGGTGTCCCTGCCTCCGGCCATTTTTCTGATGGGGCCAACGGCGTCCGGTAAAACCGACCTGGCCATGTCCCTGTGCGAGCAGCTACCTTGCGAGATCATCAGTGTTGACTCGGCCATGATATACCGTGGCATGGATATCGGCACCGCCAAGCCGACGGCGGAAGAACTGGCCCGGGCCCCCCATCGCCTGATCGATATCTGCGATCCGGCACAAACCTACTCGGCCGCGGACTTTCGCCGCGACGCCCTCGCTGCCATGGCCGGGATCACGGCAGCGGGCCGGATACCCCTGTTGGTGGGTGGAACCATGATGTACTTCAAGGCATTGCTGCATGGCATGTCCGGTTTGCCCGCGGCGAGCCCGGACGTGCGCAGGGTGTTGGAGCGGGAGGCTGAGGTGCGGGGCTGGGAAGCGCTGCACCGGGAGCTGCACAGTGGGGATCCTGTTGCGGCGGAGCGGATACATCCGAACAATCGCCAGCGATTGCTGCGGGCCCTGGAAGTCCTCCGAGTGACCGGCAGGCCGATTTCAGGGTTCTGGCAGGCAGAGGTTGCCGGTAAAAACGAGGGCGTGCCTGAGCCTGCCAGCAGAAGCGATATTGAGGATTACACCTATTTCACCCGCTGGCAGGCAGACGAAACACCTTTGCTACCGTATACTGTCGTGCAGCTTGCCATGATGCCACCGGATCGGCGGGTGCTTCACGAGAGAATCCGCCAGCGCTTCCTGAAGATGCTGGACTCGGGTTTTATCGACGAAGTGCAGGCACTGATGCTCAGGGAAGACCTGCACCCTGACCTCCCTTCCATGCGTTGTGTTGGCTATCGCCAGGCCTGGAGCTATTTGTCCGGGGCGGACGACTACGACACATTTGTAAGCAAGGGTATTGCCGCCACACGCCAGTTGGCGAAGCGGCAGTTGACCTGGTTGCGTAAGTGGTCCGATGTGGACTGGCTGGACAGTGAAGACAAACTTATCGCCAAGGCAGCCTTGAAAAAAATCAGACTTCGCACCACATTTAACTCTGACCAATGACGATCTGCACCTGCTGAAGCATCTGCACCCACTAAAACAGGAGAAAACACATGTCAAAAGGGCATTCGTTACAAGACCCTTACCTTAACGCCTTGCGCAAGGAGCGCATTCCGGTTTCCATCTTTCTGGTTAATGGTATCAAACTCCAGGGCCAGATCGAGTCTTTCGACCAGTTCGTGATTTTGCTGAAAAACACTGTCAGCCAGATGGTCTACAAGCACGCTATTTCCACGGTGGTTCCTGCCCGCAATGTTCGCATTCCGCAGCAGGCTCCGGGAGGAGAGGGCGAGTCTGAAGACTGATCCATCCGTTTCCCCGGTATTGCACCCGCGTTCCGGAAGACCCTTTTCTGGGGTCTGATGGCCGCGGGTGTTTGTTTTTATGATATTGACAGTTTCACTGTTCCGGAGTTGATGCCAATTGTTTGAACGTCCTGATGTCGGTGAGCGCGCGATACTCGTCCACATCGATTTTACTGCCCATGACGGCACGGAAGACCCTGGCGAGTTCCGGGAACTGGTGATGTCCGCCGGCGTTGAGCCGGTGGGTGTTGTGACCGGTTCCCGCAAGCAACCCAGCCCGAGATTTTTCGTTGGCGAGGGAAAGCTGGAAGAAATCCGTGACGCCGTGACCACCAGTGAAGCCGATGTCGTATTGTTCAATCATGCGCTGAGCCCGCGTCAGGAAAGAAACATCGAGCATGAACTCAAGTGCCGGGTGCTTGATCGCACCGGTGTGATCCTCGACATCTTTGCCCAGCGCGCCCGTACCCACGAGGGTAAGCTACAGGTAGAGCTGGCACAGCTTGAGCATATGTCAACGCGTCTGGTGCGTGGCTGGACTCACCTGGAGCGGCAGAAGGGTGGCATCGGCCTTCGGGGCCCTGGCGAAACCCAACTTGAAACCGACCGTCGCCTGCTCCGGGAACGGATAAAATCGATCCACAAGCGTCTTGAAAAGGTTCGCCGGCAGCGGCGCCAGGGTCGACGGGCCCGCCAGCGTGCGGACATTCCAGCCGTGTCTCTGGTTGGCTATACCAACGCAGGTAAATCAACCTTGTTCAACCGGATTACCACTTCCTCCGTCTACGCTGCAGACCAGTTGTTTGCAACGCTGGACCCGACGCTGCGGCGCCTGGAACTTCCGGATATCGGGCCGGTCGTAATGGCGGACACGGTGGGCTTCATCCGCCACCTTCCCCACAAGCTGGTCGAAGCATTCCGGGCAACTCTGGAAGAAACGACACAGGCGACAATTTTGCTGCACATTATTGACAGTCACGACAGCCGGCGTGACGAGAATATGGAGCAGGTCGAAGAGGTGCTGGCCGAGATCGGGGCAGATGAGATTCCCGTACTGCAGGTGTTCAACAAGATTGACCTGCTGGAAGACTTCACGCCGAGAATCGAGCGCAATGAAGACGGTGTTCCGGTGCGGGTCTGGGTGTCCGCGGTGACCGGGGAAGGGCTCGGCGGTCTTTACGACGCCATTGTGGAGAGACTTGCAGAGGACGTTGTGCATCATTTTGTTTTGCTGGGGCCTGCCGACGGCAAGCTGCGCGCGTTGCTGCATGAGGCCGGGTCGGTGCTGACCGAGGAGCACCGCGAGACGGGGGATACGGTGCTGGAAGTTCGTTTGCAGAACCGGGACTGGCTGCAGCTGCTGAGCCGGGCCGGAGTGAAGGAAGAATCGGTCAGGCTCGAGCTGGGCCATGCCTGAAACCGGAACGGCTATTGCCGGGGCGGAGATAAATCCCTAGTATTTGCAGCCATTCTATTTATAAGTCAGTAATGGAGAGCACTATGGCCTGGAATGAACCGGGTGGAAACCGTAACGACAACGATCCCTGGGGTACCGGTGGTGGTCGGCGCGGCAATGATCAGGGTCCACCAGACCTCGATGAGGCACTGAAGAAGGGGCTGGACAAGCTCAACAAGATGTTGGGCGGCAAAGGTGGCAAGTCCGGCGGCAGCGGTGATGGCAGTACCGGCGGAGGCGGCGCTGGTTTTGGCGCTATCCTCGCCCTGGCGGCCATTGTTGTCGTGGGCTATGTCATCTTCCAGTCGTTCTACACAGTGGACGAGCAGGAGCGGGCCGTTGTTCTGCGTTTCGGGGAATACGACCGGACAGAGAGCCCGGGCCTGCGCTTTAAGGTGCCGTTGATTGATGATGTCACCAAGGTGCGGGTAACCAACGTCCGTACCGCCGAGTCGACGGGCCAGATGCTGACTCAGGATGAGAACCTGGTCAGCGTGGATCTGCAGGTGCAGTATCGGGTCAGCAATGCCCGTGACTACGTGCTCAATGTCCGTGACTCCAACCAGGCCCTGGCCTTTGCCACCGACAGTGCGCTTCGGCATGAAGCAGGCGGCGCCACTCTGGATGCGGTATTGACTGAGGGTCGGGTTGAACTTGCGGTAAACGTCGAGCAGCGAATCCAGAGTTTCCTGAAGCAGTACGGCGCTGGCCTTGAGATTGTGCGGGTCAACGTGGAAAGCACCCAGCCGCCTGGCCCGGTTCAGGATGCTTTCCGGGAAGTGCAGCGTGCCCGTGAAGACGAGCAGCAACTCAAGGAAGAAGCAGAGACCTACCGCAACAAGGTTGTGCCGGAAGCCCGCGGCCAGGCCCAGCGCATGGTTGAGGAGGCGGCGGCATACAAAGCCCAGGTGGTTGAGCGCGCGGTTGGTGAGACCGCCCGGTACAAGGATCTGCTGGCCGTGTACGAGAAGGCGCCTGATGTCACTCGCGAACGCATGTATCTGCAGGCCATGGAGAGCGTGCTTGCCAGCTCCAGCAAAGTGCTGGTTGATACCAAGTCCGCCGGTAATATGATGTACCTGCCGCTGGATCGTCTGACCCGTCAGGGCGGCGCCAGCCTGGCGGCGGGCCGGAACGAGAGCGCAGATGCCGGCGGTCTGGCCGGCCAGTCTGATATCCAGTCCCTGACGGATCAGGTGCTTCGCGAACTGCGCAATCGCCAGTCCACCAACACGAGAACGGGGAGATAATCATGGGACCCAAAAGCATTATCGGTCTTGCTGGTACCCTCATCATTCTGTTGTTGGTATCGTCCAGTGTTTACATTATTCCGGAAACCCATCGTGGCGTTCTGCTGCGTTTCGGTGAACTGATCGAGACCAACGTTCCTGCAGGGATTCACTTTAAAGTCCCCGTTATTGATGAAGTGCGGAAGTTTGATGTTCGGGTTCTTACCATGGACCTGCCGGCGCGTCAGTATCTCACCATTGAGAAAAAGCCACTGGACGTGGACTCCTATATTGCCTGGCAGATTACCGACGTGGATACCTACTACCGCGCTACCGGTGGCGACGAGTTCAGGGCCCAGAATCTGTTGTTATCGCGGGTGGATAACGGCCTTCGTAATGAGTTTGGTGTCCGTACCATGCGTGAGGTGGTCTCAGGTGAACGTGATGATGTGATGGCCTCACTCAAGGACCTGGTCAACGAAACGGCGCTCAAAGAGTTCGGTATCCGGGTGCTGGATATCCGTATAAAGGCCATTGAATTACCTGAGCAGGTCCGCACGAACGTGTATCGCCGTATGGCCACCGAGCGGGAAAAGCTGGCTCAGGAGTATCGCTCCCGCGGTCGCGAAGCCGCCGAGGGGATTCGGGCGGATGCTGATCGTCAGCGCACGGTGGTCCTGGCGGAAGCCTTCTCCAAGTCCGAGCAGCTTCGCGGTCAGGGCGATGGTGAGGCTGCGCAGATTTACGCCGATGCCTACAGCCAGGACCGTGAGTTCTTCAGCTTCTATCGGAGTCTTTCCGCATACCAGAATGCGTTCTCCAGCAAGGACGACATCCTGGTGATCGACTCCGAAGGCGATTTCATGAAGTACATTAAGGACTCCCAGGGCGCGAAGTGATACCCGCCTGAGTGTTGAAAAAAACCGGAATACGGGCGTATTCCGGTTTTTTTGTGCCTGCCAACCGTGTAAAATTCTGGCGGTTTTGTGTCGGGTTTTCTGCCCGAGTATCGCCTTAAATTCTGTGTGATCCCCCAGCCAAATGCGCCGGTGCGGATATAACGGACAACGGAATCTCATGACAGTATCTGATCGCTGGTTACTGCCGGACGGGGTAGAGGATATTCTGCCTCCGCTGGCCGGACGGATCGAATCCCTTCGCCGGGATGTAATGGATACCTGCCAGCGTTGGGGTTATCAGCTGGTAATCCCGCCGCTTATTGAATACCTCGAATCCCTGTTTACCGGAACCGGACACGACCTGGAACTGCAAACCTTCAAGCTGACCGATCAGCTGACAGGGCGGATGATGGGTGTTCGGGCGGATATGACGCCCCAGGCAGCCCGTATCGATGCCCATACCCTGGGCCAGGATGGCATAACCCGCCTTTGCTACGCAGGCCATGTGCTGCATACCCGCCCGCGCCACATGCTGACTGGACGGACGCCGATACAGGCAGGCTGCGAGCTCTTTGGCAGTGCCTCCGAAGCTGCGGATATGGAAGTGATCAGCCTGATGCTGGAAACCCTTCGGGTTGCCGGGCTGCCGCGTATTCACCTGGATCTGGCGCACGTGTCGATTTACGAGAGCCTGATCGGCGAAGCGGATGTTGACCGCGACACCGAAGCTGCGATCTTTGATGCCATGGCTCGCAAGTCGGTGCCCGAGCTCGACGGGTTGTTGGGCGAATGCGCCTCAGGCTCTGCCGGTGCTCGTCTGCGCGAGCTCGCCCGTGTCAGTGGCGGCCCGGAAGCGCTGGCCGGGGCGCGCCGTGTCCTGCAAGGTGCATCCGACAATCTGGATGCGGCACTGGATCAGTTGGGCCGTGTGTCGGACCTGCTGGGCCGGGACTACCCGGAAGTCAGTTTCGGCTTCGACTTCTGCGAGTTGCGTGGCTACAACTACCACACCGGCCTTGTGTTCGCGGCTTACGTTCCCGGCCATGGCGACTCGGTCGCCAAGGGCGGGCGCTACGACGCCATTGGCAGTGATTTTGGTCGGGCGCGGCCCGCGACGGGGTTCAGCCTCGATATCCGCGCACTGGTTTCCCTGGGTGAGCGGCGGGTACGGAAAGCTGGCGCGGTCTGGGCGCCGGCGGATGATGACCCTGCATTGGACCGGGTGATTTCCGGCCTGAGAATGACAGAAACCGTTGTCCGTGCCTTGCCCGAGGATAACGGTGTGGATCCGGCCGCCAGAGGTTGTGACCGGAAACTGGTTAAACAGGGCGGCCGGTGGGCCGTAGAGGCGCTGGGCTGATGCCCCCGGGCTTCGGTGACTTCACTTACAGGTAAACTTGCGAAACGCCTGTCCTGCGGGGCAGCCGCATTGAGAGAGAATCATGGGTAAAAACGTTGTTGTGCTGGGCACCCAATGGGGTGATGAAGGCAAGGGTAAGATTGTTGATCTGCTGACCGACAAGGTCGCGGCCGTTGTTCGCTTCCAGGGCGGACACAATGCCGGCCATACCCTGGTGATTGACGGCAGGAGAACGGCGCTTCATCTGATCCCTTCCGGTATCCTGCGTCAGCATGTTCACTGTCTGATTGGCAACGGCGTCGTCCTGTCGCCGGAGGCGTTGCTCAAGGAAGTGCGTGAGCTGGAAGCCAATGGCGTCGCTGTTCGCGACCGTCTCCGGATCAGCCTGGCGTGCCCCCTTATTCTGCGGACCCATGTCCGAATTGACCAGGCCCGGGAACGGGCCCGCGGTGTCGATAAGATTGGCACGACCGGCCGCGGTATTGGTCCGGCCTATGAAGACAAGGTTTCACGTCGTGGCCTCCGCCTCGGCGACCTGTGTAACCCGGCGGAGTTCGAGGTGAAGCTGCGCGAGATCATGTCGTACCACAACTTCATCCTGACCGAGTACTTTAAGGAAGAGGCCGAAGACATTGATGCGGCCCTTGAAGAGCTGAAACAGATGGGCGAAGAAATCCTGCCGATGGCGGCGGATGTTACCGATATGCTCCATGATTTCCGTAAGCGTGGTGAAAACATCCTGTTTGAGGGCGCTCAGGGCTCCCTGCTGGATATTGATCTTGGCACCTACCCGTATGTGACCTCTTCCAACACCACCGCCGGAGGTACCGCCACCGGTTCCGGTTTCGGTCCCCTGTTTCTCGACTATGTGCTCGGTATCACCAAGGCCTACACCACCCGCGTTGGTTCAGGCCCGTTCCCCACCGAGCTGTTTGACGACATGGGTCAGCACCTGGCCGTCAAGGGTAATGAGGTGGGGACGACCACCGGCCGCTCCCGCCGCTGCGGCTGGTTTGATGCGGTTGCCCTGCGCCACGCCATCCAGATCAACAGCGTTTCCGGCATCTGCCTCACCAAACTGGATGTTCTGGACGGGATGGAGACGGTTAAGGTGTGTGTCGGCTACAAGACGCCGAATGGCGAAATTACCCGGCCACCCATTGGTTGTGACACCTACAGGGACATCGAGCCGGTGTATGCCGAGCTGCCGGGCTGGAGCGAGAGTACTGTCGGCCTGACCAGCCTGGACCAGTTGCCCGAAAACGCCAGGGCCTATATCCGTTTCCTTGAGGAGCAGATTGAGGCGCCGATCGACGTAATCTCCACCGGGCCGGACCGGGTTGAAACCATCACGCTCCGTCACCCGTTTGGTGAATAAACACTGACGGAAGAAAAGCCGCCCTGCTACACGGCACGGCGGTTTTTTTGTGTCAGGGTTTCTCGGCGATTAACGTTGCGCGAAGGGGCCCCGGATAGCCTTCAACTGTTTTCGACGGATCGTCCGGGTCCAGAAAATCCTGCAGGGAATTGAATCGCATCCAGTCGGTGCTGCGCTGTTCTTCGGTTGTCGTGGCGGTAACATCAACTACTCTGGCATTGCGGTACCCGGTGCGGTCCAGCCAGCGCAGCAGGGTGTCGCAGGTGGGCAGGAACCAGACATTGCGCATCTGCCCGTAGCGATCCCCGGGCATCAGGCTGAAGCCCTCGGGGCCTTCAACCACCAGGGTTTCCAGCACCAGCTCGCCACCTTTCCGGAGCGTACCCTTCAGTTCGAGCAGATGGTCCAGCGGTGACCTGCGATGGTAGAGGACGCCCATCGAAAACGTGGTGTCAAAGGTTTCAAGACCCTCCGGAAGATCCTCCATCCTGACTGGCAGCAAGTCCACGGGCACATGGCCCAGGTAATCCTTGATGCTCAGGAACTGGAACATGAACAACAGGCCTGGATCGATGCCGATGACCCGGCCAGCACCATTACCCAGCATCCGCCAACAGTGGTAGCCGGAGCCACAACCGACATCAAGAATACGACGGCCAGACAGGTCTGAAAGGTAGGGGGAGACTCTGTCCCACTTCCAGTCGGAGCGCCATTCGGTATCAATCCGGGTGCCGAAGAGCTCAAAAGGACCCTTCCGCCAGGGCATCAGCCCGCGTAACCCCTGCTGCAAGTGCGCCTGCTGCTCCGGTGTCGGGGCATGTGCCGCTGTCAGGGTTACAGCGGACCGGTCCAGGTGCGCCTCCACACCGGCCATAGCCGGCAGGCGGGCGAGGGCGGCTTGCCAGCGATCAAGATCGCCATGGGGATTGTCGTCAAAGCGGCGAATCAGTTGCTGCCTGAGCGTTTGAGCCCAGGCATCGAGATCGTCACCTGAAAGCTGATCAAGAAGCGGCCCGAATCGGGTTTGCCAGTCAAATTCTGCCATGGTCAGTCGGTGTCGGGTGTATTGGCCTTGATGGCGAGCATGGAAACAAAGTTAAAGCACTGGTACCAGACCAGAACCTGATCGAAGCCTGCCGCCTGGAGTCGTGCCTTGTGGGCGGTGGTTGTTTCCGGAATCAGGACCTGCTCAATGGCCGTTCGTTTCTGGCTGATTTCCAGATCTGAATAACCATTGGCGCGCTTGAATTCGTGGTGCAGGCGGGTCTGTATTGCCTGTTCGCTTTCGGTTTCAAACCGGATTTTTTCCGACAGGATCAGCACGCCCCCGGGCCGGGTTGCCGTGGCAATCCGGGTAAGCAGGCCGGCCCGCTGCCCTGGGTCGACAAACTGCAGGGTGAAATTGAGCGTTGTGACCGAGGCGTTACTCAGTTCGGTGTCCAGAATGTCCTCGCAACGCAGGGTAACGGGGAGGTTGTTGTCGTCCAGGGCAATGTAATGCTCGCAGCGCTCGATCATCGCCCTGGAGTTGTCCACGCCCACAAGGATACAGTCCCGATGTGGGATTCCGTGCCGCATTGCCAGGGTCGAGGCACCGAGCGAGCAGCCCAGGTCGTAGCAGTGGGAGCCGGGCTGGGCGTATTGCTCGGTGATCACCCCGATCATCGGAATGATGGTGGTGTATCCGGGCACCGAACGGCGGATCATGTCGGGGAAAACCCGTGCTACCGACGCATCAAACCGGAAATCCTCCGGGCGGCGCTCGGTGGCGAACAGCCGGTCCGTCACCTGTTCGGGGGGGGCGGAAGGTTTGCGGGGCCTAGTCATTGCCGTCTTGTGTCTCCGGCTGCCGTGGAACCTTCGGCCCGGTTGGTGAAGGGCGTCTGCATCGCACACCGCGGTTCTTGTAATCGACCAGGATGCCCCGGAACGACGGGTCCACATCCGCTGCAATGGCCAGGTAGCCGTTCTCGCACACGGCATGCAGTTCCGAGGCTTTCGGAGACATACGGAAGGTCTCACCCCCGGTGATATGAATGGCTTTGAAATCGCCAACCGGGACGTTGTCCTTGTTCTTTGTGTGGTTTATCCTGCCCGTCATCTCAAGCACCAGGACAGTGCCGATAATGGCAGCCAGCGCGGTCACGATCAGGCTTCGGACGGTGTAACGGGCCTCATTCTGGCTCATGCCTACCTCATTTCAAGCGTGTTAGCGTGTTTATGTGCGGTCAGTACTGCCCTGGAACCGTAATTGCCGGTGACTGCAGGGCGGAGAGCTGTTCCCGGAGCGAGAGAATCTGATCGGACCAGAATCTGGGTTGGGCAAACCAGGGGAAAAAACGTGGAAAGGCGGGGTCATCCCAGCGTTTAGCCAGCCAGGCGCAGTGTGCGATTTGCCGGTAGCAGCGTAATGGCTCGATCAGGTGGCGTTCACGGCGGTTAAAATCACGGAACATCTCGTAACCTTCCAGCAGTTCGCCGAGCTGGGCGCCGCGCTCGAAGTCGTCACCATTAAGCAGCAGCCACATATCCTGAATGGCCGGCCCGGAGCGGCAATCGTCCAGATCCACGAACAGCATCTGTTGTTCCCGGCAGAGAATATTGCCCGCGTGGCAGTCGCCATGCAGGCGCAGGGTCTCAACGGGGCCCGCTTCATCAATACGGGCAGCACTCAGAGCCTGAAGATCCGGAATCAGGCTGTCCCATGCGGGCCGGAGATCCGCTGGAATCCAGCCGCCTTCCACTAACAGCCGATTGCTGGACTCAATGCCATCGAGTAATGAAATGCCTGGCCGGTGGGCAAAAGGCTTGCGGGCACCGATGTTGTGTATCTGGCCCAGCCACTGACCTAGCCTGTAGAGGGTGTCTGTCACGCTGGTGTCCGGAGCCTGGCCCCCGCGCTGCTGGAACACGGCAAACAGGAATTCGCCATGGTGACCGAGAGTATCTCCGGAGTCCTGCCGCATAGGCGCCACGACCGGTATGTCTGCCTGCGCCAGTTCGCCAGTGAAATCATGTTCTTCCCGGATCTGTGCTTCGCTCCATCGCCCGGGCCGATAGAATTTTGTAATCACCGGCGGGCCTTCGTCCAAACCCACCTGATAGACCCGGTTCTCGTAACTGTTCAGCGCAAAAAGCCGGCCACTTACTGCAAACCCGGCGTCTTCCATCGCGTCCAGAATGGTGTCCGGGGTCAGGGAATCATAGGGGTGGGTGGATGCTGCAAGTGCGGGTTCATGGGTCATGGTGGAAGGTCAGAGCCTTGTGTCGTATTTGGATTTCATGAACTGCAGATGATACCAGTTTTCATCCAGCTCCCAGCGAATACGGGATATGCCGGAAGCGCCAAGCACAACATCCCCTGCATGGGCCTGCACCTGGGCCAGTTCACGCTCTGCGCGCTGCCAGTCCCGGTGACTGTCCCCGAGATTTCGCATGCTGGGGAACACAGCGCTCAGTGCATGGCGGGTAGACGTTGAGTGTGAGCGCAGTGAGCTCATGATGGCGGTATCACCCTCCACCCTCAGTACCCGATGTTTGTAGGGGTAGCTGGACACCACATCGTCGGCTTTCAGGCGCTCATTAAGACTGACAACCTCAAAACCGCGCCAGCCGAGCCAGCCTGCAAACAGGGCGGCCACCACCATTACCAGTACAAACTGCTTCCTGTCAGACATCCTCGCTGGGCTCCATGCACTTATTTCCGGGGCCAAGTATAACCGGTATGAGTCCCTGAGTAATGTGTTCAGACCCCGGAGGCTGGTTTCCGCTGGCGTGTGAGGATGGGGTATGCTCCGGTAATCGGCAGCTAAGCGGGAGCAGGAAGAGATGCCTGGAGAACTCCTTGAAACAGAAACCGTTGTCATTGGAGCGGGTGTCGTCGGCCTGGCCATTGCGCGCGCATTGGCAAAAAGCGGGCACGATGTGATCGTTCTCGAAAGCGGAGACCGGTTCGGAGAAGGTACTTCGTCGCGCAACAGCGAAGTCATCCATGCCGGGATCTATTACCCGGAGCAGTCACTGAAGGCCCGGTTGTGTGTGGAAGGCCGTCAGCGCCTTTATGATTACTGCCAGAGCCACAAGATCAACCACCGGAAATGTGGCAAATGGATTATTGCCGCCAGCGATTCGCAGGCCCGGAAACTTGAGGATATCCAGGCAGCCGCCACCCGCAATGGCGTCAAACTGGCCATGCATGACGCGGATGCCGTTACCCGTCAGGTTCCTCAAATCAACGCCTGCGCCGGCCTCTGGTCACCCGAGACCGGCATCATCGACAGCCATGGCCTCATGCTCTCGCTGCTCGGAGAACTGCAGGGTGTCGGAGGCCAACTCGTCCTCCGGTCACCGGTCGTCGCGGCAGAGTCCGTTGATGATCACCACCTGCTGAGCCTGGAAGGCGGCAACCCGCTGACCCTAAAGGCGATCAACGTCATCAATGCCGCCGGACTGGGCGCGGTTCCCCTGGCCAAAACCTGGGCGGGCCTGCCCGAGCAATACAAGCCCCGGCAATGGTTCGCCCGCGGCGTCTACTTCAGCTACAGCGGCCGCCATCCCTTCAACACCCTGATCTACCCCGTCCCCGAACCCGGCGGCCTGGGTGTCCACCTGACCCTGGATCTGGCCGGCCAGGCCCGCTTCGGTCCCGACGTGGAATGGGTTGAACAGGAAGGCTACGCCGTCAACCCCAACCGCCTTGAAACCTTTGCCAAGGGTATCCGCCAATGGTGGCCAACCTTGGACCCATCCCGTCTCCAGCCCGCTTACGCCGGCATTCGACCAAAACTGTGTGGACCGGATGGCGGTTTTGCGGATTTTCGAATCGATGGTCCGGAAGATCACGGCGTACCGGGGCTGGTAAACCTTTTTGGAATTGAATCCCCGGGGTTAACTTCCTGTTTGGCAATTGCCGAACGCGTGAGAGCAATGCTGGCCTAACTGAGAACTCCGGGCGCCGCGCCGGCAGGCTCTTCCGGGATTGTTGAGGGCCATGGATGGCCCGAATCAAGCGCTCAGGGATGAGCTTGTAGCGTATCCCGGGAGAGCCTGCCGGCGCGGCGCTCCCACCCCCAGAGTCAGAGGGGAGTCTGGGGACAGCTTCAGCCAGGAGTCCGAGCCAAAGCCCAAACCTGAATATCCCGCGCCCCCGCCTCCCGCAAAACCCCCGCCAAAACCCGAACCGTCGCCCCCGTCGTCACCACATCATCCACAATCGCCACCCGCTCAGGCACCTCCGACGTCACCTTAAACACCCCACGAAGATTTGCCAGCCGCTCCTCCCGGTTCAATTCCCGTTGCGACCGCACCCGGCGAACGCGTTGCACCAGTCCGGTATTCACAGTAATCCCAAGGTGCCTCCCTGCATTCTCGGCAATATCCTGGGCCTGATTGAAGCCGCGCTGGCGCCGACGTCGCGAATCCATGGGGGCGGGCACCAGTACGTCCGGTCTTGATATCGTTCCGCTGCCCAGTTCCTGTTCAAGAAAGCTGGCAAAATCTGCGAGCAGCGGCCGCGCAAACTTTCGTTGCCCGTTGTATTTATAGCGGCCGATCATGCCATCCAGGGGATACTGATAGCGCCAGGGAATGCAGGATGTCTTGAACGGAGGCGGGAATTTCAGACAGTCGCCGCAAAGCAGGTCCGAAGAAGGGAAGGCCAGGGGCAGGGCGCAACAGCGGCAGTGCCAGCGGTTAACCGGTAGGCCCTCCCGGCATGGCGGACATAAGCCACTGAAAGCGTTGGAAGAAAGGCAGGCGACGCAACGTCCGCCCTGCTTGAAGCTGTTAACCTTTCGTTCAATGAAGGTTGACAGCCAGTTCAGTCCCTTTATCATCTGATTCATCCGTAAACCCCGAGACCGGGAAAGGTTAACAGGACTTTTACATGACCGCTACAGAGCTCCGTCACGACTGGACACTGCAGGAAGCCCGCGAGCTGTTTGAGCTTCCCTTTAACGATCTTCTGTTTCGTGCCCAGAGTGCGCACCGGGAGCACTTTGATCCCAACGAGGTGCAGGTGAGCACGCTGTTGTCGATCAAGACCGGTGCCTGCCCGGAAGACTGCAAATATTGCCCTCAGAGCGGTCATTACAACACTGGCCTCGAGAAAGAGAAGCTGCTGGAAATCGAGAAGGTGGTGGCCGAGGCTCAGGCGGCAAAGCAGAAGGGCGCCTCCCGGTTCTGTATGGGCGCGGCCTGGCGCAGTCCTTCGAAGAAAGACATGCCCTATGTTCTGGATATGGTCAGGCAGGTGAAATCCCTCGGGCTGGAGACCTGCATGACCCTGGGCATGCTGAAGGAAGAGCAGGCGGCAGAGCTGGCCGAGGCCGGTCTGGATTATTACAACCACAACCTGGACACCTCCGAGAAGTACTACAGCCACATCATCACAACCCGGACCTACCAGGACCGTCTGGATACGCTGGATAACGTCCGCAAGGCCGGTATGAAGGTTTGCTGCGGCGGCATTATGGGTATGGGCGAGGATGAGGATGATCGCGTCGGCCTGCTGGTCCAATTGGCGAACCTGCCTCACCATCCGGAAAGTGTGCCGGTGAATATGCTGGTGAAGGTGAAGGGCACGCCGATGGAGGATGTGGAGGATCTGGATCCGTTCGAGTTCGTTCGCATTATTGCGGTGGCCCGGATCATGATGCCGGCTTCCCACGTGCGCCTGTCGGCGGGCCGGGAGAATATGAATGAGCAGATGCAGGCGCTGTGCTTTATGGCGGGTGCCAATTCTATTTTCTACGGTGAGAAGCTGTTGACCACTGCCAACCCGGAAGCCGATGCCGATATGCTGTTGTTCAAGCGTCTTGGGATCCGGCCGGAGCAGCGGGAGCAGTGTGCCTCCGAGGAGCAGGAAGAGGAGGCGATTGCCGAGGCGGTGGAGTATGAGGCGACTCGCCATATGTTCTATGACGCTACTCGGGAATCTGCCTGATATTAGTGGTTTTTTGGGCCTTCAGACTTTGGGGGGAGCAGGCTGCGGGCAGGGACCTCCGGGATACGCTACGAGCACCCCGGGCGGGGTCCAGCCAGCAATCAAAGATTGCTGTCGTTCGGCTGTCGTATGAAGCTTCGCTTCATGGGCACTCGGCCTCACCCATGTGCGCTTGTTTCGGGCCATCCCTGGCCCTCTACAATCCCGGAGGTCCCTGCCCGCACCCTGCCGGAAACTTCGGGTATCTTCGGCAGCTTTCACCAGGCTATACGCGCAACCCCTAATCCGGAGCCATGCTCGTGCGGGACTTTGCCCTTGAACTTGAACAGCGTAAACAGGCCGGTTTGTACCGGACGCGCCGGCTGATCTCAGGTCCCCAGCAGCCGTCTTTGGTTGCCAACGGCAAATCTTTGCTCTCCTTCTGCAGCAACGATTATCTTGGTCTTGCCAATCACCCCACCAACATTGACGCACTTCGTGACGCGCTACCGGACACCGGTCTCGGGGGTGCGGCTTCCCATCTGATCTGTGGCCATCATGATGCGCACCACCAGTTGGAGCAGCGTCTGGCGGAATTCACCGGGCGCAGTTCGGCATTGTTCTTCTCGACCGGCTACATGGCCAATATGGGTGTGATTTCGGCGCTGGCCGGTCGCGGGGATACGATTTTCTCGGATCGGCTGAATCATGCGTCCATTATCGATGGCTGTATTCTGAGCCGGGCCCGGGTTCGCCGGTATGCCCACGGGGACGTTGCCGCGCTGGAGGCGATGCTGGCGAAAACGTCCGGGCACAAGCTGGTGGTGACGGACGGTGTGTTCAGTATGGATGGCGATGTGGCGCCGCTGGCCGGGCTGGCGCGGGTTTGCCGGGCCCATGATGCGCTGCTGGTGGTTGACGATGCCCACGGCCTTGGCGTTCTCGGGCCCCAGGGGCGGGGGAGTGTGGCTGAGGCGGGACTGTCGGAAGTGGATGTTCCGGTGCTGATCGGCACCCTGGGCAAGGCGGTCGGTACCAGCGGTGCGTTTGTTGCAGGGCCGGCGCTGCTGATGGATTATCTGGTTCAGAAAGCGCGAACCTACATCTATACTACGGCCATGCCGCCGGCGCTTGCCTTGGCGACGATTTCGAGTCTTGACCTCATTGAGCGGGATAATGGCCGTCGTGATCAGGTGCTGGGCCTCGTTTCCCGGTTCCGGCGAGAGGTCTCTGCCATGGGGTATCAATTGATGCCCTCACATACGCCGATTCAGCCGATCATGATTGGCGATAACCACGATGCACTGGCGCTGAGTCAGGCGCTGGAGGACCGGGGGTTGCTGGTCTCTGCGATCCGCCCGCCTACGGTCCCGGTTGGTGAGGCGCGTTTGCGGGTTACGTTCAGTGCCGCACATACTCAGGAGAATCTCGATTGTCTGTTGAACGCGCTGTCGGAATGTCGTCACCTGGCTCAGGGCACGGAAGTGGCGATATGAGTTCCGCGAAAGTCTGTCCGCGTCTGGTGGTTGTCGGTGGCTGGGGTGTCCGGGCGGAAATGCTGGCCGGGCTTTATGGTTTCTGGCCGGGTGAGGTGATGCCGGTTTCGCTGGACGATGAACTGCTGGTCCGCTGCAGTTCCGTGCCTGAAGTGGCCGAGGAGTTGCTGTCGCTGTATCCCGAACCGTCGGTCTGGATGGGGTGGTCCCTCGGCAGCCAGATTGTGGTGGAAGCCGCCTACCGGGAAACCGGTTCGGTGTCCTGTGCGATCACTCTCGGCGGTTTTCCGAAATTTGTCGCCGATGAGGGCTGGCCCCATGGAATGCCGGCCCGTGAGTTCAGGGCTTTTGCCCGGGGCATTCGCCAGGACCCGCAACGGTACTGGCTGCATTTTCTTCTGTTGATGATCAACGGAGCGGCTGACGAGAAGCAGGAGCGGCAAAAGCTCAAGCCGTGGCTCGAAAAAGGCACCCTGGTGTCAAACGATCATCTCTGCAAGAGCCTTGCATGGCTGGCGGCCGGCGATCAAAGAGCGCTTTGGCAATCGCTTGCCACGCCCGCCCTTCATGTGATGGGGGGGCAGGACATTGTTGTCAGGCCCTGGGCCGGTGATCTTGAGATTCCGGTCGCCAGTCGCCAGACGGTGGTCAAGGGTATGGCGCATTGGCCGGGAGGGTGTTCGGCCGCCGATTGCTGGGGGGTAATCCAGTCTTTTCTGGCTTCGAAGACGGAGTTGGCATCATGGGCGTCATGAGTTCCGTGACCGGTAGCCGGAGCGGCCTGAAAGGCGCCTCCCGGGCGCTCAAGGCGGATATTGCCCGGGGCTTTGGCAATGCGCGGAGCACCTACGAGAGTGCCTCGAGATTGCAGCGTTTCATGGGTAACACCATGCTGCACAAGCTCCAGGCCCGCAACGCGGAGGAGGCAGGTTCGGGAGTTTTGGACCTTGGTTGCGGCACTGGCTGGTTTGCCCGCAAGCTGGCAGCGATGGGGCAGGTGGGGGCAGTGACAGGGGTAGACCTGTCTCAGGGTATGGTGCAGGAAGCCCGGAAAAAAAGTTCTCAGGACGTTGGCTGGATCGTTGCCGATGCCGAGCACCTGCCTTTGCAGGATGCAAGTTGCGACCTGATTTTCAGTAACCTGATGATCCAGTGGTGTGAGGACCCCCGGGCGGTGTTCCGGGAATGCCGGCGGGTACTGCGCCCTGGTGGACGGCTTATGGTCTCCAGTCTTCTCGACGGCACGCTGAAGGAACTGAAACGCGCCTGGAGGGCTGCCGATCCGGAGCATGAGCACGTAAACCGTTTCGAGACTGAGGCGGCCCTGCGTGCAAAAGTGAGCGCGGAACTGCCACAGGCGACCATTGAAACCCGAACCATCCGCCTGCCCTACAGCTCGCCCATGATGCTGGCGAGTGAGCTCAGGCATCTTGGTGCAGGTTTCCGGGGCGCTGAACGCCGCAAGGCTGTGACCGCGCCGGGCAGGATGCGGGACATGTGCCGGCACTATTCCAAAGAGCCGGACGGAACGGTTATGGCAAGCTATGAGGCTGCCTGGATTTACTGGAAGAAAGCCTGAGGCCTTACCGGAGAACAGGACATTGGCCGGCATACCTTGTGCCCCTGACAGGACTGAAACATGGCGACAAAATCCTATTTCGTAACAGGTACCGATACCGGTGTAGGCAAGACCATGGTCTCTGCCGCAATTCTGCACGCCGCACGGGCCATGAGGAAGCGGACCCTGGCAATGAAGCCCATTGCCTCGGGCTGCGAGCGGACAACCGAAGGCCTGCGCAACGAAGATGCGCTGATCCTGCAGAACGCCATCTCGGAACCATTGGCTTATGAGTTGATCAATCCAGTTGCTCTGGAGCCGGCCATTGCGCCCCATGTGGCCGCTGAACAGGCCGGCCGGCACATTACCGTTGACCGCCTGGCAGGGTTCTGCCGTGGCTTGCAGACTCGTCCTGCAGACCTCCTGCTGGTGGAGGGTGCCGGTGGCTGGCGGGTCCCACTTAATGATCGGGAAACTTACGGAGAATTTCCGCGCCAACTGGCCATGCCAGTGATTCTCGTGGTCTCGCTCAGGCTGGGCTGCATCAATCATGCCTTGCTTACGGCAGAGGCCATACGCAATGACGGGCTGGTGCTGGCGGGCTGGGTTGCCAACCGGACCGGGCCGGAGCCCATGAGTTGTGAGCAGGACACCCTGGATTACCTGGTCAATCACATGGCATCGCCGTGCCTGGGAATACTGCCGTGGCTTGAGCAGTCGCGCCCGGAGCTGCTGGCAGGTTACCTCAACATTGATTCCCTGTTTGAAAAATGACCAAAAATGTGGCCTAATTGAGTCAAATAATGGTCATCGGGCAGAGCGGTTATGATCAACAGCGCACTCACAGTTGGTATCCGGGGCATTCAGGATGGCATGGTCGGCATGGAAAATGCCGCCCGCAAGATTGCCCGCGGCGGCGTAGATGGTCCCCAGGGGACTGCCGGGGCGGGGAGCCTGATCGAGCCCATTGTTGACCTCAAGATATACGAGCGCAGTGTCGAAGCCTCGGCGCAGGTGGTGAAAACCGCCGACGAGACGCTCGGAACGTTGCTGGATATCATGGCCTGAGCCTGGGGCCAGGAAAGTACTTTCCTCACTCCCTCCTGTTATTTCCAACGGTCTCTCCAGCGGTCTCTCCCGCGCCCTTCGGAGCATCTTCTGCTGTTCGGGGCAATCCTCAGGCCACCATCCAGAAAACGCGGATTGTCCGGGCGATTGCTCTGCGCACTGTTAAGGCGCGTGAGCCTGTGACATGCGGCAACACAATTTTTGCATTCGGCTATTGACAATTCCGTACCTCTAAACGTATGTTTCAAACAAGTGTTTAAATAAGACTGCGGCGCAGTGCGCTGCGGTGTATGAGCAAACCCAAGGCCAGAAGCTGTCAAACCTGTTTCAGCTGAGACCGAAAACCGAGGTGGATTCCATGCCTGAATACAAAGCGCCCCTGCGTGATATCAAATTCGTAATGAACGAGCTGCTGAACAGCGAGCAGCACTACGCCAAGCTCGAAGGTGCGGAAGACGCAACTCCGGATATGGTGGATGCCATTGTTGCGGAAGGCGCCAAATTCTGTGAGCAGGTTCTGTCTCCGCTGAACCAGGTGGGTGACAAGGAAGGCTGTTCCTGGAGCGAGGACGGTGTAAAAACGCCAGCTGGCTTCAAAGAAGCCTATCAGCAGTATGTGGATGGCGGCTGGCCGTCCATGACGGCTGACCCCACCTACGGTGGTCAGGGCCTGCCGCAATCCCTTGGGCTGGTTATGAGCGAAATGGTGGGTACCGCCAACTGGTCATTCGGCATGTATCCGGGATTGAGCCACGGTGCGACCAATACCATCGAAGAGCATGGCACCGAAGAGCAGAAGCAGACTTACCTCACCAAGCTGATCAGCGGTGAGTGGACCGGCACCATGTGCCTGACCGAGCCGCACTGTGGTTCCGATCTGGGTACCCTGCGGACCAAGGCAGAGCCGAATGCCGACGGCAGCTACGCCATCACCGGTACCAAGATCTTTATCTCAGCCGGTGAGCACGACATGGCCGAGAACATTATTCATATCGTGCTGGCACGTCTGCCGGGCGCGCCGGAAGGCACCAAGGGTATTTCCCTGTTCATCGTTCCCAGGAACCTGCCGAACGACGACGGCTCCTCCGGCGAGCGCAATGCGGTTTCCTGTGGCTCCATCGAGCACAAGATGGGGATCCACGGCAACGCCACTTGCGTGATGAACTTCGACGGCGCCAGGGGCTGGCTGATCGGGCCTGAGAACAAGGGGCTGAACTGCATGTTCACCTTCATGAACACGGCCCGTATCGGCACCGCTATCCAGGGCCTGGGTGCGGCCGAGCTGGGCTTCCAGGGCTCCCTGGCCTACGCCAAGGATCGTCTGGCCATGCGCTCTCTGAGCGGCCCGAAGAACCCTGAAGGTATCGCCGATCCGATCATCGTTCACCCGGACGTACGTCGTATGCTGCTGACCCAGAAAGCGGTTGCCGAAGGTGCCCGCGCCCTCATTTACCTGACTGCGCAGCAGGCGGATATCGTTCACAGCGGCAAGACCGGGGATGAACGCAAGGCGGCTGACGAGGCGCTGGGCTTCCTGACCCCGATCGCCAAGGCGTTCCTCACGGAAATCGGCTATGAAGCGGCCAACCTGGGCTTGCAGGTGTTCGGTGGCCACGGCTATATTTCCGAGTGGGGTATGGAGCAAAACGTACGTGATGCCCGTATCGGCATGATCTACGAAGGTACCACCGGTATCCAGGCGCTGGATTTGCTGGGCCGCAAGGTACTGATGACCCAGGGTGAGTCCCTGAAGGGCTTCACCAGGCAGGTTCACCTGTTCTGCAAGGAAAACGCCGACAACGAACAGCTCAAGGAGTTCCTGGAGCCGCTGGCGGCCCTGAACAAGGAGTGGGGCGACCTGACCATGAAGATCGGCATGACCGCCATGAAGAACCGCGAAGAAGTGGGTGCCGCGTCCGTTGACTACCTGATGTACTCCGGTTATGCGGTCTTCGCCTACCTGTGGGCGCGGATGGCCAAGGTTGCACTGGACAAGATGGTCGAAGGCACTACCGAAGAAATGTTCTACAACGCCAAGGTTCAGACTGCGCGCTTCTACTTCAAGCGCATGCTGCCCCGGGCCAAGAGCCACGCAGAAAGCATGCTGGCCGGCGCCGACAGCCTGATGGACATGCCGGAGGAAGCCTTCGCCATCTAAGGCGCGGGCACCGAAGGACGGTTCTACAGGACAGGAAGCCCGCACTCCCCGGAGGCGGGCTTTTTTCATGAGTCAGGGGCCGCTTTTGAGGTAGAATAGGCGCCCATAAAAAATAATCTTCAGCGGACATACAGCCCAGGCAGGTGTGACTGGCCGGAATCAGGGCCCCTTGCCACCTGGACAGACTGACAGAATTTTTGGAGAGTTTTAGATGGCTGATTATCAGGCACCCCTACGTGACATGCGCTTTGTTCTGAACGAGGTTTTTGACGCCCCCGCCCTGTGGGCGTCGTTGCCGAAAATTGCCGGAAATGTTGATCCGGATACGGCCGATGCCATCCTGGAGGAGGCTGGCAAGATTGCCAGTGGCGTTCTTGCCCCGCTGAACCGTGAAGGTGATGAGCAGGGCAGCCAATGGAGCAACGGTGAAGTAACTGCCCCGGAGGGCTTCAAGGAGGCCTACCAGACCATCGTTGAAGGTGGCTGGAACGGTCTGGGCGGTAATCCGGAGTTTGGTGGTATGGGGATGCCCAAGACCCTGGTGGCCCAGTTCGAGGAGATGATGCAGGGTGCCAACATGGCCTTTGGCCTGGCGCCCATGCTGACCGCCGGCGCCTGCCTCGCCCTGGACGCCCACGGCAGCCAGAAACTGAAAGAAAAATACCTGCCCAGCATGTACTCCGGCGTCTGGTCCGGAGCCATGGACCTGACCGAGCCCCATGCCGGCACCGACCTGGGTATTATCCGTAGCAAGGCCGAGCCCAACGACGACGGTTCCTTCAATGTCACAGGTACCAAGATTTTCATCACCTGGGGCGAGCACGACATGGCGGAAAACATCATCCACCTGGTGCTGGCCAAGCTCCCGGGTGCTCCAAAAGGACCCAAGGGCATTTCCCTGTTCCTGGTGCCCAAGTTCCTGGTGAACGATGACGGATCCCTGGGCGAGCGCAACAGCTTCAGCTGTGGCTCCATCGAGAAGAAAATGGGTATCAAGGGTTCCGCCACCTGTGTGATGAATTTCGATGGCGCCAAAGGCTGGTTGGTCGGCGAGGAGCACAAAGGCCTGGCCGCCATGTTCACCATGATGAACTACGAGCGTCTGGGCGTTGGCATCCAGGGCATCGGTGCCGCTGAAGCCTCACTGCAAAGTGCCCGGGAATATGCCCTTGACCGCATACAGAGCCGCGCGCCCACCGGTGCCCAGCAGCCCGAAAAAGCGGCGGATCCGATTCTGGTGCACCCGGATGTACGTCGCATGCTGCTGACCATGAAAGGCTATGTCGAAGGCGGCCGCGCTTTTTCAACCTACGTGGCCCAGTGGCTGGATATTTCCAAGTATGCCGAGGACGACGGGCGGCGCAAGCACGCAGAGGGCATGGTGGCGTTGCTGACACCGGTGGCCAAGGCGTTCCTGACTGATCGTGGCCTGGAAGCCTGCATCATGGGCCAGCAGGTGTTCGGTGGCCATGGTTTCATTCGCGAGTGGGGGCAGGAGCAGTTGGTTCGTGACTGCCGCATTACCCAGATCTATGAAGGCACCAACGGCATCCAGGCCCTGGACCTGATGGGCCGAAAAGTGGTTGGCAGCCAGGGTAAGCTTTACGAACTGTTTGCCCAGGATGTGGCGACTTTCCTTGACGAAAACAGCGATAACGAGCACCTGCGCCCGTTCCTGGAACCTCTCGCCGCCGCGGTTGAGCGCCTGGATGACGTGACCGAGCATGTGATCAAACAGGCCGGCGACAACCCGAACGCCGTTGGCGCTGCCTCGGTGGATTACCTCGACCTGTTCGGCCTGACGGCCCTCGGCTACATGTGGGCGAAGATCGCGAAGGCGGCTGCACCCAAGGCCGGGAGCGATACCTCGGGCTTCTACAGTGGAAAACTGAAATCAGCGCGGTTCTATTTTGACCGCCTGCTGCCAAAAACCGTTTCCCTGGCCGAAGGTATCCGCAGCGGCAGTGATTCGATAATGGCTCTGGCTGCTGAAGAATTCTGATTCCAGAGTTAAAGCGGATATAAAAAGGGGGCACCCAGTTAATAGGGGTCAGATGAAATTTTCATCTGACCCCTTTTTCATCAGAGTCTTTCCAGTCGCTCGGGATCTGTGACGAAAGGGTTTTCGTTCCCCTGAATTTCGGCAACGCGCCGATGGCGCGTCAGCTCACCGTCGTCAGGTGGGTCCAGCTGATTCCAGCCCTTGAACACAGTGGCAGCGCCCAGCCAGGGCAGTTTGTAGGTGTCGACCATGTAGGCAACCGTGCGGGCAACATCGCCTTTGACCCGAGCAGGGGGTTCAAAGAACTGGGCGCTTTGGCGGATGCCGCACTCGTCTGCCTTGATGGCAGGACCCAAATCCTCATAACGGACATTGCGGCGCCCCATTTCTGTCCGGCTGCGTACCGGGACCATGTTGTGCATGTCGGAGGCTATCTGCCGGTAACGGTTGTCTTGTTCACACTGACGTGAGGTGCCGCAGTTCAGCGCGCTGCGCACATCGGCCAGCGGGTATACATACCCGTCGGTCAGTACGAAGCCTTTACTGGTAAATGGGAGGTCACAGAAGAATGAATTCCCTCCGCCGGCATAGAGATCGCCCCAGAAATATTCGGAAATAACGGTTTCCGGATCACTGAACCGGGTATTCTGGCCAATCACGAGGGTGGTGGTGAGCAGGAGGGTGAGTGCGGTGGGTATCAGTAGGAATTGTTTCATACGCCATTTATACCTCGCAGTGTGGTCAAGCGCCCTGGCAATTCAGGCCCAGCTGGTCAGGATTTGATCAGGTGGGTCAAAACTATGACGCTTTGTTCACTGATACTGTGAAGTATGGCACAGAGACTCCGGTGCAAGGAGTCTCTGGCGTAGAGATTTGTGGCATAGTGTTAACCTGTTAACACTATTATTTCAGTTTGTTACGGATATTCTGGTAGCCGGTTTTCAGGTCTTCGCCCAATTTCCGGGCAGTCTGGCGCGCCTCTTGGGTGGCATTTTCCGCATCGTGCAGAACCTGGTCGATCCTGGTTCTGAACCGGTCCCAGTCCTGCTCAAGATCATCCCATTCGTCCTTCACATCTTCGCGGGCCAGGTGCAGTTGCACGCGCGCCTCGTCCCGATACTCTTTTACCTTTTCCGACAGTCTCCTGAGCTCTTCCTGAATACTCATTTCAAGCACCTCCTCGGATTGTTGGTGCACTTACAATGCGCCAGACTGTAAAAAACTGTCAAGGGGTTGCCGGGCCGCAAGATGGCAAGGAGTAAAGCGTTTGACCTGGGTCAGGCGCGGGCGGCCAGGAGCGCCGACATATCTCTGAGATAATGCCAGGGGGAGAGCGGGTCGAAGCCTTTGGCAGCCCGGTCGATCTTGCTGCAAAGTGCAATGGCGTCGTGCAGCTGAGCGCGGTTCAGCCGGCGGGCAGCCTGTTCCATCGCTCGTGCCCGCTGAGGCTGGAACACGCCTCTTTTCTTCAGGAACGAGGCTGGATTCTCAGCCTGGCCGCCTGGAGATTTCAGTTCAAGCAACAGGTTCAGGTCGCGGCTCAGGACCGCCAGCAATCCCAGCGGGTTTTCACCTTCCTGCTGCAGCACACTGATCACTTTGCAGGCATGGGGCGCCCGGCCGGATATCAGCTCGGTGACCAGCTCGAAGCCACTGAACCGGGCGCTGTCCTGAACGGCCTGTTCAACGGTTTCTTCGTCAATCGCTGTGCCGTTCGCCAGCAGCGCCAGCCGGTCGAGCTCCTGGCTGGCGGCAAGCAGGTTGCCTTCCAGGCGTTCGCTCATGATTGCCAGGGCGCCGCGGGTCAGGCTGAGGCCGCGGTTACTGGCCCTTTGTTGAAGCCAGCCCTGGAATTTATCTGCGTCTACTGGCCAGACCGGTACGTGCACACCTGTGGCCTGGAGCTCCTTGTACCATTTGCGGCGGGTTTCCGCTGCATCCAGGCGGGTACTGATCAGCAGCAGAATGATGTCCTCAGTGGGAGATTGAAGCACGCGTTCGAGTAAGGCGCGGCCGTCTCCGAGCTTGCCGGTTGGCAGATGAATTTCTATGCGGCGTTTTTCGGCGAACAGGGACATGGCGCTGAACTCGTCCGCGACCGCGTTCCAGTCCAGTTGATGATCGGCATGGAAGGTCAGGCGGTCATGGAATCCGGCGTCTTTCGCGGCCTTTCGGACCTGATCGCAACATTCCTGAACGAGCAGCGGTTCATCCCCGGAAATCAGATAGACCGGGGCGAGGCCCTTTCTCAGTAGCTGGGATAGCTGTCCCGGATTGGTCTTCATGGCTTGCCCCTGGCTGGAGCGCCGGCATCCGGAGTGCGAGGGTACTCCGCCCGAATGGCGTCAATTCGTTGGGCGCTCAGCGGGGCCAGGCGGAAAATAACCTGTTGGGCCAGCCGCTCATTCAACTGCTGGCGCAGCGATTCCTCTTCCCGCTGCCTTGCCAGAACGTTGGTTTCATCGTACCGGTAACTTTCGCTGGTGGTCACGCGGGTGGTGGCAACCATGGGGATACGGTCGGCACTGAGTACTTCAAGATCCACGGAATGACGAAGTATGTACTCCGCGGCAGCTGCCCGGCCGGTGATGGCACTTGCGCGCCGGTCCTGATCAAAATTGTCCAGGCGCAGGGTAAAGTCTGCGTCTTTCGCCAGGGTGAGTTCTACCCCGCCAAGAGTAAGTTGCTCCCGGACCGCCAGGCAAAGGGTTTCGGGAACCTCAGAGGAGCAATACAGCGCCAACGGCTGAAGGGCCGCCGATACCGGTGGCGCTCCCCGTAACCGGAAGCCGCACCCCGCCAGAAGTGCCACCATGACAGCGGCGGACACCAGGAGGGTTGCGGATCTAAAAGCGGAGCCTTGGGGCATGTCAGTTGGCCACCACGTTCACCAGTTTGCCGGGCACCACGATCACCTTGCGTACCGTTGCACCCTCGGTGAAGCGCATGACGTTCTCGTTCTCCAGAGCCAGCTTTTCCAGATCGGACTTGCTGATGTCGGCGGGCACATCCTCCTTCGCGCGTACCTTACCATTAACCTGCAGCACGACCTGGATCTGGCTGCGAACCATCGCGGACTCATCGGCTTGCGGCCACGGCGCATCCACGACCGGCTCTTCGTGACCCAGCGCCTGCCACAGAGTGTGACAGATGTGTGGAACTATGGGTGACAGCACGAGTACCGCAGTATCGAGTGCCTCCTGGCGGACGGCCCGGGTCTGGGGCTCGTCGCCCTGGAGCTTGCCGACATCGTTGAGCAGTTCCATCACGGCGGCAATGGCAGTATTGAAGGTCAGGCGGCGACTGATATCGTCACTGACCTTGGCGATGGTCTCGTGGGTCTTGCGCCGCAGATTCTTCTGGGCATCGTTCAGGGTTGCTGCTTCGACAGCAGGAGCAGCGCCAGCGGTGACATGCCCGTTCACCAGGCGCCACAGACGCTTGAGGAAGCGGTGCGCACCCTCAACCCCGCTGTCGGACCATTCCAGGGACTGCTCCGGGGGCGCGGCAAACATCATGAACAGGCGAACGGTGTCGGCGCCATGCTGGTCAATAATGGCCTGGGGATCAATGCCATTGTTCTTGGACTTTGACATCTTGGTCACGCCGCCGGCGATCACCGGCTCGCCATCGTCCTTGTGTACCGCGTGAATGAACTGACCCTTCTCATCACGCTCAATCGTGACATCCGCGGGGGAGATCCACACCTTTCCGCCCTTGCTGTCTTCGCGGTAGTAGGTGTCTGCCAGAACCATACCCTGGCAGAGCAGGCGGTTAAACGGCTCGGAACTGGTGACCAGGCCGACATCCCTGAGCAGCTTGTGGAAGAAACGGGCGTAAAGCAGGTGCAGGATGGCGTGTTCGATGCCGCCAATATACTGATCCACCGGCAGCCAGTAGTTGGCCGCGGACGGGTCCAGCATGCCCTGGTCGTAATTGGGGCTGCAGAACCGGGCGTAGTACCAGGAAGACTCCATGAAGGTGTCGAAGGTGTCGGTTTCCAGGGTCGCCGGCTGACCGTTGTATTCGGTCCTGCACCACTGCGGGTCGGCCTTGATGGGGGACTGGACACCGTCCATCTCCACATCTTCCGGCAGGAGGACGGGCAACTGGTTATCGGGCACCGGCATCTCGGTGCCGTCTTCCAGGGTCATCATCGGAATCGGAGCGCCCCAGTAGCGTTGGCGAGACACGCCCCAGTCGCGGAGGCGATAGTTCACCGTGCGCCTGCCTATGCCGTTGTCTTCCAGGTACTTGGCAATCTCGTCGAACGCTTCTTCGCTGGTCAGACCGCTGTATTTGCCCGAAGACACCAGCGTGCCTTTCTCGGTAAAGGCCTGTTCCTGTATGTCAATCTCACGGCCATCGCTTGCTGCGATCACCTGCCTGATGGGCAGTTTGTACTTGCGGGCGAACTCATGGTCGCGCTCGTCGTGGCCCGGAACCGCCATCAGCGCGCCGGTACCATAGTCGGCCAGAACAAAGTTGGCGATCCAGACCGGAATCTCCTCCTGGGTCAGCGGATGCATGGCCTTGAAACCGGTGTCGATGCCGCGTTTCTCCATGGTGGCCAGCTCAGCCTCGGCGGTCTTGCTGTTGCGGCACTCCTCGACAAATCCGGCAACATCCCGATGACGCTCTGCGGCTTCCCGCGCCAACGGGTGCTCGGCGGCCACGGCCATATAGCTCACGCCCATCAGGGTGTCCGGGCGTGTGGTGTAGACTGTCAGGCCACTGTCCCTGTCCTTGAGCGGAAAGGTCAGCTCGGTACCCACCGACTTGCCGATCCAGTTGCGCTGCATGGTCTTGACCTGTTCAGGCCAGTCTTCCAGCTCATCAAGGTCGTTCAGCAGTTCCTCGGCGTAATCGGTAATGCGGATAAACCACTGGGGAATCTTCTTTTGCTCCACCAGGGCGCCGGATCGCCAGCCCCGGCCATCCACCACCTGCTCATTGGCCAGAACCGTCTGGTCCACCGGGTCCCAGTTCACGGTGGACATCTTCTTGTACACCAGGCCTTTCTCATAAAGACGGGCGAAGAACCACTGCTCCCAGCGGTAGTAATCCGGCTTGCAGGTGGCCAGCTCCCGGTCCCAGTCGTACCCGAAACCCAGCTGTTTGAGCTGGTTTTTCATGTAGTCGATATTGGCGTAGGTCCACTTGGCCGGAGCCGTCTTGTTGGCAATGGCGGCATTCTCCGCGGGCAGGCCGAAGGCGTCCCAGCCCATGGGCTGCATCACGTTTTTGCCCTGCATGCGCTGGTAACGGGAAACAACATCGCCAATGGTGTAGTTGCGGACATGCCCCATGTGCAGCTTGCCACTGGGGTAGGGGAACATGGACAGGCAGTAGTACTTGGGTTTGCCCGGTTCTTCCCTGACCGTGAAGGTCTTGCTCTTTTCCCAGAAATCACGGGCATTCTGCTCTACGTCACGGGGATTGTATTGCTCGTCCATTCCTGCCATTACCGAAATTACCTTGTGTGGAAAATAAAAGCCTGTATCAAAATCATGTCCGGAGCGGGCCGGACATTCTAACGCACACTTGGCTTTACAGGTAGTCTGCCAATTTTCCCTTCTTGTGCCAGACTTTCTTGTGCCAGACTTATAGTGTTGGCGGGAGACGGCGGCCGGTGCAGCTTCCTGAGACACGCCGTGAATACGTCCATGTAGGCTTGAGCGCAGCATCCATGCTGCGCACAGTCTCAGGAAGCTGCACCGGCCGCCGCCCCGAACCCTGGGAGCTATTGTCAAGGAACGGGAGCACCAAACGTCTGGGAGACAGGGTGTGTCAGGCCCTTCCGGAACTGTCTGCAGCATGGATGCTGCAGTCAAGCGTACATGGACGTATTCACAGCGTGTCCCGGAAGGGCCTGACACAGCCTGGCTCCTGCCCCAACTGTCCGGATTTACGCTTGTTTTTTGGAACCCCGAGGTTCGTTTGAAGGAGCAGTTATGACAAAACCAGAAAGAAGCCATCTCTCAGGAAAAGCCCTGGAAGTGTATGACCGAATGCTGGAGCGGGTGAAAACGCGTCTCCATGAATTAGAGGAAACCTCGCTGCAAACGCTGGAGGACGAAGTACGCAAAGCCGTCGAGTTCGAGTACGAACTGGAGGAGATGACCCGGGAAGAGGCGGATCTTCTGGGAGCCTATCTGCAGCGGGATCTTGAGCACCTGCTGCACTTCGTCGAGGAAACCGGTGAAGGCTTGCGTGAATGGTTGCAGCTTGATATTGCCTTGCTGGAGCACCAGTTGGCGGACAGCCTGTTCTCGGTTGCTGACAAGACTGTGGTCGATTTCCTGGAGCTCAAGCAGAAACTGGAAAGCAAGGAAGTTGGCCAGTACATCTCGGGCGAAGTGGCCACCGCCGGTATGTTCCAGTGCCTGAATTGTGGCCACATGCGCTGCCTGACAGCCACCAGCCACCTCGAGCCCTGCGAAGCCTGCGGTTCCCACTACTACGAGCGGGTTACGAGCCGCTGGCCGAAACGGGAGGAATGATCCGCTCCCGGACAAACACAATCAGGATGGCCGCCAGCGTCAGTACCGGCCAGGAACCGGTTTGCATATAAGGCGTACTGCCCTTGGCGGTGTATACCTCGCCGGTCAGGGTGGCGCGCTCGAATTGCGGGATGGTCTCGGTCAGCCTGCCCCGGTGGTTAATGATCGCGGTGACGCCGTTGTTGGTGCCCCGGAGCATATAGCGGCCGGTTTCCAGGGCCCGCATTCGGGCAATCTGCAGATGTTGCAGTGGTCCGATGGAATCCCCGAACCAACCATCGTTACTGATGGTGAGCAGAAGGCCGGAACCCCGGGCGTTGAAGGCGACGAAATCCGGGTAGGCAACCTCGTAACAGATGAACGGCATGATATTGGTGCCATTTGCCCTGAGCGGATCCTGCCGGGCCGGGCCCGGGCTGAAATCGCTCATGGGCAGGTTGAAGAACCCGATCAGCCCTCGGAGCAGGTTTTGCAACGGCACGTATTCACCAAACGGGACCAGCTTCTGCTTGTGGTAGATGCCCTCGCCATTGCCAATCGCAATAATGCTGTTGTGATAGGTGAAGTCCTCAAGACGGTCACTGAAGCCGTACCAGGGTATCCCGGTAATCAGTGTGCTGTTCTCGCCGAGCTCAGTGCTGATGTGCTCGATGATTTTGCCGGCCTGATCCTGTGGAATGGGAATGGCCGTTTCCGGCCACAGGATCAGGTCTGTGTTCCAGTGGCCTTCTGTCATGCCCAGGTACGTCATAATCTGGTCTTTGAGAAATTCCGGATCCCACTTGATCTGCTGGGGAATGTTGCCCTGAATGGCGGCAACGGTTGTGGCTTGGGTGCTGAGCTGGGTCCAGTCAATCCGGTTCATGGCCGGGGCGATCAGCCACGGAATCAGCGCAATCACCAGGGTTACACCGGCGGCGACCGGTCTCAGCTGTTTAACCAGCCAGCAGCCCGCGTAGAGTGCAGCGCCGGTTGCAGTAATCCAGAAAGTGATGCCGTGGACGCCTGTTACCGGCGCAAGGCCGGCAAGCGGGCCGTCGGTATGAGCGGTACCCAGGTACAGCCAGGGAAAGCCGGTCAGCAACCAGCCCCGGAGCCAGTCCCCCAGAACCCAGATAGCCGGGAACAGGATCAGCCGGCGGATGGCCCTGTGCTTTGCAAGCTTGCCCCAGAGCCAGAACGCCAGGCCGTGGAACAGTGCCAGGCCAGCCACAAAGGCGGCGGTCAGCAGGATGGCGACGGGAATCGCCGTGTTGCCGTGTTCACTGATGCTGATATACACCCAGCTGGCACCGCTGCCAAACAGACCAAGGCCGACAAGCCATCCGGCCCTGAACAGTTGCTGCGGCGCCAGGGGAATGGTAACCAGCAGAATCAGCAGAACCGAGACCGGCCCCAGCCACCAGAGCTGGAACGGGGAAAAGGTCAGAGTTTGCAGGGCGCCGGCAACCACGAGGGTTGCCGCGCCGAGCCAGCGGTTGGTTGATAGCGGGGTATTCAGGACTTTGGCGTTTGTAACGTCATTGCTCACTGCGGGTTACCTGCAACAGACGGATGACACGGTTATCGGCGTTGGCAATAGTAAAGCCCAAGCCACCGAATTCAACCGATTCGCCCCGTCTGGGCAGATGTCCGAACTCCTTGAGTACCACCCCACCGATGGTGTCGAACTCTTCTTCGTCGAATTCGGTCTCGAAGAATTCGTTGAAATCATCGACCGGCGTTACCGCCTTGACCGCGTAGCTGCCATCGCCTCGTGCCTTGATGTGGGTCTCCTCATCGAAGTCATGCTCGTCTTCGATTTCCCCGACAATCTGCTCAAGCACGTCCTCAATGGTGATCAGCCCGGCGGTGCCGCCATACTCGTCCACCACAATGGCCATGTGGTTGCGGTTTTCCTTGAACTCCTTGAGAAGCTGGTTCAGGCGCTTGCTTTCGGGAACAAAGGTTGGCGGCCGCAGGATTTCCCGGATGCGGTTCCAGTTCAGGTCGTTGCTCAGGGCAAGGGGAAGCAGGTCCTTGGCCAGCAGGACGCCGATCACGTCATCCTGGCTGTCGCCGATCACCGGGAAGCGGCTGTGGGCAGAGGAGATGATTTCTGCCAGAAACTCTTTCGGGTCCTGGGATGCCTTGACGGTGACCATCTGGGAGCGGGGAATCATGATTTCATCCACCCGCATGTCGATCACCTGCATGGCACCTTCGATGATGCTCATGGCATCGGCGTCGATGATGTTCTGGGACTCGGCGTCCCGCAGGATTTCCAGCACGTCCTCGACGGACTCAGGCCCGCTGGAGAAGGCCTGTGATATACGTTCCAGCCAGGACTTGCTGCCCTGGCTGCGACTCGACTGATCGTCGCTCATGAGTCTTTTTCCGTTTCCTCTGCTTGGTAGGGATTGCCAAATCCGAGCTGTGCCAGCAACCGGACTTCGAGGGCTTCCATGACATCGGCATCTTCGTCTTCAATATGATCGTAACCCTGGAGGTGCAACATGCCGTGCACCACCATATGGGCCCAGTGCGCGTCAAGGGATTTCCGCTGCTCCCGGGCCTCATCCTCAACAACAGGCGCGCAGATCACCAGATCTCCGGCCAATGGCACCGTTATACCGGCTGGCGGCTCAAATGGGAAGGACAACACATTGGTTGGCTTGTCCTTGCCCCGATACTGGCGGTTCAGCGCCTGGCTCTCCTCGGTTCCGACAATGCGCACCGTTACCTCGCACGGATCCTCCCCCTGCCAGGCCAACCGCGCCCATTCCTGAAACGCGCGTTCCGGTGGAACCCCGGGTGCCTCGAAAACCTTTTGAAAGTCTACTGTCACCTCGCTCACTGGCCGGTCGCGCTCCCGTCGTCAAAAGAATCGTAGGCTTCCACAATGCGCTGGACCAGCGGGTGACGCACAACGTCTTTCGCTTCAAACCGGGTAAAGCCGATGCCCGGCACCTTGCTGAGCACGCTGGCGGCATGAATCAGCCCTGAATTCTGCCCCCGGGGCAGGTCCACCTGGGTGGTGTCACCGGTAATGACGGCGGTTGAACCAAAGCCGATCCGGGTCAGGAACATTTTCATCTGTTCCCGGGTCGTGTTCTGGCTTTCATCGAGAATGATAAACGAGTTGTTCAGTGTGCGGCCGCGCATGAACGCCAGTGGTGCAATCTCAATCACACTTTTCTCAATCAGCCGGGTCACCTGTTCAAAGCCAAGCATTTCATACAGGGCGTCGTACAGCGGGCGCAGATACGGATCCACCTTCTGAGCCAGATCCCCCGGCAGGAACCCCAGCTTCTCGCCGGCCTCCACCGCGGGCCGGACCAGCAGAATCCGCTTTACCTGCTCGTCTTTCAGGGCCTCCACCGCACAGGCAACCGCCAGCCAGGTCTTGCCGGTACCGGCCGGTCCGATGCCAAAGTTGATATCGTGGGTGCGAATGTTGTGAACATACTTTTGCTGGTTTGCGCCCCTGGGCTTGGCCTGCAGCTTGGGCGTTTTGATCACCGTGACAGCGCCATCGTAGGGCACGTCTTCCGGCAGGCGCTCAAAGCCGGTTTCCCGGATAAACAGATGTACCGTATCCGGCGGAATGTCATCCGTGGCCTCGGTCTCCCGATACAGATGCCGGATAACCTCAACGGCCGCCGCTACATGCTCGGTCTCACCCTCAACCCGGAAATGATGACCCCGCCTGCCGACTTTCACATGCAGGCGCTTTTCAATCATCTTCAGGTTTTCATCGAACTGGCCACAAAGCGTCGCCAGCCGACGCTGGTCCACCGGGTGCAGGTCAAATTGTCTGTGATCGTTGGCGTTCAAAAGTGCTCCGTTTCGTTTACTCCCCATGGTTTCTTGTTTGGGAGTACGTGTTTCTGGTGTTCGGTTAACGGGCAAGGGCCGGGCGGACTTTCCAAAAAAACGCCCGTGAATACATCCCTGTAGGGCTCGGTCGCGCCATCCCTGGCGCTCCACGTTTTTTGGAAAGTCCGCCCGGCCCTTGCCCTGATCATTCTATGTGCAGGCCCGAATGCTAAAATACAAGTAGATCGGATTACGACTTTGTCTAATCCAACCTACGAATGCGCAGTTTGTACCAAGCAGACGGGTGTGCAGCCGCCGGAGAGTGGTGGGGCTCCCCTCCCAAAAATGTCGGCGGCCAAGGATGGCCGACGTCAAGCGCACATGGAGGTGCTCGTAGCGGTTTTTGGGAGGGGAGCCCCACCGCTCGCCAAACGCCAAACCCAAGACGAATAGGATCCGAGCTTTAGTAAAACTCCGAGTTCACGGGCACACCGCGAAGAGAGTTGGGATAGGCCTCAACAATATCGACATCGATAAAGTGCCCCACAACCTCCGGATTCTCATGCCGGAAATTCACAATCCGGTTGTTCTCGGTACGCCCCGCGTACTCCCCGGGGTCCTTCTTGGACAGGCCAGTCACCAGAATCCGCTGGGTACTGCCAACCATTTTGCGGCTGATGTCCATCACATTCTGGTTCAGCCGGTCCTGCAGGATGCTCAAACGCTGCTTTTTGACCGCCATCGGGGTCTCATCCGGCAGATCCGAGGCTGGCGTGCCCGGGCGGGCGCTGTAGACGAAACTGAAGGACATATCGAAGCCGATGTCGCTGATCAGCTTCATGGTGTCTTCGAAGTCCTTCTCGGTTTCACCGGGGAAGCCAATGATGAAATCCGAGGAGAAGCTGATGTCCGGCCGGAGCTTGCGCAGGCGGCGGAGTTTGGATTTGTACTCCAGTGCCGTGTGGCCACGCTTCATGGCGGCCAGGATGCGATCAGAACCGCTCTGGACCGGCAGGTGCAGGTGGCTGACCAGCTCGGGGACGCGTTCGTAGACGTCGATCAACGCATCCGAGAACTCCACCGGGTGCGAAGTGGTGTAACGGATACGGTCGATACCATCGATGGCGGCAACCAGCTCGATCAGTTCCGCCAGGTCCATGGTGTCGCCGTCGTGGGTCTCGCCGCGGTAGGCGTTGACGTTCTGGCCGAGAAGGTTGACTTCCCGAACGCCCTGGCCGGCGAGATGCGCGACTTCGGCAATCACATCGTCCGCCGGGCGGCTGACTTCCTCGCCACGGGTGTAGGGCACAACACAGAAGGTGCAGTATTTGCTGCAGCCTTCCATGATGGACACAAACGCAGAGGGACCGTCTGCGCCGGGTTCGGGCAGATTGTCGAATTTCTCGATTTCCGGAAAGCTGACGTCCACCACGCCCACGCCATTGCCCTTGGTGCGGACTTCGGCAATCATGTCCGGCAGTCGGTGCAGGGTTTGTGGGCCGAAAACCATGTCTACGTAGGGTGCGCGGTCGAGGATGGCCTGGCCCTCCTGGGAGGCAACACAGCCGCCAACACCAATGATCATGTCAGGCTTTTTGGTCTTGAGCTTTTTCCAGCGGCCGAGCTGGTGGAAAACCTTCTCCTGGGCTTTCTCCCTAATCGAGCAAGTGTTGAGCAACAGGATGTCGGCATCATCGGGCGAGTCGGTCATTTCGACGGTTTCGCCGGTTTTGAGCAGGTCTGCCATGCGGGCAGAGTCGTACTCGTTCATCTGACAGCCGTGGGTTTTGATGTACAGCTTTCTGGCCATGGGTCTCACGTAATCTGGTGGATGTTGCGCCGGGAATTGGGTGGCTGAAACTTGGCGCCAGCAAAAAGTAACTGGGTATTATAACGAGGTGCTCATTCTTCAACCACCTTTGTCTTGCCTTGTTACCGCTCTTCTCGACAGGTCGGACGGCCACCTCGAAAGCCTCACTCCCCGCGAGCCTCCAGGTAACGCTGCAACTGCTCCCGCAACGCCCTGGGAAGCCGGGTAATCGTCAGCGCGTCTTTGTCCCGGTCGTAATAGACCGCCTGATTCACCAGGTCGGATGAAAACGACACGCTCATGCCGCCGCCCGAGCCCGCGATACGCACCAGTTTCTTCACCTTGCGGTGGTCCGGGTGCAGTACGCCGCTCTCCGGAAGTTCTGCGGTTTTCGATGCAAAGTCCCTGAAACGTTGCGGCTCGTTTTCGTCCAGATAGCCGGACAGTGCCTCGATTTCCACCGGTTCACCCAGGGCATGCTGTTCCTTGCAGAATTCGTAAGCCTTGTTGCGAACCTCGCCGGCTTTCTCCGGTTCGGAGGATTTGGCAAAGGCCTCCACTGCGTCGAGAAAAGTCAGCGTCTCCTTTTCGACATCCACCTGGTTGGTGAACCCGCACAGCCGGATGAAGTGATCCCCGGTCTCGCCGGTGCCGCGGGCATGGACGAGAGTCAGGTAGTTTTCACTCCTCTGGTCGCCCCGCCAGTCATCCAGCTCAATCCTCATTGCCAGATTAAGCCGGGACAGACTGAGGACCTCGATCGTATCAAGCGCTTGCCGGCCATCGAATCGCAGGGCGCTGTCGGTCTCAAGCACCAGCAGGTATATCACCTCGGAATCGGCGAGGGCCTCATGGACGAGCATAAGGTGGCCATGGTGTTCCTCCTGGCTGCCAGTCAGCAGTTCCTGCCACTGGCTGAACAGGCGGCCGGTGAGGGAACCGAAGGTCTGCCGGTCGCTGAGATAATCCCCGAGCCAGGCGCTGAGTGGTGATTCGCCCGTATCCTCGGAGAAGCGGCCGTATTTCTTCCCCGGCTTGCTGTTGAACAGTCGCTTCATCTGCCTGAGCAGCCCCTCGTAATCGCCGCCGGGCTCCCTCAGTGAGTCTCCGGCACTGAGATGGGCTGCCTGGTCCGGCTGGAAATGCGTGAAAAAGGCAGACCTCAGGTGTTTGATTGCCATGGTTAATTGCCCTGTTGCCGTTGTCCTGGCTGAAAAGCGTCCATGATGAGCGTTTCATCGGGACGGTAAAGCCAGTCAAATCCAATGGGTTGCGTAGTGAGTGATAGGGTTGGGAAGGCCATAGCCCAAGGAGCGGCAGCTTATTATGAAAAGCGCGGAAATCCAAATTTCCAGCCATCCTGATGCAATATCGTTCAAGGCCGGTTTTGACAGGTGCGAACTTCACAATGTCGCCTTTTCAGCTCTGAAACCGCCTTCGGAACCGGCACCTTGACTGGTCCATGTCTGTGCCTGTGCCTGAATAAGGGGCGGTTTTCAGGCCTGGCAGGATTGGGCTCGCGGTTGGGAGAGACTGGGAACAGGGTCGGGAGCGCCAGGATAAAGGCCTGAACAGGAATTGGCGCAATCCATGCTTGGGTTCAGGGCAGCGGGAAGCGTCGCGTTGTGCAGAGCGACACAATTCTCGTAGAATAGGTCACTCAAGCAAAAGCGCTGATTGACCCGGAGATTTCTTCGGTTCAATAGGCGCTTTTTTTTTGGGCAAATGGTCAGTGAGGCGGCCCTGAATTATTCGGCGGTCTCCTCATGATCGGTGGATTTAACAGAAACGGAGAACAGCAATGCAGCGCGTGATAACGAAAAAGGCCGGATTAGCGATAGCGGTTGCCCTGATGAGCAGCTCAGTGCAGGCCACACAGACCGGGTTTCATGAAGCTCTGAGTAAGGGCAAGGTATACGGAGACCTTCGCTTGCGTTTCGAACAGGTGCAACAGGACAATGCACTCAGAGACGCGGAAAGTCTGACTTTGCGGACCCGCCTAGGCTATCGTACTGCGGATTACAATGGATTATCCGGACTTGTCGAATTTGAGGACGTTCGGAACGTGGCTGGGCTTGATAGCTACAATGACACGCTGGGAAAGAATCCAAATTACTCTGTTATTGCCGATCCCGAGACAACAGAGCTGGATCAGGCCTATCTCAAGTACAGGCTCGGAGATATAACCGGTCGATTCGGGCGTCAGGTCATAACTTATGACAACCACCGGTTTATTGGCGATGTTGGCTGGCGCCAGGATCGCCAGACTTTTGATGCCGCCCGCCTGACCTACACCCCGTCAGGCAACCTTGAAATAGACTATGCCTATCTGAGTCAGCGGAACCGCATCTTTGCCGAGAGCCAGGATCTGCCGTCCAGGGATCACATACTCAATGTTGCCTATCAATCGTCCCTCGGAAAGCTGACCGGCTATGCCTATCTGCTGGAAATCGACGAAGGCATCGAGAACTCGCTCGACACCTTCGGGCTTCGTTATGTTGGCCGGCAGGACCTTGAGTCGCTGGGGATAATCTACGAAGCCGAATACGCGATTCAGGAGTCGGAATCGGGCGGTGCTGATTTTAATGCCGAGTATTACAAACTGAATGCGGGAATTGATATTGCTGGGGTCATTGTTTCAGCGGGCCTTGAAGTACTTGGGTCGGATAACGGCAACTATGGTTTCTCAACACCACTGGCAACATTGCACGGTCAGAACGGCTGGGCCGACCAGTTCTTGAACACCCCGCTGGCCGGGTTGGAAGACGCGTCGGTCAGCGTAAAGGCTCCTGTGGCAGGCGGCGGCCTGACTCTCAAGTATCATGATTTCACCGCCAGTGACTCGCCTGGCGGTGCCAGTGACCTGGGTAGCGAGCTTGATATGGTCTATGAGCGCAAGTTTGCCGAGAACTACTCAGCCGGTATTAAATACGCTCGCTACATGGCCGGAGATGCAGCAGCAGGAAAAGTGGATACCGACAAGCTCTGGCTGACTCTGGGTGCCAGGTTCTGAAGCTGATATCGGAAAAAGGCCCCGGCGGCATACACTGCCGGCGGGGCCTTTCCTCCGTCATTCAGCTCAGATTCGCTTGTTGCGCACCAGGTCTTGCACCAGTTTGCTGACCGCGCCTGCAATTTCCTCACTGTCGTCTGCGAAGATGGAAGCCGAGGCGATGTCCGAGCCGAGGTTTACCGCAATCGCAATGACGCCGTGGGCGCTGATCACCTGCGCGGAGCGGCGGCGATCATCAGCGTTGCCGGCATTGTCTTCGCTGAGCACGATGGTGGTTTTACCCTGGTCAAACAGCGCCCGTTCCAGGGCCAGTGCCAGGGCCGATGCCTGCTTGCCATTGCACGCGATGATCGCAGGCTTCTGGGCCAGGCGTCGCTCGCGTTCTTCAGCGGACACCGGGTCCAGGGACTCGCCGGCATCCGCCAGGCCCGCCACCATACCGGCACCGATGGTGACGTTGGTCAGCCGGTCAATCACGATAAAGCTGCCGGTGGCGTGATTCCGCTGGTAGGCATCGAAGGCAATCGGCTGGTTCAGGGTCAGTTCGCACAGGCCGATCTCATTCAGTTGCAGGGCAGAAGGATTCTCGTTCCTTTCCAGGCTGTTTACATCGGTCTGATGGTGAATCTTTTTCACCGTGCCGGAGGTAAAGGTGGGCCCGAGCTTGATGTCATACAGGCGGCCGGTTTCCAGCGGTGCGTCGGTCATCCACACGATGTTGGCATTGAAACGGTTGCCGACTTCAGGCTCATCTTCCGCTTTCACCAGCATGTCGCCACGGCTTACGTCGATTTCGTCGGTCAGCGTGAGGGTGACCGCCTGGTCGATGTAGGCTTCGTCAAGGGTGCCGTCGAAGGTCACCACCTCTTTCACCGTGCTGGTCCGCCTGGAGGGCAGTGCCATGACTTTCTCGCCCGGGCGGATCACGCCGGAGGCGATGGTGCCGCAGAAACCGCGAAAGTTCAGGTTCGGGCGGGTTACGTACTGAACAGGGAAGCGGAAATGCTCCAGATTCTTGTCCCGGCCGACTTCTACGGTTTCCAGGATTTCCATCAGCGGCTGGCCGGTGAACCAGGGCGAGTTCTCGCTCTTGTTCACCACGTTATCGCCTTCCAGGGCGGAAATCGGCACGAAGCGAATGTCCTTCAGGCCCAGTTTGGCGGCAAACGCCAGGTAGTCGTCCCGGATTTCGTTGAAGCGCTTTTCACTGAAATCCACCAGATCCATTTTGTTGATGGCGACCACAATGTGGCGGATGCCCAGCAGCGATGCAATGTAGGAATGCCGGCGGGTCTGGGTCAGCACGCCGTGGCGGGCATCGATCATCAGGATCGCAACCTGCGCTGTGGATGCGCCGGTGGCCATATTCCGGGTGTACTGCTCGTGGCCCGGGGTGTCGGCGATAATGAACTTGCGCTTGTCGGTGGAGAAATACCGGTAGGCAACATCAATGGTGATGCCCTGCTCGCGCTCCGCCTGCAGGCCGTCCACCAGCAGGGCCAGGTCCAGCTTCTCGCCGGTGGTGCCCATCCTGGCACTGTCGGTTTTCAGGCTGGCCATGTGATCCTCATAGATCATCTTGGTGTCATGGAGCAGGCGGCCGATCAGCGTGCTTTTACCGTCGTCCACGCTGCCGCAGGTAAGCAGGCGCAGGAGTTCCTTGTTTTCGTGCTGTTTCAGGTAGGCCTGGATGTCTTCGGCGATAAGGTCTGATGTATGTGACATGCTTGGAACCCTTGGAGATAAAATCGGGGTCAGATGAAGGTTTTCATCTGACCCCTGTTTCAGAAGTAGCCTTCCCGCTTTTTCTGTTCCATGGAGCCGGCTGAATCATGGTCGATAACGCGACCCTGACGCTCGGAACTGGTGGCCAGCAGCATTTCCTGGATGATCTCCGGCAACGTGGTGGCTTCGGATTCAATGGCGCCGGTCAGCGGGTAGCAGCCGAGGGTACGGAAGCGGATGGATTTCATCATCGGCTTCTCGCCCTCTTTCAGCGGCATTCGGTCGTCGTCCACCATGATCAGGGTGCCGTCGCGCTCAACTACCGGGCGCACCGCGGAGTAATAAAGGGGAACGATCTCGATATTTTCCAGGTAGATGTACTGCCAGATATCCAGCTCGGTCCAGTTGGACAGCGGGAATACCCGAATGCTTTCGCCCTTGTTGATCTTGCCGTTGTAGATGTTCCAGAGCTCGGGGCGCTGGTTCTTGGGGTCCCAGCGGTGGTATTCGTCGCGGAAGGAGTACACACGCTCCTTGGCCCGGGATTTTTCTTCGTCCCGGCGGGCGCCGCCGAACGCCGCATCAAACCTGTACTTGTCCAGGGCTTGCTTGAGAGCCTGGGTTTTCATTACGTCGGTGTGCTTGGCACTGCCGTGGGTGAATGGGCCAATACCCTGTCTGATGCCGTCCTCGTTCTTGTGAACGATCAGGTCCAGACCGTATTCCTTCACCTTGCGGTCCCGGAAGTCGATCATATCCCGGAATTTCCAGGTGGTGTCCACGTGCATGAGAGGGAAGGGCGGTTTACCCGGATAAAAGGCCTTGCGGGCCAGGTGCAGCATTACCGCGGAGTCCTTGCCGATGGAATACAGCATCACCGGGTTGTCGAACTCGGCTGCGACTTCCCGGATGATGTGGATGCTTTCCGCTTCCAGCTGTTTCAGGTGCGTAAGGTTGTATGTGGTCATGGTAATCCGTTGCCGCCGTGCGGGCCGTTGTGGCTATGCGAATTGATAGCGCAACTATACCAGAGCCAGCAAGGGCATAAGAAGACGCTCAAATAGACATTGACGCTATAACAATATAGCAGGTGGCGGGCGCCGGGCTTAGGTTGGATTGCGGGAGTCGGCCAGTAGTTTGGCAACGTAGCGGTCGACATAGTCGAAGCCGTTGCCCTCGAATTCGGCAAACTGGATGCCTAGCTGGAATTCATCTCTGGCAATCCGGCGCATATGAACGATATTGCCGTCTGCAACAATGGAAACCGGTTGCGTGGCAATGACGGGCACCGAGAACCGGGCTTTGACGGCAATCCAGTTGCCGGGGGCAGGCGCCTTTTGCTCTGGAATCAACCGCTTCACCGTTTCCTGATTGCAGGAAATCATCACGCCGGTGCGTGAAAGATTGGAAATCGAACAGGTAAGGCAGCAGCCGTCCGGTTTTTCAAGGGTGATGTCGGTGGCTACGTCCACCCGCTGCTGGTTGCGCAGATTCAGTTTGGCGGCGACAGGTTTCATGTTGACTCTTCTGGCGTGTCTGGTTACGAATGAGGCTGCCTTTCCCATAAATCCCTTCCAGAAAAACGCTTAAACTCATGATAAGCGCATGAAAGTGTAATTGTTTACTTTGTGATCAGCAAGAAGTCTGCCGCTTATTGTGGCAGTTTTATTAAACCTTTCTGAACGAAGCGTCACAAAAATTGACGCCTGTCAGTATTATCCACTGGAAATGCCAGTCCGTCTTTTGCTGCAGGCGGCACCCTGGCTAGTGTAAAATGCCGGCCTTCATTCATTTGTGGGCTTTTTCTGAGCTCCGGGAACCCCAAGCTTTTTATGACAGACAACACCCAGAACCCCGCTACGGAAACCGGACATGGCAAGGTCGGCTTCATCAGCCTGGGCTGCCCCAAGGCCCTCGTGGATTCGGAGCGCATCCTCACCCAACTCCGGCTCGATGGGTATGACGTGGTCCCCACCTATGACGACGCCGATATCGTGGTGGTGAATACCTGTGGCTTTATTGATGCTGCCAAGCAGGAATCCCTGGATGCGATTGGTGAGGCCATCAGTGAAAACGGGAAAGTCATCGTCACCGGCTGCATGGGAGTCGAAGCCGACAGGATCCGCGAGACCCACCCCGGCGTTCTGGCGGTTTCCGGTCCCCATGCCTACGAAGAGGTGGTTGGGGCTGTTCACCAGTTCGTGCCCCAGAAAAAGCAACACGACCCGTTCACCGATCTGGTTCCGCCCCAGGGCATCAAGCTGACCCCGAGGCACTATGCGTACCTGAAAATTTCCGAGGGCTGCAACCACCGCTGCACCTTCTGCATCATCCCCTCCATGCGCGGCGATCTGGTGAGCCGGCCCATCGGCGAGGTGATGGATGAAGCCCGGCGCCTGGTGGATGCCGGCGTCAAGGAACTGCTGGTGATTTCCCAGGACACGTCTGCGTATGGTGTCGATACCAAATACCGCACCGGCTTCTGGCAGGGTCGCCCACTGAAAACCAGGATGCAGGCCCTGTGCGAGGCCCTGGGTGAAATGGGCGTCTGGGTGCGTTTGCACTATGTTTACCCCTACCCCCATGTGGACAACATCATCCCGCTGATGACCGAAGGCAAGATCCTGCCGTACCTGGATATCCCGTTTCAGCACGCCAGCCCGAAAGTCCTCAGGGCCATGAAACGCCCGGCCCACGACAGCAAAACCCTGGAGCGCATCCGCAAATGGCGGGACATCTGCCCCGAGCTGACCATTCGCTCCACCTTCATCGTCGGCTTCCCCGGTGAAACCGAGGAAGACTTCCAGTACCTGCTGGACTGGCTCGACGAAGCCCAGCTGGACCGCGTGGGTGCGTTCAAATACAGCCCGGTGGAAGGTGCCAAGGCCAATGAACTGGAAGGTGCAGTACCTGAAGAAATAAAAGAAGAACGCCTGGCCCGCTTCATGGAAAAACAGGCGAAGATTTCCGCCGCCCGCCTGCAGGCCAGGATCGGCCAGACCATCGACGTTCTGATCGACGAAGTGGACGAAGAAGGCGCCATCGGCCGTTCCAAAGCCGATGCGCCGGAGATTGACGGGATGGTCTACCTAAACGATGAGACGGATCTTGTGCCCGGTGAGATTGTTCAGGCCGTGGTTGAGCATGCCGATGAGCATGATCTTTGGGCCCGGCTTGTTCGGTAGCCTTTGGGGTGGGCACCTAGCCCGATGGTTTCGGGGGAGGCGTTGGTGAGAGGCTTCTCCCAAAAACCGCTACGAGCACGTCCATGTGCGCTTGTTTCCGGCCATCCTTGGCCTCCAACATTTTTGGGAGAAGCCTCTCACCAACGCGTCAGAAAGCCCGGATATAGTCGACAGGAATAAAGGTAGGTCGGACAGCAGACTATAGCTGAGAAGTTTAACAGCGCGGGAAGGCTCCACCCTCCCGTGCGTTAACTCCAGGAAAAGAAGGCTAGGGCCGCAGCCAAAAAACCACGACCCAAAGCCCAAGGCTTACCCCCCAAGCTTGCGAACCAATATCTCGTTAAACAGCTTGGGATTCCCCTGACCCTTGGAGGCCTTCATCAAAGGCCCCATGAAGCCTCCAAGCATCTTCTTGCGCTTCTTCGGGTCCTCCTCATTCTGGTACTGGGCTACCTGATCCGGCATGCCGGCCAGAACCTTGTCCACCATGGCCTCCAGTGCACCGGTGTCAGACACCTGCTTCAGGCCCTGGGCGTCAATGATGGCGTCGACATTGTCGCTTTCACCAGACCAAAGCGCCTCGAACACCTTCTTCGCACCGGCGGATGAAATCGTATTGTCGGCAATCCGTACCACCAGGTCACCCAACTGGGCGCCGGTAATGGGGGAGTCGGCAACGGTTTTCTCCTCGGCATTCAGGCGGGCGGAAAATTCGCCCTGGATCCAGTTGGCCACGAGCTTGGCGTCTTTGCCGTGGCTGGCGGCGTCCTCGAAGAACGCGGCCAGTTTTGAGTCACCGCTGAGCAGGCCGGCGTCGTAGTCGTTCAGACCGTACTGCTCCATAAAGCGGGCTTTGCGCGCGTCCGGCAGTTCCGGCAGGCTGTTTCGAGCCTCTTCGATGAATGAGTCATCGATCTCCACTGGCAATAGGTCCGGGCAGGGGAAGTAGCGATAGTCGTTGGCTTCTTCCTTGGTGCGCATGGAGCGGGATTCGTCCCGATCACCATTGTACAGGCGGGTTTCCTGCACAATCCTGCCGCCGTCTTCGAGGATGTCCATCTGTCGTTCCACTTCGTGGGCAATGGCCTGTTCCATGAATCGGAAAGAGTTCAGGTTCTTGGTTTCGGTACGGGTACCGAGGGTGTCCGAGCCTTTTGGCTTGAGGGAGATGTTCACGTCGAAGCGCATGGAGCCCTGGGACATATCGCCGTCACAGATGCCCAGAGAGGTCACGATGCCGTGCAGTTTTTTGGCGAAGGCCACAGCTTCCTCTGCGCTGGTCATATCCGGCTCGGTGACCACTTCGATCAGCGGCGTGCCGGCCCGGTTGAGATCCACACCGGTCATACCGTGGAAATCCTCATGAAGGGATTTGCCGGCATCCTCTTCCAGGTGGGCGTGGTGAATCCGAACGCGCCTGGTCTCGCCGTTCGCCAGCTCAATGTCCACGTGGCCGGGGCCGACAATCGGGCGCTCCAGCTGGGTGGTCTGGTAGCCTTTGGGTAGGTCCGGGTAGAAATAGTTCTTGCGCTCGAACACCGAGCGGCGCTCAATCTGGGCATTCACCGCCAAACCAAACATCACCGCATAGCGGAAGGCCTGCTCATTGGGTACGGGCAGGGTACCGGGCATGGCCAGGTCAACGGCATTGGCCTGGGTGTTGGGCTCGGCGCCATAGGCGGTGCTGGAGCCGGAAAAAATCTTGGTCTTGGTGGCGAGCTGAACGTGAATTTCCAGCCCGATCACAATATCCCACTGCATGGTTGCTCTCCTGTTCTGGGCCTGTCCCGGACTTATTGCGGTTCACGCTGGTGCCAGTCGGTCACCTGCTGGAATTGATGGGCGGCGTTCAGCAAGCGGGCCTCGGAGAAGTAATCCCCGATAATCTGCAACCCCACCGGCAGACCATCCACGAAACCTGCCGGCACCGACATGGCCGGAATGCCCGCCAGGTTGATGGCGATGGTGAACACATCCTCCAGGTACATGGTCACCGGGTCGCTGGTTTTCTCGCCCTGGATAAAGGCCGGGGAGGGCGTGGTCGGACTCATCAGCACGTCCACTTCCCTGAAGGCATTGATGAAATCCTGCTGGATCAGGCGGCGAACCTTTTGGGCTTTCAGGTAGTAGGCATCGAAATACCCGGCGGACAGAGCGTAAGTGCCTACCAGAATCCGACGTTTCACCTCGGTGCCAAAGCCCTCGGCACGGGTGCGGGTGTACATATCCATCAGATCCTTCGGATCTTCGCAGCGGTAGCCGTAACGCACCCCGTCAAAACGGGACAGGTTGGCGGAGGCCTCCGCCGGCGCAATCACGTAATAGGCGGCAATCGCAAGCCGGGCGTTAGGCAGGGATACCTCTTTCACGGTGGCGCCCAGTTTCTCGTATTCTGTTACCGCATCGCGAACCTGTTGCTCCATCGCCGGGCTGAGCTGGTCACTGAAATACTCCCTCGGCAAACCAATCTTCAGACCTTTTAACGGCTCGTTCAGGGTGGCGGTGTAATCCGGCACCTCTCGATCAATGGAAGTCGAGTCCTTCGGATCAAAGCCCGCCATCACATTCAGCATAAGCGCATTGTCCTCAGCGCTGCGGGCAATAGTACCGCCCTGATCAAGACTGGAGGCAAAGGCAATCATTCCGTATCGGGACACCCGGCCATAGGTCGGCTTCAGCCCGGTAACGCCACACAGCGCCGCCGGCTGGCGAATGGAGCCGCCGGTATCCGTCGCCGTAGCCGCAGGCACCAGCCGCGCCGAGACCGCCGCCGCGGAACCGCCGGAAGAACCACCCGGCACCCGCTTCTCACCCTGGCCAAGCCCCCATGGATTGGTCACCGCGCCAAAATGGCTGGACTCGTTGGAGGACCCCATGGCGAACTCATCCATGTTGGTCTTGCCCAGACACACCGCACCCGCCTGGCGGAAATTCGCGGTGACCGTTGCATCGTAAGGCGGAACAAAATTCTCCAGCATCTTCGAGCCACAAGTGGTGCGAACACCGCTGGTGCAGAAAATATCCTTGTGGGCAAACGGAACCCCCGTCCAGGGCGTCGCATTCCCCGCCGCCCGCCGCTCATCCGCCGCCCTGGCATCGGCAAGCGCCTGCTCCCCGGTCACGCTAATAAAACTGTTGTACTTGCCATCCTCCTGCCTGATGCGGTCGAGAAAATGCTGGGTCAGCTCCACGCTGGACACCTGGCCGCTGCCCAGTTCCCGGGAAAGCTCTGCTACGGATTTGTTATGCATGATGAATCCTGAAATCGCTGTTCGTCAGATCGTTCAATTCCCATGAATCATTCGATGGCTTATTCAATCACTCGGGGAACCAGATAAAGCCCGTTCTCGGTAGCCGGCGCAATCGCCTGGAACGCCTCCCGCTGGTTGGTCTCGGTTACCTCATCAGCGCGCAGACGCTGGACCGCATTCAGCGGATGGGCCATGGGCTCAACTGAATCGGTGTCGGCCGCCCCCAGCTGATCCACCAGATCCAGGATATTGCCCAGATCCTTCTCCAGAGCCGAAACCTGCTCGTCATCCACACGAATGCGGGCGAGCACAGCGACTTTCTCAATGTCCTCACGGGAAATGGTCACGCATTAGCCTCCCAGGTAAATAAAATGTCGGTAATAAATCTTTCGAGATTGAAGGCGCTTTTGAAGTGTGGGGTCGCTCGGAGATTGCCTTTCAAAACTGTTGAGGGCCAGGGACGGCCCGAAACAAGCGCACAGGGATGTGCTCGTAGCGTGTTTTGAAAGGCAATCTTCGGGCGGCCCTCCACCCAAGCCAAAAAATTAAAGCGACATGGTAACAGATTCGAACAATGGCGGGAGGCCCCAGCCCATAAGGTAAATGTGTGAACCGTAAGGCGTGAGGCCGGTTCGCGCCTTGCCTGCCGGGGTGCTCACTGCTAAAGTTGCCGCATCTTTTCTCTGCGACTGCAACTCTCAGGTTGAAACTACACGAATGTTGATAAAAAGACTCCGAGGCTTATTCTCAAGCGACCTGTCCATCGACCTGGGCACCGCCAACACCCTGATTTACGTCCGTGAGCGCGGAATCGTTCTGAATGAGCCATCCGTTGTGGCCATTCGCACCAGTGGTTCCCAGAAAATGGTCGCCGCCGTCGGTGCAGAGGCCAAACGCATGCTGGGCCGCACCCCCGGCAACATCACCGCCATCCGTCCCATGAAAGACGGCGTGATTGCAGATTTTGTCGTTACCGAAAAAATGCTCCAGCACTTCATCCACAAGGTGCATGAGAACAGCTTCATTACCCCGAGCCCGCGGGTGCTCGTGTGCGTACCCAGCAAGTCCACCCAGGTAGAGCGCAAAGCCATTCGCGAATCCGCCCTCGGCGCCGGCGCCCGCGAAGTGTTCCTGATCGAAGAGCCCATGGCCGCGGCCATAGGCGCCGGCCTGCCAGTGGAAGAAGCCAGTGGCTCCATGATCGTCGACATCGGCGGTGGCACCACCGAAATCGCCATCATCTCCCTGAACGGCATTGTCTATGCCGAGTCCGTTCGGGTGGGTGGTGACAAGTTCGACGAAGCCATCGTTACCTACGTGCGCCGCAACTACGGCAGCCTGATCGGCGATTCCACCGCCGAGCGCATCAAACACGAAATCGGCTGCGCCTATGAGGGCCTCGAAATCCGCGAAATCGACGTGCGTGGTCGCAACCTGGCCGAAGGCGTGCCCAGGGCCTTCACCCTGAACAGCGAGGAAATCCTCGATGCGCTGCAGGAATCCCTGGCCCAGATTGTCCAGACCGTGAAAAGCGCCCTGGAACAATCGCCGCCTGAACTGGCCTCCGACATCGCAGAGCGCGGTATCGTACTGACCGGTGGCGGGGCGTTACTGCGCGGGCTGGACAAACTGATCAGTGAGGAAACCGGCCTGCCGGTGATCATCGCAGAAGACCCGCTGACCTGCGTCGCCCGTGGTGGCGGCAAGGCGCTGGAAGTGATTGACCGGGGTGGCATCGGAATGTTCTCCCAGGAGGGGTAATCCCGTGGGGAGGGCTCGACATTAAAACCATCTTCGTCCAGGGGTCTGTTCCCGGTTTCAGACTCCTCATCGTTTTTCTCGTATCGGCAGCCCTGGTGGTTGCCGATGCGCGTTTCGACAAGGTCTCAACCGTGCGTAGCACCATTGCCACAGGTCTGGCTCCGGTGTACTGGCTCGGCAATGCACCCTATGAATTCACCGACTGGGTGGCTGGGCTGTTTGAAAACAAGAAGGACCTGCAGCAGGAAAACGAAGACCTCCGGGCCCGCCTGATGATCCTGGAACGGCGCGCCCTGAAATACGCGGCCCTTGCCTCCGAAAACAACGAACTGCGCCGCCTGATGAACTCCTCCGAGGTGCTGGACGACCGCGTCATCGTGGGCGAAGTGGTCGGTGTCTCTCCGGATCCATTCTCTCATGAGGTCATTATCAACAAAGGCCGGCGCGATGGCGTCGTGCCAGGCCAGGCCATTCTGGATGCGCACGGATTGATGGGGCAGGTGGTACGGAGCAGCCAGTTAACGTCTCGGGTACTGCTGGTGTCTGACAGCAGCCACGCCGTTCCGGTGGAAGTGGTCCGCAACGGATTGCGGGCTATCCTGCTGGGCACCGGCGATAGCGTTACCCTTGATCTGGTCCATGTGCCAGACACCGCGGACATCCGGGAAGGGGATCTTCTGGTAAGTTCCGGCCTGGGTGGCCGGTTCCCCCGGGGCTACCCGGTGGCAGAAGTAAGCCGCATTTCCAAGGAGCCGGGTGAGCCGTTTGCCTCCATCGAGGCAACGCCGAAAGCGCAACTAAACCAGAGCCGTCTGGTGCTGGTAGTGTTTCCGCCGGAAGCATCGACATCGCCCGACGGTGAGGCCGCTGAAGGCGAGACCGCCGCGAGCGGTGAGGCAGACGCCGCACAGGGAGGACAGGACTGATGTTATCGGTAATCAGCTACCCGGTTTTCGCACTGTCCGTTGTTGTCGCCCTGGTTTTCAGCATTTCCCTGTTCCCGGTTGGCTGGTTCGAGTTCCGTCCTGAGTGGCTGGGGCTGGTTGTTTTCTACTGGACGTTCCGGGCGCCGGCCCAGTTCGGTATTCTGCTGGCCTGGTGTCTCGGGCTGCTGCTGGACGTTCTTGAGGCTACCCCCCTCGGTGTAAACGCCATGGCCATGGCACTGATCGCCTTCCTGGTGCTCACCATTCACCAGCGCCTTCGCATGTACCCGATGCCCCAGCAGTGCCTGATAGTGTTCCTGTTGCTCGGGATCAACCAGATGCTGGTACATTTCCTGAAGCAACTGATTGGTGCCGAGGATGCCGGCTTCAGCTACCTTTGGCCGGCCCTGACCAGCGCCCTGGTATGGCCAGTGCTTTCCATTGTGCTGGACAACATTAACCGCAAACTGGGTTAGCCATGTCGCCAATCATTCTTGCCTCGGCTTCTCCCCGCCGGGCAGAGCTGTTGCAGCAGATCGGCCTGAGCTTTTTGGTTCGTCCGGCGGATATTGATGAAACACCGGGGGCTGGCGAAACGCCGGAACACTATGTGGAGCGGCTGGCCCGGGCGAAGGCTCTGGCGGTGGCGCAATCCTCTCCGGAATGCCTGGTACTGGGTTCGGATACGTCCGTGGTTCTTGATCGTGTCATCCTCGGTAAACCCTCCGGCGCCAGCGAGGCCAGGGCGATGCTGGCCCGGCTCTCTGGTGCGACCCATCAGGTGATGACCGCTGTGGCGCTGGCTTGGGATGGCGTATGCCACTCCCGGCTCGTGGTGACCGAAGTCCGATTCAGGGCTTTATCTGCTGGCGAAATCGAGGCCTACGTTGCCAGTGGTGAACCAATGGACAAGGCCGGAAGTTATGGAATTCAGGGCCTTGGTGGTATTTTTGTCAATGAGCTCCGGGGCAGCTACAGTGCCGTGGTTGGATTGCCTGTGCAGGAAACAGCAGCACTGCTGGCCGATGCTGGTTACCCGGTCTGGAGAAACTGGCCGCGCAGTCTGGAGAGCCAAACATCATGAGTGAAGAGATCCTGATCAACGTCACACCCGTGGAAACCCGCGTGGCTCTGGTCGAGAACGGCATGCTGCAGGAAGCCTATATTGAGCGCACCAGCAGGAAAGGCATTGTCGGGAACATCTACAAGGGCAAGGTGGTGCGGGTATTGCCGGGCATGGAAGCGGCGTTCGTCGATATTGGTCTGGAGCGGGCGGCGTTTATCCATGCCTCCGATGTGGCTCCGAGCCAGTCCAATGGCGGCGATCCGGCCGATACCCCGAAAACCGTTCCGGACATTCGCAGCCTGCTTCGTGAGGGCCAGTCTCTGGTCGTCCAGGTCACCAAAGACCCGATTGGCACCAAGGGCGCGAGGCTGACAACCCAGCTCTCCATCCCCTCCCGGTACCTGGTGTTCATGCCCGGTGTCAGCCATGTGGGTATTTCCCAGAGGATTGAAGACGACACCGAGCGGGCACGACTGAAATCGGTAGTCGAAGAAGCCGCCGCAGGGGACTCGGATGTTCGGGGTGGCTACATCATCCGGACCGCTGCCGAGGCAGCATTACCGGAAGACCTGGCTGGCGACATGACCTACCTGCACCGGTTGAGTCAGTCCATCCATGAGCGGATTTCCCGCGTTCAGGCACCGGCGGTAGTCTACCAGGATCTGCCTCTGTTCATTCGTACCATCCGGGATCTGATCCGGCCCCAGACCGAGAAAGTCCGCATCGACAGCCGTGAAAGTCACCAGCGGGTAATGGAGTTTGTGGATGAGTTCGTGTCGGAATTTTCCGACAAGGTTGAGTGTTATCCGGGAGAGCGGCCCATATTCGATCTCTACTCGGTGGAAGACGAGATCCAGAAAGCCCTGAGCCGCAAGGTCCAGCTCAAGTCCGGCGGGTACGTGATCATCGATCAGACCGAGGCAATGACCACCATCGATATCAATACCGGTGCGTTTGTGGGCCACAGGAATCTGGAAGAAACCATCTTCAAAACCAATCTCGAGGCCGCCCGCGCCATCAGCCGCCAGCTGCGTTTGCGAAATCTCGGTGGCATCATCATTATTGATTTTATCGACATGGAAGATCCCGAACATCAGCGTCAGGTGCACCGCATGCTGGAAAAAATGCTGGAGCGTGATCACGCCAAAACCAAGATTACCGGCGTATCGGAACTGGGCCTGGTGGAGATGACCCGCAAACGCACCACAGAGAGTCTCGGCCAGGTGCTGTGTGAGCCCTGCCCGATCTGTGACGGCCGCGGATTCCTCAAAACCACCGAGACCGTGTGCTACGAGATCTTTCGGGAGATTCTCCGGGTCAACCGCGCCTACGATGCCGAGAGTTACCTGGTGATGGCATCACAGAGTGTGGTCGACCGCCTGCTGGATGAAGAATCAGACAACGTGGCCGATCTGGAGACTTTTATCAGCAAAACCATTCGTTTCCAGGTAGAGCCGTTATACAGCCAGGAGCAGTACGATGTCGTTTTGCTCTGAGCCCGGGGCAATCCGCCGGGTTGTGGAGTAAGGTGCCCGGATGTCCTCCACCGATCACGAGCCGCCGCTTCCGGAGAACCTGTCAGAGAGCCCTCCGGTTCGGCTGGCGGCACGCCTTGCCAGCCTGATCTGGTGGTTGCTGTTGGTCGTGCTGGTGCTATTCGCCCTCTATGCTGGCCTGGGCCGCCAGTTGACCCGGAACGTAGACAGCTTTCGCGACGATCTGGCTCGTGAACTTTCTGACCGACTGGGGCACAACGTCAGTATTGGCAGTCTTTCCTCCCGCTGGTACTGGCTTGATCCTTCCTTTTCCGCCCGTGATATCCGGGTCAGCAACACTGAAACCGGTGTTGTTGTGGCAAACCTGGAGTACCTCAATATCCGGCTTGATGCCCTGGCATCCCTGAGGCGATTGAGGGTTGTGTTCGAAGATTTTGAAGCCGAAGGGCTGGAACTCACGGTTACCCGGGAACAGAGCGGCAATGTGGCAGTGCTGGGTGCCGACATTCCGGGGCTGGTCAGCAACCAGCTGCATGAGTGGCTGGAGCTTGCCGGCAACTGGCTGTCTGATCCCCATGTGAAGTTCACCCGGGTGGATCTTGGTATCCGGGACAGTCAGGGCAACCGTCGCCATCTGGACATTCCCCAACTGGATCTGGAGTATCGCCGTGGACTGTTCCATGCCTCTGGCCGGGCCATGCAGTCTGGCACGACCCAGCAACTGGCCAGCTTCGCCCTGGTGGGGGAGCACTTCTTCCGGGGTGATTTTACCGGCCAGCTGTATCTTGATGTGGATTCGGGACGGCTGTTCGACGACCTGATCGACGAATACCAGTGGCGGATGCTTCGACTGGAGGGGTTTGATCTTGGTGGTGAGGCCTGGCTGACGTTCCGGGACGGTCAGTTGCAGCAGGTGACGGGCAGTGTCCGGACACCGTACCTGCAACTGGGTGTGGGGCATGAGTCACTTGCGCCTCTGGAAGACATTCGCGCGCGATTTGGCTGGCGTCGCCACCATAGCGTTATGGCCGATGAGAAACTGAGCGGGTCCGACTCCTTCGCCCTGGGGGAATGGCATATCAAACAGCTCCAGTGGACCTGGAATGGTGACGTAGTTTCCCCGTTTAGCCTGCGCCTGGCGCCTTCGGATGGCGGTATGTCGGTGATCGCCGATGCGCTGCCCCTTGCGCCCACCCGCCGCCTGGCCTCGAGACTTCCGATCCTGCCGGAACCGGCCCTGAGGGCCCTGCGCAATTATCGCCCTGGCGGATTCCTTGACCAGCTTGAAGTGTACCTGCCTGACCAGTCTCCGGAGAAATTCGAGCTTTCGGGCCGGCTCCGGGATGCCAGTGTCCGGGCCTACGGCGGGGCACCCGGGGTCACGTCTGTTAACGGCACTATCTTTCTGGACAGAAATAGCGGCTATGTTCGGGTTGCGACCGGGGAGGCACCCGTAAGCCTCGAGTTTCCTGAACTGTTTGGTGGCGCCTGGTCATTCCCGGCACTTGAGGGCCAGATCGCCTGGCAACTGGACGGTCCCATCACCCGGGTATTCTCCGATAGTGTTCGTATGGTCTACAACGAGAGCACGGAAATCGAGGGCGCGTTTGACCTGAAGCTGGACCGCGAGGGCGAGGACAACCTTGGCCTCAGGGTGTCGTTGAAGAACGGCACCGCCGGGATGCTGGCCGATTTTGTGCCGGTCAAAGTGGTCAACCCCGGATTGTACGAGTGGCTGACAACAGCCATCCTCGAGGCGGATATCACCTCCGGAGTCTACTACGGTCATGGCCAGATAGGTCCTGATGCTCCGCGGGGCACCTTCGTTTCCTCTATGGGTTTCCAGTTCGACCAGGCCACTGTTCGTTATGACGAAAACTGGCCGGAGGTTCGCTCTGCCCGGGGCCGGGTGGAAGTTCATAACGGCAACACACTGGTCAGCCTCGACGCTGGCAAGACCGGGGGGCTGAACCTGAATCCGAGTTCGGTCAGGGTCATTCCCGGGGAAAATGCCCGGGTCAGGGTCGATGTCTCGGCAAGGGTACCCGGAGAGTCGCTGGGTTACTGGATGGACAACAGCCCACTGGGGGAGATGGCCGGAAGGGAAGCCCGAAAATTGCAGTACGGTGGCCAGTACCAGCTCGTTCTCGGTATTGATCTGCCGCTTGGCTCGGGGCAAGCTCCCGTGGTTGAGGCCAACATTGCTGTTGCTGACGGTTCTGTTGTGTACCCCTCCGCCGGTCTGGCCTGGGAGGATGTTCACGGCGAACTGACCTACCACAGCGAAGACGGCTTTTCCGGTGGCCCGCTGGCGGCGAAGTTTTTCGGTGAGCCCGTCACCATGGCGTTCAGTCGGGCCCGCTCAGGGGCCGCCCTGAGCGTCAGCCAGTCAGGCGAACTTCCGGTGCCCGGTGTGTTTGCCAGCGCGGGTCTTTCGGCAAAGGCCGGTCTCGGCCTCCAGGGAAGGGTGTCCTACATCGCCGAACTGGACATGGGGGTGGATTCGACCTCCGGCATCCGGGTGCGCTCCAGCCTCGAGGGCCTGGCCGTTGAGTGGCCGGAGCCGCTGTCAAAACCCGCTGGTGAAGCGGCGCCCCTCAGGGCGGTTATCAAACCCTCTGCTGCCGGCGGCCTGAGCATCACCGGAGAATGGGAAAACCGGCTGGCATTCGATCTGTTGTGGAAGAAGACCGGATTTGACCTTCGCCTGGACCACATCTACCTCGGGAACCAGCTGTTGACCGATATTGACATCAATGCCCTGGATCTCGGCGACCGCTGGGTCGTCAAGACCGACTCAAAGCGCGCGAGGGGTCAGGTGCTGATCCCGGACAATGGCGATACGATCATGGCGGATTTTGAGGTTCTGCGACTCATGCGCGGCGAGGGAACTGCGAAGGAGCCCGCGGATTTTCTCACCCTGAACAAACAGCTCGAAGCGTTCCGGGCCCTGGATATGGGCAACTGGCCAGACATTGACGTAACCATCGCCGATCTCCAACTGAACGCTGATTCATTGGGCGGCTGGGCCTTCCGACTTCGCCCCGAGCCGCACCGGCTCAACGTCACTGACATGGAGGGGCGGTTAAACTCCCTGACACTGACGGGTAACATGACCTGGAGTATTGTTGACGAGCGGGAGACAAGCCGGTTTTGGGGGGCTATTACCGGTGGTGCCCTGGCAGATCTGAACAACCTGTTCGACACCGACATGCCGGTTACCAACGAGGCCACCAACATTCAACTGGATCTGGACTGGCCCGGTCGTCCGGATGAATTCTCGATAGCGGAGCTCAATGGCTCGGTCAGTCTGAGACTGGATGAGGGGGTGATTCTTGAGCGTAACAATAGCGCCCAGTTGTTCCGCATTTTCAATCTCCTGAACTCGGATACGCTGTGGCGGCGGCTTAAGCTCGATTTTTCCGATCTGTACGAGCGAGGCGTGGCATTCGATGCCATTTCTGGCAAGGCTCAGATTACCCGCGGCTTACTGACGATGGATCCCGAACTTCAGGTGGTGGGCCCCTCCGGTGCCTTCAAACTCAGTGGAGCCACCAATATGGCCAGTGAGCAGCTAAATATGCGGTTGGTGGTTGTGTTGCCCCTGACCCAGAATCTGCCCCTGGCGGCACTGCTGATGGGAGCCGGCGCGCCCATTGGTGGCGCCCTGTTTGTGCTGGACAAGGTTCTGGGTGATCCTCTGAGCAAGCTGACCAGTGCGACCTACCGTGTTACAGGTACATGGGGTCAGCCGAAAGTGGATTTGCAGCGGGTATTTGATACCGGTCAATAAGAACGGGAGACGGTCATGAGCGAAGGTGTTTGCAGTCGGGTTGCAGCCATTCAGATGGTCAGCAGCCATGATATCCGGGCCAACCTGGCCGAAGCGGAGCGATTGCTGGCGGAGGCCGCGGGACAGGGGGCCGGGGTAGCGGTGCTGCCGGAAAATTTTGCGGTCTTGGCAAGCAGCCAGATGGTTGATTGTGGCCGCAAGGAAGCCGGCCCCGACCCGGTGATACGGGCCTTTCTGGCGGAACAGGCCCGGAAGCTCGGGATCTGGATCGTCGGCGGCTCGATGCCGCTGGCGCAACGCCCGGATGGTTCAGATATCGAGGCCCGGGTCCGTGCAACCTGCCTGGTGTTTGATGACCAGGGAATAGAGGTTGCCCGTTATGACAAGATCCACCTGTTTGATGCCATGGTTGAAGACGCCCATGGCCAGTATCGTGAGTCCGACACCTTTGAGCCGGGGGAGCAGGTCGTTACCGTGGACACGCCGGCTGGGAAGCTGGGACTTGCCATCTGCTACGATCTGCGCTTCCCGGAGCTGTTCAGGGCGCTGAGAGAGCAGGAGGCCGACTGGGTATGCCTGCCTAGCGCCTTCACCTGGCAGACCGGCGATGCCCATTGGCACCCATTGATCCGGGCCCGGGCCATCGAAAACCAGGTCTGGGTGGTGGCCGCCGGGCAGGGTGGTCAGAACAGTGAACGGCGGCAGACCTACGGCCATAGCCTGATCTGCGATCCCTGGGGCAGGGTAGTGACTGAAATTGGCGAGGGTCCGGGTGTGGTCTCCGCGGAACTCGACCCAGAGCAGATTGCCAACCTCCGTACCCGAATGCCGGTCTGGGAGCACCGTCGGCTAAGCTGAAAATGGGGTCAGATGAAAAGTTCATCTGACCCCATTTTCATCTGACCCCGTTTTCACACAGCTTCAGCGTCGTCGATGCACTCCCGAAGATAACGGAACAGTTTCCGGGACTGGCCGGTGTTTTTCTGTTTTTCGACATCCTTGCGGGCGTTCCGGGCCAGATTGCGCAGGTGCTGCATGTCTGCCCCCGGGCAGTAGCTGAAGAATTCCCCCACCACCGAATCGCCCTCGGCAATCATCCGGTCGCGCCAGCGTTCGGCCAGGTGGTGTCTGCGGGTGTGTTCTTCACTACCGGCATCAAAGGCGTCGATGGCTTTTTTCAGGGCCTCGGGATCGTCTTCCTGGCGGATGATCTTGCCGATGTACTGGAGGTGCCGTCGCCTGGCCTCATTCTGGCGGATGCGCCGGGATTCCTCGATGGCAGCCCTCAGGCTATCACTGATCGGCAGGGTTTCCAGTTGATCCTTGCCCAGGTCGAGCATCCGCCTGCCCAGGTCCTGCAGTGCATGCATTTCCCGTTTGAGCTGGGACTTGCTGGGGCCGTCGTATTCCGGCGCGTCGTTGTCGGGGTTGTCGTGGTTGTCTTTCATAAATCCAGTAGCCGTAAAGTCGGGGTCAGATGAAAGCTTTCATCTGACCCCATGTTCGCCTATCAGGCGTAGAAAATGGTCGCCAGGCCAAGAAAGGCCATGAATCCAACCACATCCGTCACGGTTGTCAGTATCACGCTACCAGCCAGAGCCGGATCGATATTACGTGACTTGAGAAACAGCGGCAGCACCGTGCCCACCAGCGCCGCTGCAACAAGATTGATCACCAGGGCGGCCGCAATAATGGCTCCAATCAGCACCTCCTGGAACCAGAGCATGGCAGCACCGGCGACCACCGCCGCCCAGAGCAGCCCGTTAAGGATGCCGGAAAGAAACTCCCGGTTCAGCAGCCAACGAACGTTGGCGCCGCTGATTTGCCCGACGGCCATGCCCCGGATGACCAGAGTCAGGGTCTGGCTGCCGGCAATGCCGCCCATGCTGGCAACAATTGGCATCAGCACCGCAAGCGCCACTACTTTGGCGATGGTCGCCTCGAATATGCCGATCACTGCCGATGCCGTAAGCGCGGTAACCAGGTTAATCCCGAGCCAGATCGCCCGGCGGCGCGTGGTTTTCCAGACCGGAGCAAAGGTATCTTCATCTTCGTCCAGACCGGCCATGCTCATCAGCGAGTGATCCGCATCCTCGCGGATAACGTCAACCACGTCATCGATGGTGATCCGGCCCAGCAACCGGCCTTCGTCGTTCACCACCGGTGCCGAGATCAGATCGTAGCGCTCGAACAGTGTCGCGACCTTGGTGTCGGAGAGGCTAACGGGAATGGGCTCGATGTCGGTGTCCATGACTTCCCGTACGGTCGAGGCAGGGTTGGATACCAGCATCTTGGTGATCGGCAGCATACCGATGAATTCATCGCGCCGGCTGACCACAATCAGGCTGTCGGTCATGGGCGGCAAGGTACGGTGCCGGCGAAGGTAACGCAGTACAACGTCAATGCTGATGTCCGGGCGCACCGTGATGGTGTCCGTGTTCATCAGGCCGCCGGCGGTGTCCTCCGGGTAGGAAAGGACCTCTTCCACACGCTGGCGGTCCTGCTCGTCCATGGTGTCCAGAACCTCCTGGATCACCGTGTCCGGCAACTGCTGCAGCAAGTCGGCCAGGTCGTCCGACTCGAAATCCTCAATAATGTCCGCCAGTTCCTGGGCGTTCAGTTGGCTCAGGAAATATCCGCGAATATCATCGCTCAGGTACTGGAGGACTTCCCCTTCCAGTTGCTTGTCGACCAGATTCCATAACAGCGCCCGCTGCCGGGGCGGCGAAGATTCCAGCAGGTGAGCAATGTCGCTGGGGCTCAGGCCACCGTTCAGGATGCGTGCAACCTGCTTCAGCGCGCCACTGTCCAGGGCTTCGCTCAGGGAGCGAAGGCGCTGGCGGGCCTGGCTTTTTTCCAGAATATCGGTCATGAATCACCCGGCGTGAGAAAACGCCTGTATTATAGCGGAGTTAGGCGCTATCGGTGAGAAAGAGTTGTAGGAAATTAAATCGGGGTCAGATGAAAATGGGGTCAGATGAAAAGTTCATCTGACCCCATTTTTATTCGCCCTCGCCAAAATAATCGTTGATGAGCTCCACCAGTGCATCGATGGCCTGCTCCTCGTCCGGTCCGTCGGCAATGAGCTCCACATCCGTGCCTTTGCTGGCTGCCAGCATCATCACCTGCATGATGTTTTTGGCGTCTACATCCCGGCCCTTGCCAGCGATTCTCACGCTGCTGTCGAATTCGGAGGCTGTGGCAACCAGCTTGGCGGTGGCACGGGCGTGCAACCCCAGTTTGTTGATAATGGTAATCGGGCGGCGAATCATGGGCTGGTCAGATCTCTTCCCGTGTTTGCAAATGTGGCAGTTCGGTGTGCCGCACCTGGACATTGTTGTAGCGTTGCCGGAAGTGCTCTCCCAGTTGCTCGCACACATACACAGAGCGGTGCTGGCCTCCGGTACAGCCAATGGAAATGGTCATGTAGCTGCGGTTGCTGTCCGCGAAGGAAGGTAACCAGGTGCCCAGGAAAGTCTTGAGATCATCGATCATCTTCCGGCTTGCCGGTTCTTTCTCCAGGAACTCAATCACCGGCTGATCGGTGCCCACGTATTTCCTGAGACTGGTATCCCAGTAGGGGTTGGGCAGGCAACGAACATCGAAGACATAGTCGGAATCCAGCGGCACACCGTGCTTGAAGCCAAACGACTGGAACAGCAGGGCAAGTTCCTGGTCCTTCCTGCCGACCACCCGCTGCTTCACCATATCCCGGAGTTCGTACATGGACATACCGGTGGTGTTCACATACAGATCGGACAGCTTGGAAAGTGGTTCAAGAAGTTTTTTTTCGCTGGTGATGGCTTCCCGCAGAGAGGTCTTGTCGTCGCTCAACGGGTGCTTTCTGCGAGTCGCATGGAAACGCTGCAGCAGGGATTGTTCGTCGGCATCCAGGAAGATGATCTCTAGGGTCACCCCTGTTTCCTGGAGGCGGCGATAGATCTCTTCGAAGTTGGCCAGTTCTCCAGAGAGGTTGCGGGCGTCGATGCTCACGGCCATCTTGCCGAGCCGGCCCGGTGTTGTCTGGCTGGCGGCTTCCCGGGTAAGGGGGAAAAGCAGGCCGATCGGGAGGTTGTCGATGCAATAGAAGCCCAGATCTTCCAGCACATGAAGTGCGGTACTCTTGCCCGACCCTGACCTGCCGCTGACGATAATCAGTTTCATGACCACGTACCTCCACTGCAATGAATGTCATCCGCCCGAGGCGGTCATGCGCTCATACAGGGTGCTGGCGTCCTCGGATTGTCGCAGGCGATCACAGAACGACCGCTCGTTGAATTTTTCCGCCAGCTGGCTGAGCAGTTCCAGGTGTTCGCTGGTGGCCTCCTTGGGCACAATCAGAGCGAAGATCAGATCTACCGGCTGGTTGTCGATGGCGTCGAACTCGACACTTTCTTCCAGCGTCATCAGTACGCCCACCACGTGATCCAGGCCTTCCAGGCGGCAGTGCGGGATGGCAATTCCCTGGCCAATACCGGTGCTGCCCAGACGTTCCCGTGAGATCAGGTTATTGAATATCTGGGTTTCACTGAGGGTATTGTCCTGGTGATTTATCTGCTCGGCAATAAACTCCAGAGCCCGTTTCTTGCTGGATGCCGACACCCGACAGAGGGTGAGCTCCGGTGCAAGTATGTTGTCTATGGTCAGGGATGTGTCGCTCATGGATCGACTGCATTTCCGTTAAAAAAAGGCTGCGACACGTAAGCCATGTCGCAGCTCGATTGGATGACTTGCATGAAAACAGCCAGTTAGCGAGAGCCGTTTCCGTGCATCCGGTCTACATTCTTTTCCTTGTGTTTGAGGATCTGGCGGTCCAGTTTGTCGATCAGGGCATCGATGGCTGCGTACATATCCTCATTTTCTGCCTTTGCGTGAAGGTCACCACCAACCACGTGCAGCGTGGCTTCCGCTATCTGGCGTACTTTTTCCACTTCCAGGGTTACCTGGCAGTTGCTGATATGGTCAAAGTGACGCTCGAGTTTCTGGAACTTCTCTGAAACATAATCCTTCAGTGCGGGAGTCAGTTCTACGTGATGGCCTGAAATATTGAGTTGCATAGGCGTCTCCTGTTGTCATCGTTCCGGCTCCTGGGAGCCGGTCTGGGTGCTGGTGCATTGTGCGCCGGCGAATAGTGCGTTGCGCCCGGACCCCGGGTGTTCAGACCAGTCGTTTGCGTTCGTTCGAAGGCGGAATGTGCATGGCCTCCCGGTACTTGGCAACTGTGCGTCGCGCAACCTTGATTCCCTGTTCCCCTAGCATGGCTGCAATTTTACTGTCGCTCAACGGCTTTTTGGGCATTTCCGCGGCAATCAGCTTTTTGATCATCGCGCGGATTGCCGTGGAAGAACATTCACCGCCTTCGTCAGTGCTGACATGGCTGGAGAAGAAATATTTCAGCTCGAAAATTCCCCGGGGGGTGTGCATGTATTTCTGGGTGGTTACCCGGGAAATCGTGGACTCATGCATCTCAACCGCCTGGGCGATATCAGAAAGGATCAGCGGTTTCATGGCTTCTTCACCCTGGTCCAGGAATCCTTGCTGGTGCTCGACAATGCGGGTCGCTACTTTCAGCAGGGTTTCATTACGGCTCTGCAGGCTCTTGATAAACCATTTCGCCTCCTGCAGCTGATCCCGCAGGTAAGTGTTGTCGGCACTGCTGTCCGCACGCCTTATAAGAGAAGCATAGCTGGCATTGACGCGGATGCGCGGGGCAATTTCCGGGTTCAGTTCAACGCGCCAGCGGCTGTTGTGCTTGCGAACAATCACATCCGGAATCACATAGTCAGGTTCGGCGCGGTCAATCACGTCACCGGGACGGGGATTGAGGCCGGTAATCAGGGCCAGTACATCCCGCAGTTGGTCTTCTTTCAGGCGGCTTCGGCGCAACAGTTGGGCGTAGTCGCGGTTGCCGAGCAGATTGATGTAATGGGTGATGACCAGGCGAGCCTGGGCCAGCCAGGGCGTCTCCGGCGGCAACTGGTTGAGCTGGATCAGCAGGCATTCCTGCAGGTCCCGGGCGAACACGCCAGGAGGGTCAAAATGCTGCAGCCGGTGCAGGACTGCCTCGACTTCATCCAGCTCAAGGGGGTCTTCTTCGTTTTCATCCAGCAACCCGGAATGAATCTCTTCCAGGGAACTGGTCAGGTAACCGCGCTCATCCACTGCATCCATCAAGGCGTGTGCAATGGCCTGGTCCCGTTCGCTCATCGGGGTCAGGTTCAGTTGCCATTCCAGGTGATCCTGAAGCGTGTCAGTGGGGGAGTTGCGGGTCTCGAAATCGTGATCGTTTTCGTCATCGTTCCGGGCGGCAGGTGCCGGTGCGGACTGGTAGATATCGTCCCAGGCGGTGTCGACCGGAAGATCGTCCGGAATGTTATCCGGGATTTCGTTTTCCGAGGACCAGTCCGGACCGTTTTCGCTTTCATCCCAGTCGGGTGAAGGCTCGGGAGCCGTTTCAGCGGCAGACTCGGTGGCATTGGCCTCCCGTTCGTCATTGCCGGTGTCGGTTTCCGGCTGATCCTCATTCTCGGACGTTTCCAGCATGGGGTTGGATTCCAGGGCCTGCTGGATTTCCTGCTGAAGGTCGAGAGTCGAAAGCTGTAGAAGCCGGATCGCCTGTTGCAGTTGGGGCGTCATGGTCAGGCTTTGACCCAGCTTTAACTGTAAGGAGGCTTTCATCACCATGGTTCAGGATCCGTCACTCATCAGCTCCCGGTGTCGTGGGTAGTGAAAAAAATCTTTATATGTCGGTTACTTGCCTTGGCTCTTTATTACCCTAGCAAGTTCTTTGCCGAGTTTACTTGCTACCGATCATCAAAACAATCCGGGGGTCAGATGAAATTGGGGTCAGATGAAAAGTTCATCTGACCCCAATTTCATCTGACCCCAATTTCACAGCCGGAACTCATCGCCCAGGTACACTTCCTTTACCTGCTGGTTGGCCAGAATGGATTCGGCATTACCGGAGGCGATGATGTGGCCACCGGAAACGATGTAGGCATTCTCGCAGATGTCCAGGGTCTCCCGTACGTTGTGGTCGGTAATCAGTACACCGATGCCCTTGTCCCGGAGATGCCGGATGATGTGTTTGATATCACTCACGGAAATGGGGTCGACACCGGCGAACGGCTCATCTAGGAGGATAAAGGCCGGCTCCATCGCCAGGGCCCTGGCAATTTCCACACGCCGGCGTTCGCCGCCGGACAGGGCCATGCCCATGCTGTCACGAATGTGGGTAATGTGGAATTCTTCGAGCAATTCTTCCTGCTTTTTTTCCCGCTCGGCCTTGCTCAGACCCTTGCGGGTTTCCAGAATGGCCATGATGTTGTCGCGCACCGACAGTTTGCGGAATACCGAGGCTTCCTGGGGCAGGTAGCCGATGCCCTGGCGCGCCCGGCCGTGCATGGGCAGATGAGTGATGTCGCGGCTGTCGATGGTGATCCGGCCGTGGTCGGCCGGAACCAGCCCCACGATCATGTAAAAGCAGGTGGTTTTACCGGCGCCATTGGGGCCCAGCAGACCCACAATTTCCCCGCTGCGGATTTCCAGGGAAACGTCGATCACCACTTTTTTCTGTTTATAACTCTTTGCCAGATTACTGGCCCTCAGAACTGCCATCGGATTCCTGTCTATCAGTGCGTCTGTCAGTGCTGCGTGGCTGAATCACCATTTCTACCCGGCCGGACCCTTCGCCGCTATCGGCGCCGCCTTGGGCCGTGACGACCCGGCGGGCGGTATCATAATGGATGATGTCGCCACGGAACAGGTTGCCATTCTGTTCGATGACCGCTTGCCGTTCAAAGATCAGACGCTGGTCAGCGGCCGACCAGGTGATATTCAGCGCCCTGGCGTCGGTTTCACCTCCGCCTTCACGGCTTGGCTGGCGGTAACGGGCCGGATTTCCGAAGGCTTCAATCCGGTTCAGCCCGTTTTCGTCGCGGTACAGAACCACACGCTTCGCACTCAGATGGGTCTCGCCCTGTTCCAGCTCTACATCGCCGGTGTAGGTGGCGATACCCTGGTTGTCGTCGAGGCGGGCGTTGTCTGCGGTTACTTTGATGGGGATGTCAGAATCAAGCTCGAAAGCGGCTGCCGGCCCGGTCAAGGTGATGGCCAGCAGGGCAGCCATCAGGCCCCGGTTTCGGTTAGTTTCCGGTTTCATAGAGTCCTTCCACCTGGGAGTTCAGTTCCAGAATCCGCTCGTCGATCCACGCTTTCATGCCTGTGGCACGGGTGGTTCCTGTCACGTCGCGTATTTCTACGGGTGCATCTGTGTATGCCAGGCCCCGGTCGTTGTCCAGGGTCAGGGTTGGCGTTGTCAGGGTGGTGTCCCGACCGTCCACATTCCGGAGTATCCGGACATTGCCAGTCAGGTAAAGCAGGTTTTCATTTTGCAGGAGACTGCCATTTTCGGCCTCCACAATCCAGGGCAGGGTGTCGGCGCCGTCCGTGACGCTGTAGAGCTCGGCCCTGGGCGATTCCATGGTGGCCAGGTTACCCTCCTCGAACTGCTCGATCCGCGGGCTGGTAAAACTGACCTTGGGGTTGCCGGCTTCATCGAACGAGGTGTACTTGCCATTGACCACGAATCCGTCGGGTTCGGTATCGCCTCTCAGATCGGCGGCCTGCCTGTCGATAACCGGGGGCTCATCACTTCGCCACAGCAAAAACACCGCCGCAACAATGGTACCCGCCAGTGCCAGTGTTTGCAGTCGGGGCCGGTCCGGCAGCCAGTTCACCTGCCAGCCTCCTGATCAGGCTCCAGGTAGGGCGCCAGCGCTGCGTCCAGCTTTCCGTGGGCGCTAAGCAGCAGATCGCAAGCCTCCCTCACGGCGCCGTCTCCTCCCCCCGCCCGGGTGCAGTAATCCGCATGCTGGCGAACCAGCCAGTAGCCGTTGGGTACGGTGATTCCCAGGCCCGCAAACCTCAGGGCTGGCAGGTCTGGCAGATCGTCGCCCATGTAGGCGATAGCTTCGGGGCGGATGTTCATGGTACTCACCAGTTCCTGCAGGGCTGCTTTCTTGTCCTCTCGTCCCTGCACCAGGTGCGGGATACCGAGGTCCCGCATGCGTTTTTCTGTCAGTGGTGACTTACGCCCGGTGATGACAGCGACAGTTATACCCGCAGCTATCAACTGTTTCAGGCCCAGGCCGTCGAGAATGTTGAACGCCTTGAGCTCATCGCCGGTGGCGCTGAAGTAGAGCTTGCCATCGCTCATGATGCCATCGACATCCAGGGCAATCAGTCGGATTAACGCCGCTTTCGCCAGCAGGGACTCGGGCCATTGGTTCTGCATGTCAGATAACCCCGGCCCGCAGCAAATCGTGCATGTTAATGGCGCCGGTCAGGGCACCGTTCTCATCGGTAACCGGCAGGGCGTTGATCTTCATTTCTTCCATCACGTTCAATGCCTCTGCCGCGAGATGATCGGCCTGGATGGTTTTTCCATGCCGGGTCATTACTTCATGAATGGGCGTATTGTGGATGTCTACTGAGCGGTCCAGGGTCCGGCGAAGGTCGCCGTCCGTAAATATTCCTGTGAGCGCACCCTGGTCATCAACGACCGTGGTCATGCCAAGGCCCTTGCGGGAGATTTCCAGCAGCGCACCGCTGAGGGGCGTGCTCTCGCTGACCACCGGAATACGATCACCGGTATGCATGATGTCAGAGACCCGCAGCAATAGCCGCCGCCCCAGGCTTCCGCCCGGATGGGAAAAGGCAAAATCTTCGGCGCTGAAACCTCTGGCCTCAAGCAGGGCGACCGCCAGAGCATCACCCATCACCAGGGTTGCGGTGGTGGACGACGTTGGTGCCAGGCCCAGGGGGCAGGCTTCTACCTGTACGCTGACATCCAGATTGGCTATGGCTTCCCGTGCCAGGGTGGAATTCGCATTGCCGGTCATACTGATCAACGGGGCGCCCATCCGTTTGATCAGTGGCAGAATGGTGACCACCTCGCTGGTGTTGCCACTGTTGGAAATGGCGATAACCACGTCTTGAGAGGTAATCATACCCATGTCGCCGTGGCTTGCCTCGCCCGGATGAACGAAGAACGAGGGCGTGCCGGTGCTGGCCAGGGTTGCGGCGATCTTGTTCCCGATGTGGCCGGACTTGCCCATGCCGGTAACCACCACGCGGCCCGTGCACTTCATAATAACTTCACAGGCCCGGGTAAAATGATCGTCGATACGGCTCTCAAGAGCGTTGATGGCGTCTCGCTCGATGCGGATGGCACGCAGGGCGGGCGTTCGGAAATCGGTCGGAGTCTGTTCGTTCATCGGGCTTGGGGCCTGGCTGTTAAGACATTGGAAATGGTCGGAGGAGTATATCATTTTCGCCCGGCAACGAGGCCCGGTTACCGAAAGTTCAGTCAAACTGATCATTGCTATCAGTACATTTTGGGTTCTTTGGATTGAGCTTGGGCGTTCCTTGGCATAATGTAGCCCTCTTTGAAAGGTAGGGACTATGGATTCATCGGCTTACATATCGCTTGAGGATGTTGTGTTTTCCCGCTCCGGGCGCCGGATTTTCGACGGTGTCAGCCTGGAAATTCCCCGAGGCAAAATTACCGCCATCATGGGCCCCAGCGGAACCGGTAAAACCACACTCCTGCGCCTGATCGGCGGTCAACTCCGGCCCGATTCCGGCCGTGTGGTGGTAGATGGCCACGAGGTGCCCAAGCTCAGACGCAAGGCCCTCTACGCATTCCGGGAAAAAATGGGGATGTTGTTCCAAAGTGGTGCCCTGTTCACCGATCTGAGCGTATTCGAGAACGTTGCCTTCCCCCTGCGCGTGCACACCCGTCTTCCGGAAGACATGATCCGGGATATTGTGCTGATGAAGCTGGAAGCGGTCGGGCTGCGTGGTGCCAGGCATCTGATGCCCTCGGAACTGTCCGGAGGCATGACCCGACGGGTCGCCCTGGCGAGAAGCATTGCCCTGGATCCGGAACTGATCCTGTACGACGAGCCTTTTGCCGGCCAGGACCCTATCGCCATGGGCGTTCTGGTCAAACTGATCCGGGACCTGAACAGTTCCATGGGGCTGACCAGTGTGCTGGTTTCCCACGATGTGCCGGAATCCCTGAGCATCTGCCATTACGCCTGCATCATCGCTGATGGCAGGGTTATCGGCGAAGGCTCGCCGGAGCAGCTTCGCGAACACCCCTCCGGACAGGTCCAGCAGTTTCTTCAGGGGCAGCCAGACGGGCCGGTGCCTTTCCATTATCCGGCAGAAGGTGCCGCCAGGGATTTCGGGCTTTCCGGGGGTGTGTCTTGATCGAAAGAATTGCCGCATTCGGGCGCCTTGGCCTGGATGGTGTCTCGTCGTTTGGTCGTTCAGGCCGCTTCCTCGCGGGTGTGTTGGGCGGCGTGCCAAGGCCGGCAACCGGTTTTCCGCTGTTGATGAAACAGCTGTACGCAGTGGGTGTGCTGTCGCTGCCGATTATTGTGGTCTCCGGTCTTTTCATCGGTATGGTGCTGGCGCTGCAGGGTTACACCATCCTCAGTGATTACGGCTCCGAAGCCGCCATCGGCCAGATGATTGCCCTGACCCTGGTGCGTGAACTGGGCCCCGTGGTGACTGCGCTGCTGTTCGCGGGCCGCGCCGGCTCCGCCCTGACAGCGGAAATCGGCTTGATGAAGGCCACCGAACAGCTGTCCAGTATGGAAATGATGGGGGTCGACCCGCTGCGCCGCGTGGTGGCGCCCCGGTTGTGGGCCGGCTTTATTGCCATGCCGGTGCTTGCCGCCATTTTCTCCGTTATCGGTATCTGGGGCGGCATGCTGGTGGGTGTAGACTGGCTGGGCGTGTTTGAGGGCTCATTCTGGGGCAATATGCAGTCGTCGGTGGATTTCGTTGACGACGTACTCAATGGCATGGTCAAAAGTGTCGTATTCGGCTTTGTCTGCACCTGGATCGCTGTTTACCAGGGCTACGACTGTGTGCCGACATCGGCAGGCATCAGCTCCGCGACCACCAAGACTGTGGTGTACTCGTCCCTGGCGGTGCTGGGGCTGGATTTTGTACTGACCGCTGTCATGTTTGGCGATTTCTGAACCATCGATTAACGAGACATTACCGGAGCCGGAAATGGCACAAAGAACGACTGAAATCCTTGTGGGCCTGTTCATGATCGCAGGCATTGCAGCCCTGCTGGTTCTGGCGCTGCAGGTGAGCGGCCTGTCGCCGAAATCGGCCGAGAGCACCTACACCATTTACGCCAATTTCAACGATACCGGTGGGCTCACGCCCCGTGGCCGGGTCTCGATGGCGGGGGTGACTGTTGGTACTATCGAATCCATCACCCTGAACAAGGAGACCTTTCAGGCGAGAGTCAGGATGTCGATTTCCTCTGACGTCGATAATATTCCGGCTGACAGTTCCGCAGTTATACGTACATCCGGCCTGCTCGGTGAGCAGTACATTGATATATCCATCGGCGCCGAGGTGGAGTCGCTGAAAGAGGGCGATACTTTCTATTCCACCCAGTCGGCCATGAATCTTGAGCGACTGATCAGTAACTTTGCGTCTGGCCGGGCCGGCAACTAATTAACAGGAGACCCTGATGTCCGCACTGAAACACCACATTCTCGTTGGCTTCGTAATGGCGCTGTTCCTGATGGCGCGTGTTCAGGCCGGAGAGGCTGAGGATCTCCGTGACTATGTGGATGAAAACACTCAGCGGCTGGTCGAAAAGCTCAATAGCGAGCGGGGGCTCTATCAGAGGGATCCCGAGGCCTTCTATGAAAGCATGGATCAGGCGCTGACTGATTTTGTGGACTTCCGTCGTATCGCTGCCCGGGTCATGGGGCGGTATGCCCGCCAGACCACGCCCGAACAGCGGGACAAGTTTGTGGTTGCGTTCAAGCGCAGCCTGTTCGACAGCTACGCCCAGGCGCTGGTGAACGCCCAGGACTTCCAGATCGAGGTAAAGGGGGCTACCATCAACCCGCAGAGCAACGACCGGGCGTCGGTCCAGATGGAAGTGATCAGTGCGTCCGGTAACCGGTACCCGGTAACCTATTCCATGTACAAGACCGGTAATGGCCGCTGGTTGATGGAGAACGTCATTGTTGAAGGCGTAAACATCGGGCTGGCCTTCCGGGATCGGTTCAGCCAGGAAATGGAAGAGAACCGGGGCCAGATTCAGGCAGTGATTGATGGCTGGAGTGACGCTGCCAAGTCCCTGGACCTGGAGCAGAAAGTGGACAAATCATGAGCTCCGGGGAGCCGCGGGTTCAGTTGGCGGACGGCATTCTGATCGTGACAGGTAAAGTGAACGCGGATACCGTGGTGGCCCTGAGAAAACAGGGTGAAAAGCTGATCAGTACCGCGTCCGGAAATCTGATTGTCGATCTGGACGGCCTGGTCACCGCCCACAGTGTTGTCTTGTCCATGTTGCTCTGCTGGCAGCGACTGGCGCGTCAAGGGGGCATTTCCCTGTCATTCCGGGGTGTCAGTGGCCGTTTGGCCTCACTGGCCGCCCTGAGCAACCTGGAAGACCAGCTTGCCGGCTTCGGCCCCGAATCCGTGCATCCCGCCCACTGACCACCCCTCCGGTGCCGATCCCTTTGGTTACAGGACAGTAAAGCTGACCCGGGCTTCGGAATTGGTTACAATCCCGCCGCTGATTTCAAAACCCCCGAGGATTTTCTATGGATGCCACCGAAGTGACCGAGCTGGTCAAGGAAGCACTGCCCGGCTGTGACGTTCAGGTGCAGGTTGACGGTACCCATTATATGGTCGTCGTGGTGGGTGACGTATTCGAAGGCCTGCCGACCATCAAGCGCCAGCAGTTGATCAACAAGGCGCTGTTCCAGCAGATCATGGATGGCGCAATTCACGCACTCCATCCGAAAGCCTTTACTCCGGCTGAATGGGCTGAGCGCCAGGGCTGAAGCGCCCGCACAAGACAGGAACTTTATCGTGGACAAACTTCTGATCAGGGGCCGCAAGCCCCTGGATGGTGAAATCCGGATTTCCGGTGCCAAGAATGCAGCACTGCCAATTCTGGCAGCCACCCTGCTGGCGGATGAGCCGGTGACCGTCGGCAACCTGCCACACCTGCACGACGTGACCACCATGATCGAGCTGCTGGGCCGCATGGGCGTTGAAGTGATCATTGATGAGAAGATGAGCGTGGAAATCCATGCCAACACCATCAAGCACTTTCACGCGCCCTACGAACTGGTGAAAACCATGCGGGCGTCCATTCTGGTGCTCGGCCCGCTGGTGGCCCATTTTGGCGAAGCGGAAGTGTCCCTGCCGGGTGGCTGCGCCATTGGTAGCCGCCCGGTAAACCTGCACATCCACGGCCTGGAAATGATGGGCGCGGATATCAGGGTCGATAATGGTTACATCAAGGCCAAAACCAATGGCCGCCTCAGGGGCGCCCACATCTTCCTCGACACGGTTACGGTAACCGGCACAGAAAACCTGATGATGGCTGCTGCGCTGGCAGAGGGTAAAACCATCCTGGAGAACGCCGCCCGTGAACCGGAAGTGGTGGACCTGGCCGAGTGCCTGATCGCCATGGGCGCGGATATCAGGGGCCACGGCACCGCAACCATCGAAATCAACGGCGTCGAGCGCCTGCACGGCTGCCGTTACAACGTGCTGCCAGACCGTGTCGAAACCGGTACCTACCTGGTTGCCGCAGCAGCCACCGGTGGCCGGGTAAAGCTCAAGGATACCCGCGAAGAACTGCTCGAAGCGGTTCTGCTCAAGCTTGAGGAGGCCGGTGCCCATATCAGCACCGGTCCGGACTGGATTGGGCTGGACATGAAAGGCAATCGTCCGAAAGCGGTAAGTCTGCGCACGGCGCCTTATCCGGCGTTCCCGACGGACATGCAGGCCCAGTTCGCCGCCATGAACGCCGTTGCCGAGGGCACGGGCACCATCGTGGAAACCGTGTTCGAGAACCGTTTCATGCATTTGCAGGAACTGATCCGCATGGGCGCGGATATCGCCCTTGAAGGCAACGCCGCCATCATCAAGGGCGTAGACCACCTGACCGGTGCGCCTGTTATGGCCACGGACCTCAGGGCATCCGCGAGCCTGGTCATCGCTGGCCTGATGGCCGACGGCGATACCATCGTAGACCGTATTTACCATATTGATCGCGGGTACGAGTGCATCGAAGAGAAACTGCAGTTGCTGGGTGCCACCATCCGCCGCCTGCCAGCGTGAGAGACATCAACGGGAAACTGGAAGAATCCATGACAGATTCCATCACAATCGCCTTGTCGAAGGGACGAATCCTGGAAGAAACCCTGCCGCTGCTCGCGGAAGCCGGCATTGAGCTGGTCGACGACATCAGGAAATCCCGCAAACTGGTGTTTCCGACGACTGATCCCAGCGTGCGGGTGCTGATCATCCGCGCTACCGACGTGCCAACCTATGTGCAGTACGGCGGTGCGGATCTGGGTGTGACGGGCAAGGATGTTCTCATGGAGCACGGTGGGGAAGGGCTCTACGAGCCCCTGGACCTGAACATTTCCCGTTGCCGCCTGATGACGGCCGGTCCGAAGGGTCAGACTCCGCCGCCGGGTCGTATCAAGGTGGCTACGAAGTTTGTAAACCTGGCTCGCCGGTATTATTCGGCACAGGGGCGCCAGGCCGACATCATCAAGCTCTACGGTGCGATGGAACTGGCGCCGATTCTGGGGCTGGCTGATGAAATCGTCGACATTGTTGATACGGGGAATACGTTGAAGGCAAACGGCCTTGAGGCCCGTGAGTTAATCGAGCATATCAGCAGCCGGTTGGTGGTGAATCGTGCGTCCATGAAGATGAAGCATGAGCGTATCAATCCCATCATCGAAAAGATGTCGGCTGCGGTTGAAAAACGCCGGGCTCCTGAGTAGAGGCCGTCCTGGAAAGCCCTGTGGAGGTAGGGGTCAGAAGAAAGCCTTCTTCTCACCCCGGAAATTTGGCCGCAGTAACAAGACTAAAGCAATGTTCTCCTGCAGCAGGAACGATGAAATGACCGACGCAACCATCAAACGACTGAGCGCCTCTGAAAGTGACTTCAACAGCTCGCTGGCCAGACTTCTGGCCTGGGACGACAGCGTTGATCATCAGGTGAACGAGTCGGTGCGTCACATCCTGCATGAGGTTAAAACCCGCGGTGATCAGGCCGTTTTGGAATTCACGGAGAAATTTGACCGTTTGAAGGTTGGCAGCGTCTCCAATCTGGAAATGGACCAAAGCCGTTTGCAGCAAGCGTTGGAAACCATTCCCCGGGATCAACGCGTGGCTCTTGAGAAAGCGGCCGAGCGGATTCGGGATTACCACGAGCGGCAGAGCCAGAAATCCTGGCAGTATGAGGACGAAGACGGCACCGTGCTTGGCCAGAAAGTGACGCCGCTGGATCGGGCAGGGTTGTATGTGCCCGGCGGTAAGGCGGCTTATCCGTCATCTGTGCTGATGAATGCAATTCCGGCAAAAGTGGCAGGTGTGAGCGAAGTGATCATGGTTGTTCCAGCGCCCGAGGGTGTAGTGAACGACCTGGTCCTGGCGTCTGCTGCCATTGCCGGTGTCGACCGTGTCTTCACCGTAGGCGGTGCCCAGGCAGTGGGTGCCCTGGCCTATGGCACGGAAACCATTCCGGCCGTCGATAAAATCGTGGGCCCCGGCAACATTTTCGTTGCCACTGCCAAGCGGGAAGTCTTTGGAGTCGTTGGCATCGACATGATTGCGGGTCCCTCGGAAATCCTGGTGATCTGTGACGGCAAAACCAATCCGGACTGGATCGCCATGGACCTGTTTTCACAGGCCGAACACGACGAGCAGGCCCAGTCCATCCTGGTCAGCCCGGACGCAGAGTTCCTGGATGCCGTCGAGGCCAGCATCAACAAACTGCTGCCCACCATGGAGCGAGCCGATATCATCCGCACCTCCATGACCGACCGCGCCGCGCTGATCCAGGTCGCCGATCTGAAAGAAGCCGCTGTTGTCTCCAACCGCATCGCGCCAGAACACTTGGAACTGTCGGTGGAAGACCCCGAGGCCATGCTCGAACACATCCGCCACGCCGGCGCTATCTTCATGGGCCGTTACACCGCTGAAGCCCTCGGAGACTACTGCGCTGGCCCGAACCATGTACTGCCCACCAGCGGCACTGCACGGTTTTCCTCGCCGCTGGGCGTCTACGACTTCCAGAAGCGGTCCTCCATCATTGGTTTCAGTGCCGAAGGTGCCGACCGAATGGGGCGTGTGGCGTCAGTGCTGGCCCGGGGTGAAGGGTTAACCGCCCATGCCCGGTCCGCGGAGTATCGAATCAAAGAGTAATGTGATCGGACCGGGGAGGGGTCAGAAGAACGCTTTCTTCTGACCCCATGTTCACGAAGTTTGCAGACAGGTGGGCGGAGCCTCGCCTACCTGCCGTCTACTCGGAGCCAAAAATGAGCAAATTCTGGAGCCCCCTGGTAAACGACCTGGTCCCGTATGTCCCGGGCGAACAGCCAAAAATGGCCAATCTGGTGAAGCTGAACACCAACGAAAATCCCTTCGGCCCCTCACCAAAAGTCATCGAAGCCATCCAGGCTGAACTGAACGACAACCTCCGCCTCTACCCGGACCCGGAAGGTGAAAGCCTGCGCCAGACGATTGCCGCCTACCACGGCATCAGGCCCGGGCAGGTATTCCTGGGCAACGGCTCCGACGAAGTCCTGGCCCACATTTTCTACGGCCTGTTCCAGCACGGCGACCCCATCCTGTTCCCGGACGTTACCTACAGTTTCTATCCGGTATACTGCGGGCTCTACGATATCCCGAGCAAGACGGTTCCGCTCACCGGCACCTTTGAAATCAATCCGGAAGACTACAAACAGCCCAATGGTGGCGTCATCTTCCCGAATCCGAACGCCCCGACTGGCCGTTACCTCGGATTGCAGCGTGTCGAAGAAATCCTGTGCGCCAATCCCGACCGGGTAGTGGTCGTGGATGAGGCCTACATTGATTTCGGCGGCCAAACCGCGATCAATCTGGTTGACCAGTACCCGAACCTGTTGGTCTCCCAAACCCTCTCCAAGGCCCGCTCTCTCGCCGGCCTGAGGGTTGGTTTTGCGGTAGGGCACCCGGACCTGATTGAAGCCCTCAATCGCGTAAAAAACAGCTTCAACAGCTATCCGCTGGACCGTCTGGCCCTGGCGGGTGCCCAAGCGGCCTACGAAGATGAGGCCTGGTTCCGGAAGTGCTGTGATGGCGTGATCAGCGAACGGGAGCGGGTAACAGAGGCCCTTGAGGGTCTTGGTTTTCAGGTCTTGCCTTCAAAGGCAAACTTCATCTTCGCCCGCCATAAAGGGCGGTCGGGCGAAGCTTTGGCCAAAGGCCTGAGAGAGCAGGGCATTATTGTCCGGCATTTTAATAAGGCCCGTATCAGCGACTTTTTGCGCATCACCATTGGCACGCCAACTCAGAATGATTCATTGATTGCAGGCCTCAAATCCCTCTAACCTGCCTTACTCGTCGAACTACTCAGATAGAGTCTCTAAAGGAACCTTTATGGCAAATCGAATCGAAATCCTGAAGAGAATTGAGCAATGGCTTCAGCCCGGTGACTTTCAGGACTACTGTCCGAATGGACTACAGGTTGAAGGAAAGCCCGAAATCAACACCGTTGTATCCGGTGTAACCGCCTCAAAAGCCCTGATCGAAGCCGCGATTACCGCAAACGCCGATATGATCCTGGTCCACCACGGCTATTTCTGGAAAGGCGAAGACCAGCGTATCCAGGGGATGAAACGCGAACGCCTGAAACAGCTTCTCGATAACGACATCAATCTCGTCGCCTACCATCTGCCGTTGGACGATCATCCCGAATACGGCAACAACCGCCAGTTGGCGGATGTCCTGGGCATCAAAAATCCCCGCCCGCTGGGTAGCCTGGTCTGGGAAGGCGAGCTTGAAGAGGTCATGTCGCCAGAACAATTCGGCTTGCACCTCGCCAGGCATCTCCACCGTGAACCCTTGCGGGTAGGCGAGGGGCCCGGCTTAATCAAGCGGGTAGGGTGGTGCACCGGTGCCGCACAAGGGTTTATTGACATTGCCCTCGAAGCCGGCCTGGACGCCTACATCAGCGGCGAGATATCCGAGCCGACGACGCACGCCGCCAGAGAATGCGGTATCCACTATTACGCAGCCGGTCATCACGCAACCGAACGCTATGGAGTGCAGGCTCTGGGGAGGGCGTTGGCTGAGGAGTTCGGGGTGAGCCACAAGTTCATTGATTGTGACAACCCGGTATAGCGGCGAATTTGGGGTCAGATGAACTTTTCATCTGACCCCAAATTTCACAGCCCCGCTCCTGCACCGAAACATACAATCCTGCTGTTTCAGTGTCACGCCTGCTGAGCTTTATCACCGCTCTTGAGGCCAAAGTCCTCGGCCAGCGTCCCGGAATCTTTCGGGTCCGACTTGGGAGCATAATCCCGAGGCGGCTCGGCGGCGTCCTCGCGAACCTCCTCCAGACGCTTCCTGGAAGTCTCCTGCGCCAGTTCCTCCAGCCACTCCTCGTCATTGCATAGCCGATTGGCACCGCGGGCCATATGCTGGTTCACATCCCGGTAGGCATCATTGAAGCGGCGCAGCAAGTGGGCCGACTCCATGAAATGCTCATTCACCTGAGCCTGGTAGCGTGTGTACTCGCTTTTCAGTTCCTCGATCTGCTGTTCCGCCCGGCGCTGGCGAAGTGTCGTTCCCTGCCCGGAACGGCCAACAAATACCCCGATGACAATGCCAACAACCAATGCGGCAATCGCTGCCAGAATCAGGTTTGTCATATGCTGTGTCGTCCTTTTACCTAAAAGTGAGCCAAGCCCTGTAGCACGAGTATAGCGTCCCGGGCGCCATCATCCCATGATTGTGGCCTGCGCCAATCGTCGTATTGCTCCTGTGGTGCCCAACGTGGCGAAAAATCGCCAAATGCGAGACAATACAGCGCCCAAATTTACGATCAACTTCCGGGAATACCTTGATGGCAGCCGTAATGTCCCCCGAAACCAGTGCGCCCAAGACCCCCTGGCAACGTTACCAGAAGGATCTTGAACGCCCGGATTTCCAGAAGGACCCCGCCCAGGAAGATGCCGTCAAGCGCCTGCAGTCACTGTACGACAAACTGATTGAAGCGGAAAGTGATCGTAACAAGGCAATGACCAAACTGCGCCGCAAACTGAAAAAAGGCCAGGAAGAGCCGGTCAAAGGCCTGTATTTCTGGGGAGGGGTAGGCCGCGGTAAAACTTACCTGATGGACACCTTTTACGAATCCCTGCCTTTTGATCGCAAGATGCGGGTTCACTTCCACCGCTTCATGCAGCGTGTCCACAACGAACTCAAATCCCTCAAGGGCGAGAAGAACCCCCTGGAGCTGGTTTCCAGGAAGTTCGCCGATGAAACCCGGGTTATCTGCTTCGACGAATTCTTTGTCTCCGATATCGGCGACGCCATGATCCTCGCCACCCTGATGGACAGCCTGTTCAGCCGGGGTGTTACCCTGGTGTGCACCTCCAATATCGTACCGGACGGTCTCTACAAGGATGGCCTCCAGAGGGCCCGGTTCCTGCCTGCCATCGATCTGGTCAAAAAGCACACGGATGTGGTCAACGTCGATGGCGGTGTGGATTACCGGTTGCGAACCCTCGAGCAGGTCGAACTGTTCCATTCGCCGCTGGATGAGGAGGCAGACGTCAGCCTCCGGAAAAGCTTTGATGGACTGGCGGTTGAAGCCGGGAAACACAGTAAGACCATGGAAATCAACGGCCGCAAAATCCCGGCCCGGGCTCACGCGGACGACGTGGTCTGGTTCGATTTCAAAGCCGTCTGCGACGGCCCCCGCAGCCAGAATGATTACATCGAAATGGCCCGGCAGTTCCACGCCATTATCGTTAGCAATGTGCCGGTACTGGGCAAAGACAAAGACGACCAGGCCCGCCGGTTCATCAACATGATTGATGAATTTTACGACCGCAACGTCAAGGTGATCATCTCCGCCGCCGCCCCCATCACCGAACTCTACACCGGCGGCCGCCTGAGCTTTGAATTCGAACGCACCGAATCCCGCCTGCTGGAAATGCAGTCCCGTGAATACCTCGAAGCACCCCACAAACCATGAAATCGGGGTCAGATGAAAATGGGGTCAGATGAAAAGTTCATCTGACCCCATTTTCATCTGACCCCACTTTTAGGAGAGATTGGATATGAGCAGTGACAACGTAGTCATCGTAAGTGGCGCCCGCACCCCCATGGGCGGTTTCCAGGGCAGTCTGGCCGACGTCAGCGCCACTGACCTGGGGGCCATCACCATCGCCGAGGCGGTGAAGCGTGCCGGATTGCAGCCTGCCGATGTGCAGGAGGTGATCATGGGTAACGTCCTGCCCGCGGGCCTGAAGCAGGGGCCGGCCCGCCAGGCCATGCGTAAGGCGGGTCTTCCGGATAACACCGGTGCCACCACCATCAACAAACTCTGCGGCTCCGGAATGAAAGCCGCCATGTTCGCTCACGACCTGATCAGGGCCGGCAGCAACGACATCATGGTGGCCGGTGGCATGGAAAGCATGTCCAATGCCCCCTACATCCTGCAGGGTGTCCGCAGCGGTTATCGCATGGGTTCGGGCCAGGCGCCGCAGGATCACATGTTCCTGGATGGTCTGGAAGATGCCGAAACCGGTCGGCTGATGGGCGCCTTTGCCCAGGAAATGGCGGACAAGAAAGGCTACACCCGGGAAGAAATGGACAAGTACGCCATTACCTCCCTCATGCGCGCCAAGAAAGCCATCGAAGAGGGCCTGCTGAAGGAGGAAATCGTCCCGGTTACCGTAAAAACCCGCAAAGGTGACCTGGTGGTCGAAGACGATGAACAACCTCACAACGCCAACATCGAAAAGATTCCGAGCCTGCGACCGGCGTTCGCCAAAGATGGCACGGTAACCGCCGCCAACGCCTCCTCCATCTCAGACGGTGCCTCCGCGCTGGTGCTGATGCGTGAATCCGAAGCCGAAAAACGCGGCCTCAAACCCCTGGCCCGCATCGTTGGCCACAGCACCCAGTCCCAGCATCCCTCCGAGTTCACCTGCGCCCCGGTTGGCGCCATCGAAACCCTGCTTGGCAAAACCGGCTGGAGCAAGGACGACGTCGACCTGTTCGAAATCAACGAAGCCTTCGCCATGGTCGCCATGATGCCCATTCGCGAACTCGGCCTCGATCCCGAGAAAGTCAACATCCACGGCGGCGCCTGTGCCCAGGGCCACCCTGTCGGCTCCACCGGCTCCCGCCTGCTGGTGACCCTCATGTACGCCCTCCAGCGTTACGGTAAAAAGAAAGGCATCGCGGCGCTCTGCATCGGTGGTGGTGAAGCCACGGCGATGGCTATCGAGATGCTCTAAGTCGTTAGCCTGGATAACCCTTTGCTGTGGTTGTTCGGCAAGGGGCTGTTGCCTTTCTGAAACGCGCCGTGAATACGTCCTTGTAGGCTTGGCGGCAGCATCCCTGCTGCCGACAGTTTCAGAAAGGCAACAGCCCCTTACTCCAAAGTCTGAGAAGGCTTTTCGAAGTTTTGGTAGTGAGATTGGGTTTGGTTTTTCGAATCTGATGACGGTTGAGTCGCGGATTACATCTCAACTATGGGCGGCAGTGCTTTCACCCCAGTCAAAAACAGCAAGAAAGCGCAAAAACAACCGCCAAAGCCAAAGTGGTTGCAACCAAAATTGTTGTCTATAGTGATTTTGTGCGACGAAACCCGGCGGTAAGCGAAGTGTGAGAGTAAAATCATACTTTTGACTGATCAAAGCGCCCGAAGGCGTTAGCTATAGTGCCAACATCACGAGCACTGTGCATGAAGCCTCCAATACATCGTGAATACCAATAATCAGAGCAGCGACTCAGAACAACAATGGAGTAGCCTTCCAATGACAAGAAAAATACATCAACGGCAGCGTTGGACCAAATTACCGCTGGCCGTGGCGGTGGCAGCCGGTATGTCCGGTCAGGCAGCCGCCTATTCCTTTTACATGGGAGATGTAGAAGCCCAGTTCAACACCACGCTGTCTGCGGGTGCCGGTTGGCGAGTCGAGGATCGCGACAAACGCCTTATCGCCCAGGGTAACCTTGGCCCCGAGTACGCGCCGGGCGGCCCCCTGGAAAATATCGGTGCCTCCACCAACAACTACGACGACGGCAACCTGAACTTCGACAAAGGCGATACCTACTCCAAAATCGTCAAGGGTAACAGTGAACTGTATTTGAACTACGACCTGGACAACCCGTTTCTGACAAGGGTTGGTGGTCTTTTGCGTGGCCGCTACTGGTATGATTTTGAACTGAAGGACGAAAGTCGTGCTGTTGATTATGTTGGCCAGCGCCGCGAGCTGAATCGATACGCCAAGGACTATGCCTCCGGTGGCGAGATTCTGGATGCCTATGTGTTCACGGACTGGTACTTTGGTCAGGTTCCTGTCAGCCTGCGTTATGGTAAGCAGGTTCTCAGCTGGGGTGAAAGTACCTTTATTCAGGGTGGCATCAACATTATCAACCCTATAGATGTCCCGGCTTTCCGGGCTCCGGGCTCCGAGATAAAAGACGCACTTCTGCCGGTCGAAATGTTCTATATGTCTGCAGGCGTGACTGAGAGCCTTACCGTGGAAGCCTTTGTACAGAATGGTTGGGAGCCGGTCCGCCCGGATAACTGCGGAACCTTCTTCTCAACCAACGATTTCGCGGCCGAGGACTGTGGCCCGGTTCTGCTTGCCGGTCAGTTGCCTGATTCACAGGCGCTCGCACAGGGCCTGGTTGCAGACCGTGTTGGAGACAGGCAGGCGGATACCAAGGATCAGTTTGGCGTTGCCATGCGCTGGTTTTTACCGCAACTGAATGAGTCAGAGCTTGGCTTCTACTATATTAAGTACAACAGCCGCCTGCCGTATGTCAGCGGTATCGTCCGTGATCCGAACAATGGCCAGAACCTGCCGCTATATTTCATTGAGTACCCGGAAAACATCAACCTTTACGGAGTGAGCATCAACACGATCACTCCGGGCGGATGGTCTCTGGGGGCTGAGTACTCCTACCGCGACAAGCTGCCGCTGCAGTGGAACGCCTTTGAACTGCTCTTTGGCGGCAACGAGGTTGTAAACCCGGAAACCGGATTGCCGGCAAGCCAGCTCCAGGTGATGCGCGAGGCGCAGGCCGGCGGACAATCCCTTAACGGTGAGGCCGTTCAAGGGTATGATGAATACGGTGTGTCCCAGGCACAGTTCACGCTGATCAAATTTATTGAGACGGTGATGGGGGCGGATCGTCTCACCATAGTTACCGAGTTTGGCGCGACATACGTACACGACCTGCCCGATTACGACACCGCCCGTTATGGCAGGTCAGGCACATTTGGCATAGGTCAGCTCCCGGGCGGGGCGTGTGAGGGTTCTGGCCAGACAGGCCAGGCACTTAACATCAACACCAACTACTGCAACAATGAAGGCTTCACGACCGATTTCTCCTGGGGCTACCGCGCCCGGTTTGTGTGGAGCTATCTCGACGCATTTGCCGGCATAAACCTGTTGCCGCAACTGGCCTGGAGTCACGATGTTAAAGGGTATAGCCCGCAGCCTGGCGGAGCATTCAACGAGGGCAGCAAGGCAATTGGCCTGTCCGTGGAGGCGGTTTATCAGAACGTTATCAGTGCCGATATCGGTTACACGAACTACTTCGACGGAAGGCCGTATAATGAGTTGACTGACCGCGATTACGTAACTGCCAGCATTTCATACTCATTCTGACCCGGTACGAATTCGTTGAACGAGGGAATTTAAATGAAACTGAACAAGAAACTACTGGCCACAGGCGTTCTGGCAGCGGGCATTCTTGCCGGCCAGGCCTGGGGTGCGGTTTCTGCTGAAGAAGCGGCCAAGCTGGGTAGCTCGCTGACACCAATGGGTGCGGAGAAAGCCGGCAATGGCGGTGAAATCCCCCCGTGGACAGGTGGCCTGACTACGCCTCCAGCCAACTACAAGGGCGACGGTATCTATGTGAATCCCTTCCCGGATGAGCAGCCAAAATTTACCATCGACCAGAGCAACGTTGATCAGTACAAAGACAAACTGTCCCCGGGGCAGGTTGCGATGATAAAGCGCTACGATGACTACTTCATGCCGGTGTACGAAACCCACCGCACCGCCGCCTATCCTGAAGCGGTGATGGAGCAGACCATTAAGAATGCAACCACCGTTGAGCTGATCAAGGATGGTAATGGCCTGGGCAACTACCAGTCCGACACCCCTTTCCCGATTCCCCAGAACGGTCTGGAAGCGATCTGGAACCACATTACCCGCTATCGTGGTGGCTCTGTCCAGCGCAACGTCGGCCAGGTAACGCCGACCGAAAGTGGTGACTTCTCGGTGGTGAAATTCCAGGACGAGCTGACCTGGCGCACCTACCTCGAAGATTACAGCCCGAACGAAGATCCGAACGTGCTGTTCTACTTCAAGCAGGCTATTACCGCGCCAGCCCGCCTGGCGGGTAACGTACTGCTGGTTCACGAAACCATTGACCAAGTTGAGGAGCCACGCCGTGCCTGGGTATACAATGCCGGTCAGCGCCGGGTTCGCCGTGCGCCCCAGGTGGCCTACGACGGACCGGGTACCGCTTCCGACGGTATGCGTACGTCCGATAACTTTGACATGTTCAACGGCGCACCGGACCGCTACAACTGGGAGCTGGTTGGCAAGAAGGAAATGTACATTCCGTACAACTCCTACAAGCTGGTTGACCGGGGTCTGACCTACGACCAGATCATCAAGCCCGGTCATATCAACCAGGACCCGACCCGTTACGAGCTGCACCGTGTATGGCATGTCCGCGCCACCTTGAAAGAGGGTGAGCGCCACATCTATGCCCAGCGCGACTTCTACATTGATGAGGACTCCTGGCAGGCGTCGGTTATTGACCATTACGATGGCCGTGGTGAGCTGTGGCGTGTTGCCGAAGCCCACGCCATGCAGTTCTACGATCAGGTGGTTCCCTGGTATGCCATCGAAACCCTGTACGATCTGCTCTCTGGCCGTTACCTGGCCCTTGGTCTGACCAATGAAGAAGTAAACCCCTACACCTTTGGTGTGGAGCGCCGTGCCAGGGATTATTCGCCCGCGGCACTGCGCCGCGCCGGTACCCGCTAAGCGCTGTTCCGCAGGCAGGTGAAAGCGTCGGGCCCTTCGGGCCCGACGCTTTTTTAACACGCGATAAAATCCTTTCACGTCAAAATTTTGCAGCCTACCCCACAATTGGTTTAACCTTCCTATCATACTAAAGGCGTACCTGATGCCGGTCGCCACTCTCAAGTCAGTGCAAAGATCCACGTTTCCGGCGATATCGGGCAGTTCAGGCCGGGTTTAAATGGGGCAGTGCGTGAAATCGTTCAATGATGGCTGTGCAGCCAACGATGAATTCCAGTCAGCGAACAGTGGTCTTCAGCGGGGTGAGCTGGTCAGGGATTTGCTCAGACAAAGGATGCAGATTCCCGTCGTTCCGCCGGACTCCCTGACACGGCCGACGCTCGACACCCGGATTGTCGGAGCTCTGGGCTCCGGCAGTGTTCTGTTTGTTGAGGCGCCTTGTGGTTATGGCAAATCCCAGGCGGTGGCCAGCGCCCTTGGTGGTTCCGGTGTATCGGGCGATCAGACCCGCTGGATTACGCTGAATGCCCAGGACAACGCACCATCGCGCTTTCTGACGCTGCTCGCCATCGCTCTGGATCTGCCCGAGACGCCGGGGCAGGGGTATCAGGGGCACCAAGGTGGCGCCACCTTCTCCGATACCCTGGCGATGATGAAGGCGGCGCTGGCCCGCAAGAGTGCCGGCCAGCCAAGGGTTCTGGTTTTGGACAACCTTCAGAACCTGGGCAACCCCGCTGTGGTCGAACTGCTGCAACAACTGGTTGCAGACTTTCCCGCTGGCGCCTCGATCATACTTATTTCCCGAAAGGCACTGCCTTTCGAAACCCACGGGCTGGAGCTTGAAAACCGGTTTACCCGTATCGGCTCTGAAGCACTGGAGTTCTCGCGCTCGGAAACCTTCGAATTCTTCCGGTCGGCCATGGCAGCCAGCCAGCTGACCAGCGTGGCAGTAGACAACCTGTACGACATCACCGAAGGCTGGGCAACGCCGCTGGCGCTTTATCGTCGTGAAGTGTCACGGAATCCGGAGAGAAAACCGATACAGGAAACGGTGGGTGTCGAGCGGTTCCTGAAAGAATCGGTGCTTGGGGGTCTCACCCCGGGACAACTTCAATCCTTGCGCGGTATCGCCGAGCTGGAGCTGTGTTCCGATGAGTTGTTCCTGGCCCTTGAGTCGCTGTTGCCGGATTCCGGTTTGGTGCCCTCCCAGGCCGTTGATCGAGGCCTTCCTCTCAAGCCCATGCCAGGCCGGGGGCGGTGGTACCGGTTTAACCCCCTGATGCAGGAATGGCTGAGAGCGCCCGTGATGGCAGGCTACGCCGAGCGGATGCTTCAGGCCAGTCGCTGGTTCGGTGTGCGGGATCAGTTCCCGGAAGCGCTCAAATACGCTCTGTTGGCCGGAGACGCTAACGAGGTTATCCGAATCGCCTCCGAGGGTTCCGAAGCCTTGCTGCTGGGGCAGGATACGGCGTCACTGCTCAGACTTCGCAAGAGCCTGCCTGGCCAGCTTCTCGAACGCAGTGCCCGCCTGAAAATTGTTTACAGCTGGGTTCATGCCATTGGCGGCCAGTTCCGTCAGGCGCGAGCCCTTATGGACAGTCTGCCGGAGCCTGATCGGAAAGAGCAAGCGGCAAGGATCTGTGCTCTCAAAGCCTTTATTCTCAGGGGAGAGGGCAGCGTGGGCCCGGCGCTTGAAATGGCCGACAGGGCGCTAAAGGGAGGTGGAGAGGAAGGTCAGCTCAGTGCCCAGGGGCAACTGGTAACCCAAATGGTGCGTTCCAGTGCCCTGTGCGCGGCGGGCCGCTTCCAGGAGGCCCGGGAAGCCAACCGGAAGGCGGCCAGGCTCGCCCGCGAAGCCGGCGATTCCGGCTCGGAAGCGCTGGCGGTTTACGCCCATGCCCGCATTGAGTTGGGCAAAGGCGCGCTCAAGCATGCCGAGCAACTGCTGCGCACTGGCCTGGATACGGCCATGCAGGAGCTGGCCCGGCCCGCGCGGATTGGTGAAACCCGGCTTCAGTTGAATCTGGTGCTGGTGCTCTGGCACCAGGGCCGGGAAGCAGAAGCCGACCGGCTGCTGGTAACCTGTGGCCGGCACGCCGAACAGGCCCGGGACCTGGGCCTGCTGCTGGCGATGACCATCCGGGTGCTGATGTGTCGGGCCCAGGGTCGTCTGGAAGACGCCTTTGTCTGGATTGGCCGGGCCGAGCGCACCATGCATTCCTGGCAGGTGGATGAATCGCTGTTTGTGCCGGTTCTCGAAGCCCTCAAGGCCAGTTGCTGGTTGGCCCAGAATCAGATCGACAGCGCTGGCCAGGCGATGAGCAAGCTTGCACCCTACCGGGAGGCAGGCTGCGTGCCGGAACTGTTTCCGATGATGCCGGGCCTGCTGGATTGCCTGCAGGTCCGGATTGATCTGGCCCGTGGCGACCTGATCCGCGCCCGGGAAACCCTGCAGGGTATTCGCAAACGTTACGAGGGCACGATCCCATGGGGGGTTGAACTGCATATGCGGTTGCTCGAAGCGGTCATCGTTCAGGATGAAAAAGGCCCGGTGGTTGCCCAGAAGGTTCTGTCCGCCGTCGTTATCGAAGCGGCCCGCGAGCACTTTATCAGCCCGTTTTCGGAATTACGGGGAGAGCTCCAGGGTCTGATGGAGAAGGGCTTTGGTCAGCTTCCGGACGGCCCGTTCAAGGGGGCCCTGGGAAATCTTTTCCAATTGAAACCCGGTGCCGGTGGTGCCGAAGCCCTGGCGGAACCGATCAGTGAGCGGGAGCAGGGTGTACTGGAGTTGATTGCCAAAGGCCTCTCGAATCAGGAAATTGCCGACAAACTGCACATTTCCCTGCATACCGTGAAAACCCACGCCCGGCGGATTAACGCCAAGCTGGAAGTAAAATCCCGCACCCAGGCCATCGTAAGAGCCCGCGACCTGGGGTTGCTGTGAAGCAGGGGTCTGACCCCCTGGGGTCAGACCCCATTTTCAGCCTTAGATTTCAGACTTCAGCCCCAATCCGCGCAGGGAGAAAATCAAGCCAGTGCGGGAGGGTCTCTAACCTTCAGCCGGGTTACTGTTCACTGATGGCTGGCGGGGTAACAGCCCGGTTTCCACCTTGGTAGAGGCCAGTTGCTCAAGGCTGTCCGGCGACAGATCACGGATCACGCTGCGGAAATCGTCGTCATAGAATGCCAGATTGTTGTAATGGATCATTGCCCGGATTTCTTCTACGTATTCTTCACCACGCTCGGAATAGCCAAGCAGGCCTTCGGCAAGCTCCAGGCCGGAGAGCGGCCCGTTGTTGCGGCGATCCCTCAGCCTAACGTCTCTCAGCAACTGGTAGGTGGGGTGGCGGTTCAGGTTCTGGATATAGGCCCGCACCGAGCGATAGGGCGAGGGGAAACTGGCGACCTCGTGGCTGGCGCCCTCGGCACGGCCAAGCGGTACCAGGCCGCAGCCCTTTGAGAAGCACCACTGGCCGAACAGGTTGTTGCCTTTGGTGGCAAAGCGGGAGGTGCCCCAGGCGGATTCATTGGCGGCCTGGGCAAGAATCAGCGAGGGCGGAATCACATCCAGCCGCTTACGCAGCAGTGAGAACTGCTCCCTGCTGCCAGGTTCCGCATCCACTCTCAATCTTTCGGACTGCCTGGCCAGCCAGCGGTATTCCTTGCTGGTCAGTTCTTCCTTACCGGCAAGGCTGTCCAGGTAGTCGCGCTCAATCAGGATTCGTGAATTGGCCAGGACAATGCGAGGGTAAAGAAACGAGAAGAATGCCGCTTTTTTCTCGGTGGTGTCGCGGTACCCGGAAAAATCCGGCAGGTCGTCATTGGCCCAGTCCGGCAGAGGCGGCAGGGAGGACAGGGCGGGTTCTGACCCACTGTTGCCATACCGGTCCTGCCCGCCACCCTCCGGTGGCACATAGAAACCGCCTCCGATCGCAAACGCAATCAAGGGAGCCATCAGCAACATTGCCCGTGTGCCTGCAGACATAAAACCTCTCGTCAAAGTCGGTATGGCAAGAATTATAACAGGTTATACGGAGGCGTCTGCCTGTTGGGTTTTTACCACCGGGCCCCGAGCTCGTCAGGGCAGGCGGGTGGCGATCACCAGGCCGGCCTGTTCCTCGTTGCCTTCCGTGGCGCGGAATCTCAGGTAGAACTGGTCCTGGCTGCCGGTGTGGAAGCCCTCAAGCACCAGATTGCCGGCACTGAACCGGACCCGCCCATCACCGGTCCGGGTGTAGCTCAGGACAAAGTCCGGATCCTCCTGGAGTTCCGGTGCTGTCACCGTCTCATTGCTTACGGAATGGCTGCTGGTCAGGGCAACGGGTGAGAATGTTGCTGTCGTGGAGGAGTTGATGGTCAGCAGGGCATTGTCGAAATGCCGGAGCCGGCTTGTATCCGGCGCCAGCCCCAGCGCGACACCCTGCAGCCGGAACTGGCCGGCGGAAGGCGCATTGTTGGTGGTCTGCTCGGCGGCGACCAGAATGCCATCACCGAGGGGGCTGTCGTCCAGGTTGAAGGCCATCAGCGTGCCATCCGGAGTGCTGGCGCCAATACCGATGTCCGGTTGTTCAAGGTCACCGGAGGCAGTGGTGATATCCAGGTTCAGCCGGCCAATATCCCTATTCCCCGTGCTTAACCGCGACGTCCGGCTGCTCAGGGTCCAGGACTCTGTTCGGGTGCCGGTGGCATCAATGGCTACAGCTCCGGAGTTATCCCGCTGAAGGGTCGTGAAGCTTTGGGACTGGTTAACGGTGCCGGCACCAATCTGCCATTGGCCAAGGCCTGCTTCAATGGCCAGGGGCGTCGTTCCCTCGCTGAACCGGGTTGCCAGGTACAGCATGTTGTAATTTCGGCCATCGAGGGTGGCGGCGTCGAAACCTTCCCTGCGCAGCAGGTTGATCTCGAGCACGGACAGATACTGGTCTTCCAGTGTGCCGAGCCGCCGCAACTGGTCGCCTTCGGCCTTAAGCTCAATGGCCTTACCCGCGCTGAAGTACCCGCTGATCACCCGGTCCGGCCCCGTGGTATCGTCCACCGGGAGGCTGGTGAAGGCATCCAGGTAGTATGGGTTGCGGGCCCAGCCCATGATCTTTGAACTGCCGCGGCCGGTAATACTCTGGAACAGGGCGCGGCCAGCCAGCAGGCGGGTGTTTTCCAGCAGGGTGGCGGCGCCCGGGGATGAGGAGTGGGTGTTGCGCTCCCAGTTATCCGAACCGCGCTCAAAGAAATTATTGCCCTTCTGATGGACCAGGGCTTCCCGGTCATAGGGAATATCACTGGCCAGTGACGTAACGCGGATATTGAAAGCATCGAAACTGCTCAGGGTGAGGGCCGGATAGACATAGCCCGTGCCGTTTGCGTCTTCCAGTACTTCCTCCTGGGCGGTGCGCACACCCCACTGGCCAGAACCGGCCAGGGAGGGTTCCAGAAAGGTCTGGCCCAGCTCCACCCCCAGCAATACCGAGTTGTAGTCTGCCGAGCTGGCGCTGATCTTGCCGGAAGAAGATGCATCCAGCAGCGCATAGCCGGCCATGGCGCTCACGTAACGGGCGAAATCGCCCCGCGCGGAGAGCAACTCCAGTGCGCCCTGCAGGCCGGCCCCGGAAGGAATGTCGATCTCGAAGTCGTGAACCTGGTCGGCCAGGGTGGACCACACATACTTGTTCAGGCACAGCTCGCCCCGGGCATCGGCCACACAGTCCAGAATGGTCTGGAATTCCCCGGCGGTGTAGTTACTCAGGGTGTTTCGCACCAGGTACTCGGAAAAGGGGTTCACCTTCACATCCCGGTCGGCATCGGCGGCCAGGGCCCGCATGCGGGTGTTGCCGTAAACCGCATCAATGATGACGTCCGGGCCCAGGGGCAATCCCTCCGTGAACTCGATGATCGTGAAGCCTTCGCTGTCGGTACGGGTGGAAATCGCGGGCTTGCCCAGGACCTGCAGCGCCGGGTTGGTGTAGTAAACACTCACCCTGTCCGGCTGCACGATTCTCAGGTTGCGGCGGGTGGGTTCGCCAGCGCCGGTTACCCCATCCGGTACTTCCATGGTCACCCGGACTTCGTTGGTGGCCAGGCCGCCGGCGTTGGTGGAATCACCGGTGCTGCCGGAACTGAAGTCATCCACCGGGTTTTTGCTGCCGGCGAAGTCGTTGGGCTGGTTGCGTGCCCCTTCAATGGCATCTGCGCCGCGCCCGCACCCGGCGGTGAGCAGCAGGGTGGCGCAGAGGAGTAAACCGAGAGTGAATCGCATGCCTGGCTATCCGTGCGGAATTAACAGGCAAACAGTCTAACAGTCGGATTCTCGGGAAAGCGTGAGGAAAAGCACGAAAGAGTTATGGAAAACCACAAAACGGGCGCCCGCTTCCCGTTGGCAGAGCAGGCGCACGTTACCGAAAGGCTGGAATCAGAAGAAGATTTTCATGCCGGCCATGATACCTTCGTCCAGATTCACGTCACCGCGCAGCGGGCGATCAAGCTCGGTGTTCAGGTAACGGTAACCGGCAAACACTTCGGCATTACGGATAACCCGATAGCTGCCTCTCAGCTCCAGACTGGTCATGTCATCGGAGTCGCCGAAGGAAAGAATGCTGGGGGCGTAATACAGCCCACCGGTAAAAGACAGGCCCGGTACGTTCGGGATGTTGACGGTGGCAAAACCGCCAAGACCAACCGCACCGCCGTCGGCCCGGCTCTGATCCCAGTAAATACCGCGCATGCCGATACCGGCGGTGGTGGGCAGGTTACCCAGGGCGGTACGGCCCTGGGCATGGAAATCCACGTTGAAAATGTCGCGGCCACCTTCGCGGTAGGTGTAGCCGGTGCCCAGTTGGAGATCGTTGTTGGTGCTTAAGAAATTCACCTGGCCTTTCACCGAATCGTTGGTGAGGCTCAGGTCAACATCACCGGCAAATGCGGGCGCGGCAGCCAGGGAGAGAATCATCAGGGAAATCCGGGACGCTTTCATGTGTGCACCTTCGGTCGTTATTCGTTGATTTTGCGGTATGGTAACGGGGCGCCTGAGACCACTCAACTTAAAAGGCGGTAAGTCCCCGTTAACCTCTTGTTTCTGTTTTCGGACTCAGCAATTCAGTGCCGGGTGGTTTCTCCGCCCTGGTCCAGGTCTTCTGGCGATGCGTTCTCGGCCGGTACCCGGTATTCCTCGTTGGCCCAGGCCCCCAGGTCGATCATCTTGCAGCGCTCCGAACAAAACGGGCGCCAGGGGTTGGATTCCGTCCATTGCACGGGTTTTTTACAGGTTGGGCATTCAACGTTCATGGCTGCCTTCAGGTATTGGAAACGTTACTGGATGTCTTTGCCACCGGTTCAGGTGGCGGCAGATGCCTTACAGTATTGTTCCAGTACTGCCCGTAGCATTTCAATATTGACAGGCTTGGCAACAAACAGATCCATGCCGGAACGGCGGCAGCGCTCCTCATCTTCTTCCATGGCGCTGGCGGTCAGGGCCACCACCGGCATCCGCTCCCGATTTTGCTCCTGTTCCCACTCCCGGAGCCGGCGGGTAGCCTCAAACCCGTCCACACGGGGCATCACGCAATCCATGAAAATCAGGTCGAACGGGTGCCGTTGCCACAGGCTGGCGGCAGCCTCGCCGTCATTGGCCGTCATCACATCACAACCCAGTTTTTCCAGAAGCCGGCGGGCAAGCTTGCGGTTTACCGGGTTGTCTTCCACCAAAAGCACCTTCATGCGACCGCAGGGCAACTCGCGCCGCCGGGCCGTATCGCTGGCTGCCTGCAGGGAAAAACGGGTCAGGAAGCGCCGTTCCTGCCTGGCAGCGTCGGCAAATAACTGGTTCAGGATCGGTGTCAGGCAGGATTCCCGCAGTGATTTGCTGAGGAAGGCATCCGCGCCGGCCTGGCGAAAGTGCTCCGCATCGCCCCGCTGTGGGTTGGACGAGAGAATCAGCAGGCGCATATCCGCCCACGGCGGGTTACCGCGGATCTGCCGGCACAGCAGGTTGCTGTCCATGTCCGGTAAAAACCCGTCGAGAATAATGGCGTCAAACGGCTGCTGGCCATCAAACGCAGTGCGCAGGGAAGCCAGTGCCTCACCGGCGGATTTCACCGCTTCAATGCGCACTTCGTGGCGCGACAGCATCTCCAGGGTGATCTTGCGGGAGAGTTCGTAGGAGTCCACCACCAGAATCCGGCGGTTCTTCACCCTCCGGGTGTCGTGCCGAACACGGGCGGCGTTCTCCGGGGCAACAGGCAGGGGCAGTTCCGTCCAGAAGGTGGAGCCTTCGCCGGGCCGGCTCTCCAGATCCAGCGAGCCGTCCATCAGGTTCACCAGTTGCCGGCAAATGGCCAGGCCCAGACCGGCGCCGGGCAACTGGCGCTGGAACTGCTGGCCCAACTGCACATAGGGTTCATAAACCAGAGGCACGTCTTCCGGATTGATGCCGACACCGGTATCTTCCACCGCCAGACGAATCCGGACCTGGTCATCCCGGCGGCCCAGCACCTCAATGCTGATCAGCACATGGCCGGAATCGGTAAACTTGATCGCGTTGGAGGTGAGGTTGAGCAGGATCTGGCGAATCCGCACCGGATCGCCCCTAAGGGTCCAGGGCAGGTTTTCGTCAATACGCAGCTCCAGGGCCAGCCCCTTCTCCCGGGCCCGTGCACCAAGCATATGCACCAGATCGTTCAGGGTTTCCCTCAGATCAAAGGGGATGTTATCCAGCACCAGCTTGCCGGCTTCCATGCGGGAAATGTCCAGCAGGTCGTTGATGATGGCCGAAAGGCTCTCCGAGGCACTCAACAACGTTCGCACATATTCCCGCTGTTCCTGATCCAGGGTTGTGTCCGTCAGCAGGTTGGCGTAACCCAGAACCGATTGCAGAGGAATCCGCAGTTCGTGGCTGACATTGGCCAGGAACTGGTTCTTGGCGTGGTTGGCCCGCACAGCTTCATCCCGCTCGCCCTGGGACTGGATGGTGGTCTGGCGCAGGGAGCGGGTGTCTTCCAGAATCTGCAGGCGCATCTTGTTCAGGGCCTGTTCCAGTTCGGAGAGTTCGTCCGGCGTTTTCAGGGCCTTGCGCTTCAGCTTCAGTGGGTCTACCAGGGCGTCCAGGTTCAGCCGTGCCGCGTAGTCGGCCATGGATTCCAGGTGCCGGGACAGGGTCAGGCGAACAATCACCAATAATCCCAGGGTACCCAGCATTACCACAATGGACTGGAACAACAGGTTCAAAAGCGCCCGGTTCCGGAGCTCGGCATGGATCGGGTCCGTGGAGGAGGCGACGGTCAGCGTGCCCATATTCCTGGGGCTGCCGGTGGCGGAGCGGTCAAACACCAGGGGAAAGGTCTGGGAGATAACGTGGCCGTCCGGATAGGTGCCGGTGCTGAATGCCTCGCCACTGGTGGTGACCACCCGGGCATACTGGATGGCGGGCACCGCCTTCATGTCATCCAGGCTGTTGGCCACCTCGCTGAAATTCATTAGCCAGATGTTGTTACTCATGCTACCGGAGACCAGTTCGGCGGCCTTGGTCTGGGTGTTCAGCAGATCAGCCTTCCGACGTTCGAATTCGCCGATCAGCTGAACGCCGGTGGCCACCAGGGATAAGAGAAGACTGAACAGCAATACATAGGCGAGCAGTCTTGCCGCCAATGGCCGTATTCCCAATCGTTCGAATAGCTGCTTTGAAGGCAAGGCACAAATTCCCTGTGTCGACCACAAAATAACCGGAAGCAGTTTAACAGACCGTTAGCACTTCGACACGTTTTCGTGAATGATCATTCACAAATCGGAAGCGCACATTCAGATCGTACAGATGGGCGCCGTATATGCGATCTTCCTCCCGCCCCCGGCGAAAGGAAGGGCGCGGGTCATAACCCACCAGATCCTCAATCAGGGGGCGCAATTGTGGGTAGTGTTCCGGTGGCAGCTTGAGGATCTGCTGCTCCGCTTCCGGCAGGAACACCACCTCCAGCCTTTCCGTGGGCGGTGAATCGGCCCAGCCGAGGGTGGCCTCCGGCAAGGAATCGGCAAAGGGCAGGTAGGGTTTGATATCGAGAATCGGCGTGCCGTCGATCAGGTCATGATCGCTGATGCGAAGAATGAGCCGGCCATCTACCCGCGAAAGCCCCTCATTGCGAACCACCGACAGGCCAAGACTGTTGGGACGGAACGGCGAACGGCTGGCAAACACCCCCATCTTCCGGTTACCGCCAAGCCGGGGAGGGCGCACCACCGGCCGCCACTCGGCACGCACGGCCTGATGAAACTGAAAGGTGAGCCACAGATGGCTGGCGGTCTCCAGACCCCGGAACGCATCCTCACGGTCAAACGGTGCCTGAATCACCAGATCGGCCCGGGCATGGCGGGTCAGCCCCGGCTGGCGTGGCACCCCGAACTTGTCCCGGAAGCAGGAACGGGTAATGGCAATCGGGGTGAGTGTGAGGGCCTCGGTGGCAGGTTTTGAGGGGTGTCGGGACATTTAAAACTCCGGGATGGAACACCACAAACTCCGGGGTCAGAAGAACGCTTTCTTCTGACCCCATGTTCAGCGTCTAACCCGGGGTCAGATGAAAACCTTCATCTGACCCCTCTTTCAGCTTAACCCGGAGTCAGAAGAAAGCGTTCTTCTGCCCCCTGCTTCAAAGGCGATCACCTTCAATAATACCGGAGAAAAACATCTCCACCCGAAAAATCACCGAAGCCCGGTCCTTGAAGCTTGCCTCCCTGGGAAATTCCAGCGCCGGAATCAGCTCGGCATACAGCCAGTTACCGTGCAGCCGGTACCGAAAGGTCAGATCCCCGAACACCGAGGTGGTGCGCCAGGAAGGCTGGCTTTCGCCCAGCACGCCGAGCCGGGGGTTTACGATCAGCCGGTTATTCATCCGCTTTCGCACACTGAAAATCTGCGCCGCCACAAATTCCCGGTCCCGGTGCACCCATTCCAGCTCGGATGAGGACCGAAAATACCAGCCATTCCCCACCGGCCTCCCGGTATCAATCCAGGTGCGCTCGCCCCAGCCATCCTGGTGGAAATAATAAAAGCGTTGCTGGGCGTTCAGAACCCACATGTCGTCCAACTGCCACCGCTTCTTCGCCGTTGTCCGCCAGAAGGCATCCGCGGGAATCCGCAGGCGCACCCCCACGTCATTGGAGAAATTGATGGCGTCACCCACTTCCGTCAGGAAACGCAGGGCGCCCGTGGCTTCGGTGTCTGAGCGATCAGACTCGGTAAGTTGCCGGTAGCGCTGGCGTTCCTCGAGGGGAATCTGTTCCTCGCTTTCGCTCTCAATAACCAGCCGAAGTTTTTGCTTGGTTGTCGGAATATCCAGCCGGAACCGCGCCTCCGGCTCAAACTGCGCCGGATCTCCATATTCCGACTTGGTGGCAAAACCAATGCGCAGATAGCTTTCATTATTGGGAAGATCGTAGTCGCTGCCCGAAAGCGTTCGGTCTGCCCACTGGCCCAGGGACTGGACTCTGGGGCCCTGAGCGCGCTCCTGGCGCAGAACCCAGTTACTGAATTTCAGCCAATACGAATCCCTGGGCGCCGCCCAATACTCATCCGGCTCAAAGGTGTAAAACCCGATTGGCAGGGCCTCCGGCGACAGAACCTCGGCCACAGGCCGCGCCTTCACTTCAAACACAGGCTCGATGCTGTAGCCGGGAGAAGGGAAGGTCAGAATAAACGCAGTTGCCAGGGCTGCATACCGAAAGCGGAAAGGCCGGTCAGCCAAAATCCACCAACAATCGTTCATGCAGCTCACGCACCTGGCGCGCCACCTCATCCAAAGGGCGGTTATTGTCAATTATAGCGTCCGCCCGCGCCAGTCGTTGCTCCCGCGGCATCTGTGCAGCAATAATCCGCTCAACCTGCTCACGGGAGTTCGTATCCCGCGACATGGTGCGCTTGATCTGGACATCCGTGGGCACATCAATCACCAGAATGCGATCAACGAGTTCGTGCTGGTCGGTTTCGAGAAGAAGGGGAGACACCAAAAGCACATAGGGAAGCTGGTAGTTTTCAGGATTCAATTGCCGAATTAACTCTTCCCGGATTACAGGATGCAAAAGCGACTCCAGCCAAACCCGCTCTTCCGGCTCCTGAAAAACGATCCCACGAAGCTGGGCCCGATCCAAAGCACCCCCGGAAGTAAGAATCTCCTCCCCAAAATGCTCCGCAATCCGCGCCAGCGCAGGCGTGCCCGGCTCAACCACCTCCCGGGCCACATCATCGGCATCCACCCAGTGCACGCCAAGATTCCCAAAAAGGCGCGCCACAGTAGACTTGCCAGAGCCAATCCCGCCAGTCAGACCAACCGGGGTCAGACCAAAAGCGCGAAGCGTTTTTGCTCTGACCCCATCTTCATCTGACCCCATTTTCACCTGCTTCCAAAATCATACTCCAAGACCAAAAGGGGGGTCAGATGAAAGCGTTCATCTGACCCCAAGTTCAGCTAAGCCCCAGGAACCCAAACCAGAACCCCTGAATCTCACTCCCAAACCACAAACAAATCAACCCCGCCGTCGCCAGATAAGGCCCAAACGGAATCGGCACTTCCCGCCCATGCTTCTTGAATACCATCAGGCTGATACCCACAACCGCGCCAGCCACCGAGGAAAGCAGGATCACCGCCGGCAACAGCTGCCACCCCAGCCAGGCACCCAGGGCCGCCAGCAACTTGAAGTCCCCGTGCCCCATCCCTTCCTTGCCGGTAACCAGCTTGAACAGCCAGTAAACCGACCACAGGGAAAGATAACCAGCCACTGCGCCCCAGAACGCGCTGTTAAAGTCTGTCAGCACACCAAAATAATTCAGCACCAGCCCCAGCCACATCAGGGGCAGGGTGATGTTATCCGGCAGTAGCTGGGTATCGAAATCAATCACGGTAAGGGCCACCAGAGCCCAGACCAGCAACAACGCCCAAAGCGCGGACTCATTGGCCCCGAGCAAGGCGACCGTAACCACGGAAAACACCGCGGTTACCGCCTCAATCAGCGGATAGCGGGGCGAAATCCGTGCCTTGCAGGAGGCACACCTGCCCCGAAGCAGCAGATAGCTCACCACCGGAATATTCTCCCAGGCCCGAATGCCATGGCCACAGGAAGGGCAGGTGGAGGCCGGCTTGGAGAGCGTCATCCGCTCGTCCCGCTTGCGCTGCTTCTCTGGCAGCTCCAGAAACTCCTCGCACTGACAACGCCAGTCCTGGTGCATCATCTTCGGCAGCCTCAGAATCACAACATTCAGGAAGCTGCCGATGCAGAGGGAAACCAGGGTGACTGTGAGGTAAAGGAGCCAGGGAGTAGAAAGAAAGGTATCCAAAGTAAGCATCAATTAACCGAACAGCAGCTGGGCGAACTCGGGGTCAGAAGAAAGCCTTCTTCTGACCCCACTTTTATATCGTAACCCCGGGGTCAGAAGAACGCTTTCTTCTGACCCCTATTTCGAACCTGGGGTCAGATGAAATTTCATCTGACCCCATTTTCATCTGACCCCATTCTCGCTAACCAACAACCTGCCCCATCTGGAAGATCGGCAGATACATCGCAATAATCAAACCACCCACCAGCACACCCAGAACCGCCATTATCATCGGCTCCATCAGCGCAGTCAGGTTATCCACCATATCATCCACCACAGCTTCGTAATGCTCGGCAACCTTCGCCAGCATCTCATCCAGGTTACCGGACTCCTCACCAATTGCCGTAAGCTGTACAGCCATTACGGGGAAAACATCCTGCTGGCGCATGGAAGCCTGCAACTGTGTGCCACTGGAGACATCATTCTTGATGCGGTCGATAGCATCCCGGTAAACCGCATTACCGGTTGCCCCGGCCACGGAATCAAGCGCATCCACCAGGGGAACGCCTGCGGCAAAAGTGGTTGAAAGAACGCGGCCGAATTTCGCGACGGCGGATTTGTCGAGGATTTCGCCGACAACAGGCAGTTTCAGGACGTATTTATCGACAAGGTCCGAGAACTTCCGGGACCGGCGAACCGCTTCCTTGAATAGAAAAATTGTACCGACGATCCCAAGAAGAACTACAAACCACCAGCTTTGCATCCACTCAGACAAATGCACAACCATCTGAGTAAACACCGGCAGTTCCGCACCGAATCCCTGGAACAGACTTTCAAACTGAGGCACCACTTTTACCAGAAGGATGGCGGTAACAATAATCGCCACCACAACAACGGCAATGGGGTAGGTCATTGCCTTTTTAACTTTCTTCTTCAGAAGCTCGGTCTTCTCAAGATAAGTGGCGATCCGGTCGAGCATCGCCTCGAGCGCACCGGCCTTCTCTCCAGAATCCACCAGGTTGCAATATAAGTCGTCAAAATACTTGGGATGCTTGCGAAGTGCCCCGGCAAAACTGGTACCCGAAGCAATATCATTCCGGATGCTCATCACCAGCTCCTGAAGGCCCTTGTTATCCAGGCCATCGGCAACAATGTCAAAGCTCTGAACCAGAGGCACGCCGGCTTTCATCATGGTGGCCAGTTGCCGGGTCAGCATCGCGATATCGAAGGGTGTCACCTTCTTGCTGCCGCCAAACAGCGGTTTGGGTTTTTTCTTCACCTTGTCCGGAATGATGCCCTGTTTTCGGAGCTGTGCCTTGACCAGCGCCAGGTTGGAGCCGGTCAACTCGCCCTTGGACTTGTTGCCTTTCCGATCCTTCCCTTCCCAAACGTACGATTCCAGCTTCTGCGCTTTCTCTGCCATGCTTAATCCTTCGTCACGCGGTTGGCTTCCTCAAGGCTGGTAACCCCCTCAACAACTTTGCGAAGAGCGGATTGCCGTAATGTCCGGAAGCCCTCTGCCTGAGCCTGCTTTGCAATTTTAATGGAGCTGGCTTCTTCCATAATCATATTCGCCAGCTCGTCGGTAATCTTGACCACCTCGTAAATACCGACGCGGCCTTTGTATCCTCCATTGCATTTATCACAGCCCTTGGGGCGGTACAACGTGAAGCCTGTATCAATTTGTTCCTGTGTGAACCCTTCCTCTACCAGCACCTCTTTTGGAACATCAAAGGCCTGTTTGCAGGCATTACACAGCCGCCGGCCCAGGCGCTGGGCAATGATCAGGCTAACCGACGTGGCAATGTTGAACGAGGGAACGCCCATGTTCATCATCCGCGTGAGGGTTTCCGCGGCGCTGTTGGTGTGCAGGGTAGAGAGAACCAGGTGACCGGTTTGTGCCGCCTTGATAGCAATGTTGGCGGTTTCCAGATCCCGGATCTCGCCCACCATGATCACATCCGGATCCTGACGCAGGAAAGCCCGCAGGGCCTCGGCGAAACCAAGGCCCACCCGAGTATTCACGTTAACCTGGTTAATGCCCTCCAGGTTGATTTCCGCGGGATCTTCCGCCGTGGAAATATTGATACCCGGCGTGTTCAGAATGTTCAGGCCGGTATAGAGGGAAACGGTCTTACCGGACCCGGTCGGGCCGGTGACCAGAATCATACCTTGCGGTTGTGCCAGGGCATCCATGTAGAGCTTTTTCTGATCTTCCTCGTACCCGAGTACATCGATACCCAGCTTGGCCTGGCTTGGGTCCAGAATCCGGAGCACAATCTTTTCGCCCCAAAGGGTAGGCAGCGTATTCACCCGGAAATCAATCGCCTTGGTCTTGGACAACTTCATCTTTATCCGGCCATCCTGGGGCACCCGGCGCTCGGAAATATCGAGCTGCGCCATGATTTTTACACGGGCGGAAATCTTTGGGGCCAGTTTTATAGAGGGGCGGGACACCTCTTTGAGGATGCCGTCGGTGCGGTAGCGAACACGATAGATCTTCTCGTAGGGCTCGAAGTGAATATCCGAGGCGCCACCGCGAATAGCGTCAAGAAGCATTTTATTGACATACTTGACGATAGGCGCGTCGTCCACTTCGCTCGCGGTGACTGCACCATCGTCCCCTTGCTCGCCGCCCTCGGTCTCAACACCTTCAAGGTCTGAATCCTCCAGGTCCCCCATGGTGGTGTCCTGGGATTCCAGGTACTTGTCGATGGACTCCCGCAGCCTGGCATCGTCAACCAGAACCGCATCGGTGCTCAGGCCGGTGTTGAACTTGATCTCATCCAGAGCCTGGAGGTTCGTCGGGTCTGACACCGCAATAAACAGTCGGTTTCCTCTCTTATAAAGAGGAAGCGCGTTGTGTTTCCGGACGAGTTTTTCGTCTACCACCTTCTCGGGCATCATTTCCGGCAGGAAGGCAGACAGATCCAGAACCGAAACCCCAAACTCCATGGCGGCCGAAAAAGCCAGTTTGGAGCTGTCGGCCAGGCTGTTCTGGGTAAGGTAGGTAATTAACGGAATGCGGTTCTGGGACGCCTGGAGGAAGGCATCCTTAGCCGTCGCCTCATCCAGAAGCCCGTCATCCACGAAGCGCCTTGCCAGGCCGGTAAGCGTGATATTGCTATTGTAGGTAGACATAAATGAAGTAAGAAACCCAGCCTAAGTTGCTGAAACCGGTGTTTGGTCAATTGCAGTGAGTTTAGATGGCTGGCAGGCGTTTGGAAAGCCGATTGCCCTGGCGACAACCTCAGCCGTCAAACCCCGGGGTCAGAAGAAAGCCTTCTTCTGACCCCACTTTCAGCCTTGGAGCCTTCTTCTGACCCCACTTTCATCTCCCCACAAAGCCTGCGCCAACCCCGGGGTCAGAAGAACGCCTTCTTCTGACCCCGTTTTCATGACCCCATCTTCAGCCGTAATGCACCCGTGGCGACCAAAGCCAGTGACCAAATTTGTCACCCACTGACGCCACTGGACAGCTAAAACCGCCATTTACCAAGGTGTGACCCGGTTCACAAAGCCTTGCAGGATACTGAAATGAATGACGTATTCCTGGGGATTTTGCGCGCTATCACTATTGGCACAGCCGGTGCATGAACTCTGGCAGGCTCAAAACACCGGTCACGGGGCACGACTCCACCGGCCCGGGCCAATAAGAGTTGATCAACGACAAACACAGAGGTCGATAATGAAAAATATTCAGATTAATCATGCCCAGAAGGGTTTCACCCTGATCGAACTGATGATCGTGGTTGCGATCATTGGTATCTTGGCGGCGATCGCTATTCCGCAGTATCAGGATTATATTGCTCGTTCTCAGGTGAATCGGGTGATGGCTGAGTCTGGTTCTCTCAAAACTTCGATTGAAGATTGTATTTTGAATGGCCGGACTGTCGTCGGTGCTGGCGCTGGGCAATGTGATCCTGGAGCAACTGGTTCTAACCTGATGGCCAATGGTGGTAACGCGGCTCCTTCTGCTGTTGCACTGCCGGCAGGCACGGGTGTGCCGACCGTACCTGACCCGCTGACTGCTACTTCCACTATTGTCTCAAACTTCGGTAATAACGCGGCAGCTGTCCTCTTAGGAACTGCATTAACTTGGACGCGCTCTGTCGATGGCAGTTGGCAGTGTACCACTACGGTGCCGAACGAGTATAAGCCCAACGGTTGTACTAACTAATTTGATGGGACTGAGCACATAGACAGGCACAGCTTAGCCTGACTTGATTCCCAAAGGCCCGGTGGCTCTAAGCCCCGGGCCTTTGCTTTTCTGGTGCGTGTATTTCAACGTTACGTTAAAAACTCGGCCTACACCGCGCTGAGAACTCCGCGTTCTGCCATTGATGGCCATCAAAGCCCGGCCATCGCCCACGGTCGATTCCCAGCCTGTGGCCGGTCCTGAAGAAGAAAGGTTTGAAAGGAAAGGGCTCAGGCCGCTCGTCGGCGTTCCTTGCGGTAATCCTGGTATGTCGCCTCAAAGCGCGTGGCCCGCTCGCACCATCGCCCTGGATCCAGGTTCAACCGTTCCAGTATCGGCAGGGCTTTCTCATCGATCACAGCGCGCTTGTCGCTGCGGCTGATCCGCCCGGTGCAATCCACCAGTTCCAGATAATATTCAAAACCAAACAGGATGCCCCGCTGAGGCCCGTTGCGAATGACGCCCTCAAAGCCCAGTAAGGGTTTCGGCGGTACGCAGAAGTCATTCAGGGCTTGTTGTTCGATCTGGTTCTGAATGACAACGCCAGGTGGTGGATTACCTCCGGTATTCCCCATCGTGTTGTACAATGGATCGCAACGGTGGACTGCCCGGCAGGATGTGTATGAGCTGGTTCAGCCGGAACCACCGGGTTTCCTGCGTGTCTATCAACCACATTTGCGGTATTACCTGGTGGATGAAGGGCGCTATACGGATGAGGAGCTGGGCTTGCGCCAGACACCGTTAAGTGGGGTGTTTGGTGTGGAAAATGCCGGCCACAGTTGGGAGGCGTTACAGCAGGCGGTGGATCGGGTGGTTGCGATTATCCAGTCAGACCCGAACAAGGACCGTACCGATAGAATCATTACCCGCTGGCTCAAACGGCATTTGAGTCGGCTGGGAGCCGAGATCCACCTGGATCAGCTGAACAGTTTGGTGGAGGACAGAGATATGTTGGCAGAGAATCTGGAGAATCTGGTAAAAAAAGAACGGCTTGAGGGGCGTCAGGAAGGGCGTCAGGAAGGGCGTCAGGAAGGGCAAGATGAAGCCAGGAAGGAGGCTGCACGCAATCTAATCAGACGTACTGAGATGAGCGACCAGGTGATTGCCGAGGTTGCTGGTTTGGCTGTGGAAGAAGTCAGTCAATTAAGGTCAGAGATCAGGCACTGATCTGGATTTCGGCAAACCATCAATATGACGAGGGCAGCTTATCGCAGCCCTCACTGCGGTGTTTCTCGTCGCCATCATCGGCATATTGGCCGCTGTCGCGATACCCTCCTATCAGGGTTATGTGTTGAAGGCTCAGGTAAATAGGGCTGCCGGAGAACTTTCGACCTACAAAACGTCCTTCAGTTGTCATCAGTTGTCATGGACAGGCACAACATAGCCGATAACCATCCGGCTTTCACCGGAGGTTATTGAAAAGTTCCAGGCCACCGGTAGTGGGTGGCAAACCCCTATGGATAGAGCGCTTCAGGAGTATCTTAAAACCCACAGCCAGTCAGATATTGAAAGGTTGGGGTAGCAGTTTTATCCCGATGAGCATCATGGACAGGCATGTAGGTTAGGGCAATTTGCTGCCTTGAAGACAGCACTACTTGGCAAACATTCGTCATTGTTCCAAAAATGAGATGCGCCCCATTAGCGGCCGGACTCGCTCCTCCCATCGCAGTTGCTAAAAGTTTGACGTTTAACGATAAACGTCATATCATGGCGCCCATGATTAAGAGCTTCCGTTGTAAAGACACTGAAACCTTGTTCAAGACCGGGAAAAGCCGGCGATTTTCGGCAGTCAAGGCTGCTGCTGAGCGCAAGCTTATTATCCTGACGGCAGCGGAAGCCTTAGAGGATTTGAAATCTCCGCCCGGTAATCGCCTGGAAGCGCTCGCCGGAGATCGGGAAGGCTAATACAGCATTCGAATTAATCGCCAGTGGAGGGTGTGCTTCCGGTGGACCAAAGAAGGGCCGGAAGATGTTGAGATTGTTGACTACCACTGAGGAGAAAGCGTTATGGTATCCAATGGCATGCGTCCCATTCACCCGGGGGAAATTCTTCGGGAAGAGTATCTGGAACCGTTGGGCATGAGCGTTAATGCGTTGGCTGGAGCGCTTCACGTTCCGGCTACCCGGATGAACGAGATTGTTCGCGAAAATCGCGGTATCACTGCAGACACGGCGTTGCGCCTGGCTCGTTACTTCGGCACCAGCGAGCGCTTTTGGCTAAACTTGCAAATCGAGTTTGAGTTGCGCAGAGCTCAAATCAGCAAAGCCGCGCAAGTGGCTAAAGAAGTTCAACCTCGGGCCGCATGAAACTCATTGGCCAGCAATTTGGCAGGAGCTGTTCAGCCATCCGGAATTTGTCCAGCAATTGATTGAAGGATTTGTACCTTCTGAGATTGGTGAGCTGATGGACTTCCGTACCCTCACAAACCATAGCGGCAATTACATTACCCCGCTGGCTCAAGCGGCATTTGAGTCGGCTGGGAGCCGAGATCCACCTGGATCAGCTGAACAGTTTGGTGGAGGACAGAGATATGTTGGCAGAGAATCTGGTAAAAAAAGAACGGCTTGAGGGGCGTCAGGAAGGGCAACATGAAGCCAGGAAGGAGGCTGCACGCAAATAGGGCTGTCGGAGAACTTTCGACCTATAAAGCGTCCTTTGAAACCCAAATGTCCGGATCGGGCTCTGTTACCAATAATGCGCTGGGGTATACCCCCTCAAACCTCACCACGGGGGATGCCGCCACAGATATCGCTGTAGTTAACGCTGACGGTTCTGGTCACATCCAGGTGACCATGGGGGGCAATGCCCACCCAAACCTGGCGGGCGTTTCACTCAAATTTGTACGCAGCGCTGGCGGCACCTGGCAGTGCGAGATTGATCCGAGTGCCGCCCCTCGCTGGAGCGACGTGTTCAGTCCAGATTCATGTAATGTGATCTGACGGAGGGCTACAGCTCCACCTCCACCTCCTCGCACAGCTCGGGCGCATAATCATGGACCACGATCATCATGGGCAGGCACTAATATTCCATTTTGTGCACAGGGTTGATGCGCAATAAAGGTGCGCATATAATTGATGTGCCATTTCGCGCGAGGACTGAGCCATGCAAGCTGCTGAAACTGCCAAATCCATACGAAAGCCAACAAACCTATCGCTGGATAGCGCCCTTCTCAGAGAGGCAAAAGCTTTGGGAATCAATGTTTCGCGGTCTGCAGAGGCAGGGATCGCGGAGGCTGTGAAACTTCGTAAGCAGGAGAACTGGCTGAAAGATAATGCCAGAGCCCTCGCAAGCTCGAACGCTTACATTGAAGCTAACGGCTTGCCGCTCGCAAGGCACCGTCAGTTCTGATGGCTCGTTTCGATATTTTTGAGAATAAGGGTGGAGCCGGCTTTCTACTTGACGTTCAGTCAGATCTTCTGAGTGGGTTGAATACTCGAGTTGTCGTGCCACTGTTGCCGAAAACCTCGGCACCATCCCCTGCTCAGAGGCTGAATCCTGTATTTAACATTGAGGATCAAGAGGTAGTAATGGCTACTCAGTACATGGCTGCTGTGTCCGAAAGCGAATTGCGTTCTGGTGTTGGTAGCCTTGCTGAACAGCAGGATGAAATTTCTGCGGCGCTGGACATGCTATTGCTGGGCTTTTGATACAAGAAAGTTCTAATTTCACTGGCGTGCCGGTGTACAGGTCAATGGTCCTGGCGCTTTTGTCGCGCAGCGGCTTCGTCCAAAGCCAAGCAGCGGACTCAGAAAACTGTCACGTTTTTGGTACCAAACTGCCCTCCAGCCATGGCCGAGCTGATGGCTCTGATCGGTTCGCCACAGCTTTTGGATTTCGTCGCGAGTCTCGATAGGATCATTGTTAAATAGCGCTGATATGCCCCCAAAAACCACATAAGAAGGTGCCTCCGCTATGACGGAACTCAAACAGGTTGCCGGCCTCGCATCAGACCATCTTGCAAACATTGAAGGCCACCTTGACCGCTGTTATATCCGGCCAGGAAAACTGCCCGGCGCGTTGACCCTGGTGGCCCGGCGAGGGGAAATTGCCTATGTAAAAGCCCAGGGATTGATGGATGTGGAACGCAACAAGCCCGTCCGCCGGGATACGGTTTTCCGCATTTATTCCATGACCAAGCCGATCACGTCTGTCGCCATGATGCAGCTTTATGAGCAGGGGCGGTTTCTGCTGGATGATCCCGTGCACAAGTATATTTTGGAGTGGAAGAACCTTCGGGTTTACAAAAGCGGTGTCTATCCCAATTTCCTGACCGAACCCGCGACTCGTTCCATGACCATTCGCGACCTGTTCACGCATATGTCCGGCCTGACCTACGGATTTATGCACCGCACCAACGTTGACGCTGCGTACCGGGATCTGAAGCTGGATGGCAGTCGGAGCATGACACTGGAAGCACTGGTCAGTCAGCTGGCGGAGTTGCCACTGGAGTTCTCACCAGGTGCGGCGTGGAACTATTCGGTCAGCACGGATGTGCTGGGGTATCTGGTGCAGTTGCTGGCTGATCAGCCTTTTGATGAGTATCTGCGAGAGCATATCTTTGAACCTTTGGGCATGCCGGACACCGGCTTCCAGGTCCGCGACGACCAGATCGACCGCTTTGCCGCCTGCTATCAGTACCAGCCCGGCGATCAGTTCACGCTCCAGGACGACCCACAGACGTCCCCATTCCGGCACAAAAGTAAGTTTGTGTCTGGCGGCGGCGGGCTGGTTTCCACCATTGACGATTATTTCCACTTTGCCCAGGCCCTTTGTCAGGGCGGAGAGTTTCGGGGGCGGCGGATTATTGGTCGAAAAACCCTGGAATTCATGCGTCGCAACCACCTGCCTGACAATCAGGACCTGCCGGGCCTGTCCGTCGGTGCGTTCAGCGAGACACCTTATGCCGGGAGTGGCTTTGGCCTGGGCTTTTCGGTAAAGACTGACGTCGCCAAATCCCAGGCCAACGGATCGGTCGGCGAGTTCGGTTGGGGTGGCCTGGCGAGCACCAACTTTTTTATCGACCCGGTCGAGGAACTGGTGATGATCTTCATGACGCAACTGATCCCCTCGTCGTCTTACCCGATCCGCCAGGAGTTGCGGGCCATCGTTAATGGGGCGTTGGTGTGACCCACAGAACCTCCACAATTCGGGGAGAGCCGGATAGGCCGAGCGATAAAAATAAACCTGCCCCGCCTTATCACACCGGCACCGCCCACACCGCAGCCGGCAGGTGATGCTATATGCTATGGCAGGATCACCAGTTGATCTGGCAGTTCGTTGCGCTCGTGAGTGGCGGGCAGGTGCTCTTTCAGGAGCTTGCCGCAGGCAGCAATGCAGTCCAGAAACCCCTGCCGGGTCTGACCCTGGCGCACCTTCGAGGTGAAGTCCGCCACGATGTCTTCCCATACCGAGTTGTCCAGGATGTCGGCAATACCCTGATCCACCAGGATCTCCACATAGCGTTCCGCCTCCGAGACAAAGATCAGCATGCCGGTGGCGCCTTCGGTATGGTGCAGGCGCTGTTCCAGGAACTGCCGCCGCGCCAGGTTGGAGGCCCGCCAGTAACGCACCTGCCGGGGAATCAGACGGGTGTTGATGCCGGGCACCCGGAACAGCAGGCTGAGCAGGATGAACGTACCCCACTGCACCAGCATCAGCATGTCGGCACCGAGCCAGTTGCCAAAGTAATTGGCAATACCCGGCACCAGCAACGCCAGGATGCCGGCCCAGAGCAGGGGAATATAGCTGTAGTTATCGGACTGGGCCGTCAGCACGGTGACCAGTTCGGCGTCGGTTTCCCGTTCCACCTCGTTGATGGCAGCGGCAACGGCTTCCTGATCGCTTTTGCTTAATAATGTCATGATTCTCTCATTCCCATTGTCAGGTGAGGGGATTCAGCGAGCCGGGGTATCGGTGCGGAGCTACCAGCCACCGGAGGCACCGCCGCCGCCGAAGCCGCCTCCACCACCGCCAAAACCGCCGCCGCCGAAGCCGCCGCCATGGCCGCCACGGCCACCCATGGCGCCGCCCAGCAGCGCCGCGCCCAACAGGGCGGCGCCACCGCGTCCGCCACGACCACCGCGACTGCCGATAAAGAACACCACGGCCATCAGGATGATGAAGAACAGTGCCACCAGGCCAGCCTTGGGCTTTTCCTGGGCGGCACCGGTCTTCTGGCCCTGGGGAACTGCCACGGGTTCGCCGCCCAGAACCTGGATCATGGCGGCGGCACCGTTGACGATACCGGCCTGGAAATCCCCCTGACGGAACGCCGGGGTAATAATGCGATTGATGATGACCGAGGAGTCGGCGTCGGTGAGTCGCCCTTCGAGGCCATAGCCCACCTCAATGCGGATTTTGCGCTCGTCCTTCGCCACGATCAGCAGGGCGCCGTTATCCTCACCTTCCTGACCGATCCCCCACTGCCTGCCCAACTGATAGCCGAAATCCTCAATCGAAAAGCCCTGGAGGTCCGGCAGGGTGACCACCACAACCTGTTCGGTGCTGGCCTGCTCGTGGGCCTGAAGCATCTGGTTCAGGCGCGCCTCCACCTCAGGGGAAAGCATTTCCGCCTGGTCGACCACCCGGCCGGTCAGTTCGGGAAACTCCGGCGTTGACTGGGCCCAGACAGCAGCCGGTAGCAGCAGTAACGCCAAAAGCAACCTGTTTCGAAGCCGGGCAACCATCAGAATTTCACCGCCGGCGCTTCATCCGCATTTTCCGTGGTGGCTTCAAAGTTGGCGCGGGGCTCCAGATCGCTGTACAGGATGCTGTACCAGATCTTGCCCGGGAAGGTGCGCAATTCGGTGTTGTAGCGCTCCACCGCCTGGATGAAATCCCGTCGCGCGACGGCAATGCGATTCTCCGTACCTTCAAGCTGGGATTGCAGGGCCAGGAAGTTCTGATTCGATTTCAGGTCCGGGTAGCGTTCAGACACCGCCATCAGTCGGCTCAGGGCGCTGCTCAGCTCACCCTGGGCCTGCTGGAACTGTTGCAGCCTCTGAGGATTGCTGAGGATGCTTTCGTCTACCTGGATCGACGTGGCCTTGGAGCGCGCCTCAATTACTGCGGTCAGGGTTTCCTGTTCCTGGGCCGCGAAGCCCTTGACGGTTTCCACCAGGTTGGGAATCAGGTCGGCGCGGCGCTGGTACTGGTTTTCCACCTGGGACCAGGCGGCGGTGACTTTCTCATCGTAAGTGGGGATGTTATTGATGCCACAGCCACTGAGAAACAAAACAAGCGTGATCAGCGATGTCAACTGCCAGACGGTCCGCTGTTGAAACGGTTTGTGAAGGGTTGCCATAGTGCTCTGTCCCGATGGTGGTTGCATGAAATAGGGGAAGATGCCGGGCCCGCGGGCGGAGGCATCAAACTACCCTCTAATTGGGGACAGGGCCAGTGTTTTCAAGGTGATCAGCGTTTTGTGCACCTGCTGTATGGCGATTTCGTACAACAGCCCGGGCAAAACGGCAGGGCCGGCCAATCGCTGAGGTTTGGCTGGTGGGCTCGTTGCGGTCTACGCTGACACGAATGAATAGCGTTAAAGGGCATGGATGTTTTTCGGAGGTGGCATGAAGTTTCCCTCAAGCACGGTGTTTGCACTCTTGGGAGCGGCACTGATCGCGATCAGTTACGGGCTCGCCCGTTTCGCGTGTCACGCCCTCGAACGCAGCGCCCCCGCCTCCTCCGCGCTACATTGAGCGTGAGCCCGAGGAGGAAGTCGAGGATGAAACCGGACTCCAGGCGGCGTACGATTACCAGCTTCAGAACGAGGATGGTGAGCCGTACAAGCTGGTCGCGAATGACGCTGAAAACCGGTAGCCTGGCAATGGCGGGAATTACTTCGTTTTCTTTACAGGCTTGCGTATCAAACGTTATTCACTGGGTATGCCATTATCAGGTCGGGCGACTTCATGATCATTATGCTTAAACGCACGCTTTACATCGTCCTTACGGTAATCCTGCTCATTTTTTCAGGAGTCGGATTACAGAGTTATTTGGATGGCGTTCTTGAGCCTCCCTATGACCAGGACACGATGAGGCTTAACTATGAACGAATTGGAAGTGGCCCCGATAAGATCGTTCTTTTGCACGGATTGACGGGGTCCTTGAATTATTGGAAAAAGGGGCTGGGCGAGGTACCTGATTCCCAGTCGCTGTTGCTCATCGACCTGCTGGGTTTCGGTGACTCACCCAAGCCTAATGACGCCTACACGCTCGAGCAGCATTTAGGGGCAATTGAAAAAGTACTGCGAATTGAGGGCTTTGATTCCGGTGGATCCTTTGTCATGGGGCACTCGATGGGTGCAATCCTGGCAATCGGACTCGTTGCAAGGCACCCGGACTGGTTTGACGGGCTTGCCGCCATCGGCCTTCCCAATTATGCCGACGCGGACGAAATCAGAAACGGATTTGCGAAACAATCATTGTGGGACCGGGTTTCGGTGGATTCGAGATTCGAATTCGTTTGCTTCTTCCATCCTCTTTACCTGACAGAATGGTTTCGGCCGAAAAACCTCCCACAGGATATTTTCGAAGATGCCCGAAAACACACATGGGTAAGTTATTACAATTCCCTTGACGAAATTCTTGTCAAAACAGATCTATGGCGGTTGGGTTTGGCAGTTGGGGAAAAAAGGACACTGCTCATTCACGGCGAAAACGACATGTCTGCGCCGATAGAAAACGTAGCTGCATTGCTGCCTGCTTTCAGTAATGCACGATTTGAGCGGCTCGCGGGAGCAGGTCATCAGGTTTATCTGGCGGAGCCCGAAAGAATCTGGGGCTTGATTGAGGAGTTCAGGGGCAACGGCATTGCGACCTCGCTGGTGAGCGCTGACTCTCCTTAAGCTTCTCTTGACCTTCAAGACTGGCAGCATGGGGCACAGCCCCGCCCGGAAACGGGTTTTCTGCTGCCTGTTGATGTGTAATAAATAATACGGAACATATAATGAATATAGAATTACAGGGTTTGCTTGAAAAATATAAGTGCGATAAAGAGTCAGTATTCAATACCTGGTTTATCAATAACGATGAACGTTTGAAAGCCTTTCGCTCTATTCGTCGTGGGGTTCAGAAAGTAATACTGGATATTAAGACGAAAGAATTCGGTAACGATTACAAAGGCTCGTCCCTGGAGTTTGTCTTAAATTGTATTACCGAGCAAAAGCAGGTATTTATTGGGGCGTCACATGCATTCTACTGGAAACCAAAGCTTCGCATTCCAGATATTTATGAGAATGAAGAAAATAAGGTAATATTCGGCCAGTTTCTTGAAAACTGCTATAATGCTACAAGGGAAGATCAGATATTAAGGGAAATAATTCGACTTGATCAAAGAAAAATAAAAGGGCTCGGGCCTGCAGTGGTTAATATTCTGTATTTCCTCCATCCTGAGATTATTCCTCCATTCAATACTGCAATTGTTAATGGGTTTAACCACTTGTTCAAGGAAAATATCAAGCTTGGTTCGTGGCAGGAATACCTTCGTATGCGGGAGATAATTATAGGAAAAAACAGCCAGTACAGAGGCATGCTTTCCAGAGATCTCGGGGCATTTTCTGGCTTGCTGTTTGACATTGGCGTAAAAAAGCTTTTGGTTGGAGATGAGGGCGCTCTTTCTGATGATGAGAAGGTAAAAATAGAAAGGCTGCTTAAAAAACGACACAAAGAAGTTACAAATGAAAAAGAAGAGGAAGATCTGCATACAGAAATGCAATACCATCTCCTGAAAATTGGCCACTCGTTAGGGTATGATGTAATCAGCGCTTCAAATGATCGGTCAAGATGTCATGATGGCATTAGTTTTTCATTTATAAGTCTGCCAGGATTTCCTGATATAGGTGTTGATAAAGATACAAATAACACTATTGCGCTAATTGACGTGATTTGGTTTGAGAAAGGCACAAATAAAATTGTTTGCGCTTTTGAGGTTGAGAAAAGCACTTCAATATATTCCGGGATACTTCGGCTTACCGACTTGTACTTCTCATTTCCAGAAGATCCCTCCTCCCTGTTTCTTATCATTCCTGACAACAGAGAAAAGGAATTGGAGTTGCAGCTAAGTCGGCCAGCGATCAAGGGCAATAATATCGAAATTCATTATATTTTATTCTCTGACTTGCGTAAGCACTGTGATGCGATATGTACATTTGGCGATAGCAAAGAAACTCTGAAGAAAATAGCTAAGGTGGCCAGTTGAGTCGGCGTATATCAAGGCCATGCTCCGGCTCAAAAGAAAGCAAGAAATGCTGCGAAGGCCGAGCGGCAAAGAAAATACGAATGGATTTTTATTAACGGCAGGAACCGCTGAAAGCTCTGGGTATCGGCGGTACGCCAGGAAGAACAAACCCCGACAAAGCCGGGGTCTGAGGTTTTCGCAAAGCAGCGAGGAGAAGTTACTTGTTCAACCCCATCTCCTCAATTGAAATCTCCCGCATCTTGAACTTCTGGATCTTCCCGGTGACGGTCATCGGGAACTCATCCACGAACTTGTAGTTCCTCGGGATCTTGAAGTGGGCGATCTTGCCCTTGCAGAACGCCTGCAAGTCCTCCCCGGTTACCGGCGCCGCATCCGGAGCCAGTTTCACCCAGGCGATCAGCTCTTCACCGTATTTGTCATCGGGGATGCCGGTTACCTGCACTTCCTCGATGGCCGGGTGGGTGTAGAGGAACTCTTCGATTTCTTTCGGGTAGATGTTCTCCCCGCCGCGGATGACCATGTCCTTGATGCGGCCGACGATCTGGATGTAGCCGTCTTCGTCCATGGTGGCCAGGTCGCCGGTGTGCATCCAGCCGGCGTCGTCGATGGCTTCGCGGGTTTTCTCCTCGTTGTTCCAGTATTTCAGCATCACGCTGTAGCCGCGGGTGCACAGTTCGCCGATTTCGCCGCGCGGGACCACGTTGCCGCTGGCCGGGTCGACGATCTTGGTTTCCAGGTGCGGCTGGGTGCGGCCCACGGTGGTGACCTGCTTCTCGAACGGATCGAGGGAGCTGGTCTGGGTGGAGACCGGGCTGGTTTCGGTCATGCCGTAGGCAATCTGAACTTCTTTCATGTTCATCTTGCTGTTGACCTTTTTCATCACCTCGGCCGGGCAGATGGAGCCAGCCATGATGCCGGTGCGCAGGCTGGAGAGATCGTAGGTTTCAAACTCCGGCTCGGCCAGTTCGGCGATGAACATGGTGGGCACGCCGTACAGGGCAGTGGCCTTTTCCTGATGCACGGCCTGCAGCACGGATTTGGGTTCAAAGCCTTCCCCCGGGTAGATCATGGCGGCGCCGTGGGTAATGCAGCCGAGGTTGCCCATCACCATGCCGAAGCAGTGGTACAGGGGCACCGGGATCACCAGGCGGTCTTTTTCTGTGAAGCGCTGACTCTCGGCCACGAAGTATCCGTTGTTGAGGATGTTGTGGTGGGTGAGGGTGGCGCCTTTCGGGTTGCCGGTGGTGCCGGAGGTGAACTGGATGTTGATGGGGTCATCGAACTGCAGTTCGCCCTGACGCTTTTTCAGGTCTGCTTCAGAGACATCGCTGGCGAACTCGACGAATTCTTTCCAGGTCCACATGCCGTCGTGCTTGTCTTCGTGCACGTTGATCACGGCCCGCAGGTCCGGCACGTGGTCCGCCTTGAGTTTGCCGGGGGCGCTGCGCTTCAGTTCCGGCGCCAGGTCATGGAGCATTTTCCGGTAGTTGGAACCCTTGAAGGCGTCCGCCGTTACCAGCGTGGTGATGCCGGCCAGGTTCAGGGCGTATTGTAGCTCGTGCACGCCGTAGGCCGGGTTGATGTTTACCAGGATGGCACCCACTTTCGCGGTGGCGAACTGGGTAACGGTCCACTCATAACGGTTGGGGGACCAGATGCCCACCCGGTCGCCGCGTTTGACGCCGATGGCCATGAAGGCGCGGGCGGCTTCATCAACCTTCGCGACAAATTCCTTGTAGGTCCAGCGAATGTCCTGGTGCAGGCACACCAGGGCTTCGTTGTCCGGATACTGTTCGGCGGTGCGGTCCAGCATTTCACCAATGGTCATGCCCAGAAGGGGCTTTTCCGCGGTGCCGCTCGTATAACTGGGATAAGTGCTTGGTAGAGTCTTGCTCATATCTCTGCCTCCATTGTTGTTGTATTCGAGGGCGAGCAGGGTTGCGGTCCTGCTAGCGACTCTGACTGTGATACTCGGGGTTAGGTTGCATATCGCTGGCAATCGCCACGCGATGGATGGGGAAATCCAGGGCCACTGCATTTTTATTCTGATTCATTGACTACTCCTAGCCTGTGAGTCCGGTGCTCTGGCGGGTGGGAACAGCTTCCCGGGACACGCTGTAAATACCCGCGAGCGGGTCCGGCCCGCAATCGCAGATTGCGGTCGTTCGGCTGTCGCAAGAAGCTTCACTTCTTATACGCTCGACCGAACCCCTGTACGTTGACCGCAGCATCCATGCTGCAGACAGTCCCGGGAAGCGGTACCCGCCCGCCAGATCAGTCATTGGCAGTTACCGCCTATTGCCTGGCCGACTTTTGAGCCGTTGTGCCGGTTGAGCTGGCGGCATATCCAGTCGCCTGTGGCGACGAGTTTTTGCAGATCAACTCCGGTTTCTATATCCAGACCATTAAGCAGGTATAGCACGTCTTCGGTGGCGACGTTGCCGGACGCGCCCTTGGCGTAGGGGCAGCCGCCGAGACCGGCGACTGAGGCGTCAATCGCGCTTACGCCTTCTTCCAGCACGGCATACAGGTTGGCCAGGGCCTGGCCGTAGGTGTCGTGGAAGTGGGCGGCCAGTTTTTCCATGGGCACGTGGGCGGCCACGGCTTCGAGCATGCGTTTGGCTTTGATCGGTGTGCCTACGCCGATGGTGTCGCCCAGGGAGATTTCGTGGCAGCCCATGTCGTAAAGGGCTTTGGCCACGGTGGCCACCTGTTCCGGCGCGATGTCGCCTTCGTAGGGGCAGCCCATGACGGTGGAGACGTAGCCGCGAACCGGAATGCCGTGTTTGCGGGCTTCCTCCACCACCGGCGCAAAGCGTTCGAGGCTTTCGGCGATGGTGCAGTTGATGTTCTTTTGGGTGAAGGCTTCGGAAGCAGCACCGAAGACAGCCACTTCGTCGGCCTTTGCCGCCAGTGCGCCTTCAAACCCTTTCAGGTTCGGGGTAAGGGCCGAGTAGCGTACGCCGGGCTTGCGGGTAATGCCGGCCATCACGTCGGCGGCGTCGCCCATCTGTGGCACCCATTTCGGGGATACAAAGCTGGCGGCCTCGATATGGCTCAGGCCGCTGTCTGCGAGGCGGTCGATCAGTCCGGTTTTGATGGCGGTGTCGATCACCGGGCCGGGCTCGTTCTGGAGTCCGTCCCGGGGGCTCATCTCAACCAGGCGAACCTGTTTGGGAAAGGCCATCAGCCTGCCTCCTCTTGTTTCGCTTCAGGGTCATCCACCTCAATGGCGATCAGTTCGGCACCTTCGGACACCTGGTCGCCTTCGGCGAAGAAGATGTCGGTAACCACGCCGTCGGCCGGGGCCTTGATGGCGTGTTCCATCTTCATGGCTTCCATGATGACCAGGCTCTGGCCGGCGGTGACCTTGTCGCCGACTTTGGCCTGTACCGCCACGATAGCGCCGTTCATAGGTGCAGCCAGGCTGCCTTCGCCGGCTATATCCTCGAAGCCGTAGGTTTCCCGGTATAGGGAGCAGTTGAAGGTGTCGCCTTCGTAGAACAGCACCAGCTGGTCGTTGTGCAGGTTGCCGTGGATGCTGATGCGGTGGCCGTTGATGACGGCCTGCAGGTAGTCATCGTCCAGTCGGGCAGTAAGGTTGTATACGCTGTCGCCCACGAACACCTGATAGCGGTCGTCGCGTTCCAGCACCTTCAGGTCGTGAATCTCTTCACCCACCTGCAGCTGCAGTGGCTGGGCGAACTCGGAGTTCATGCGCCAGCTGTTCTGGCGGCCGAACGGCGACCAGGGGTCGGTGCTGACCACTTCCCGGGATTTGCGCTGTTCCAGAACAAAACCGGCGGCCAGTACCAGGGCCTTGTGGGTATCCAGCCTGGATTTCGGGAACAGCAGTTCCCGGTGATCCTCAATGAAACCGGTGGTCAGGTCGGCTTCCCGGAACGGCTGTGCGTCGGCCAGGGCGTGCAGGAACCGGATATTGGTCTTCACGCCGGCGATGCGGTAGTGCTCCAGGGCCTGGACCATGCGGTTGATGGCCTGGTCGCGGGTTTCGTCCCACACGATCAGTTTGGCGATCATGGGGTCGTAGTGGATGCTGATGTCGTCGCCTTCGGTGACACCGGTGTCCACACGCACGTGGGCGCTTTCATCCGGGGTGCTCAGGTAGCGCAGGTTGCCGGTGGCCGGCAGGAAATCCTGGTCCGGGTCTTCGGCATAGATACGCGCTTCCAGGGCGTGGCCCCGGGTTTTCACCTGGGACTGTTCCAGCGGCAGCTGGTCGCCCCAGGCTACCTTTAATTGCCATTCCACCAGGTCCTGGCCGGTGACCATCTCGGTGACCGGGTGTTCCACCTGCAGACGGGTGTTCATTTCCATGAAGAAGAAGGAACCGTCCACGTCGTACAGGAATTCGACGGTGCCGGCGCCCACGTAATTGATGGCCTGGGCGGCTTTCACTGCCGCTTCACCCATGGCTTTTCGGGTGTCTTCGCTCAGCCCCGGTGCCGGGGCTTCTTCCAGGACTTTCTGGTGACGGCGCTGCACGGAGCAGTCCCGCTCGGCCAGATACACGCCTTTGCCATCCTTATCGCAAAAAACCTGAATCTCCACGTGCCGGGGCTGAGTCAGGTAGCGCTCAATCAGCATGTCCGGGTTGCCGAAGGCGTTCTGGGCTTCCCGCTTGGCGGCGGCCAGGGCATCGTCGAATTCGCCCATGCTGTTGACCACGCGCATGCCTTTGCCACCGCCGCCGGCAACGGCTTTGAGCAACAGCGGGAAGCCGCATTTCTCGGCTTCGGCACGCAGGGTTTCCACTGACTGGTCGTCGCCATGGTAGCCGGGCACCAGGGGAACACCGGCTTCCTCCATGATGGCCTTGGCTGCAGACTTGGAGCCCATGGCGGCAATGGCTGAAGAGGGCGGGCCGATGAAGACAATGTTGTTGGCTTCGCAGGCTTCGGCGAACGCGGTGTTTTCCGAGAGGAAACCGTAGCCCGGGTGAACGGCCTGGGCACCACTCTTCTTGGCAATCTCGATGATCTTTTCGGCGCGCAGGTAGCTCTCGGAGCTGGGTGCGGGCCCGATGTGGAAGGCTTCGTCGGCCATGGCCACGTGCCGGGCATTGGCGTCGGCGTCGGAGTAGACGGCGACGACCCGAATGCCCATGCGGTGGGCGGTTTGTATGATCCGGCAGGCGATTTCGCCCCGGTTGGCGATCAGAATCTTGCTGAACATTGTTATTCTTCCTCCGGAACCCAGTTGGCCTTTCGCTTGTTCAGGAAGGCGCTGAGCCCTTCCTGCCCTTCTTCACCCACCCGGATATCCGCGATGCGGTGTGCGGTGTCATCAATCACGTCGTCTTTGATCGGTTTGTGGCTGACGGCGAATACCAGGTCCTTGGCGGCTTTCATCGCTTCGGGCCCGTTCATGGCCAGTTGCTGGAGCATCTCGTTGCAGCGGGCTTCCATGGCTTCGACATCGTCACAGACGATGTGGACAAGGCCGTATTCCTGAGCCTGCTTTGCGGTAAACACTTCGGCGGAGATGAAGTAACGTCGTGCCTGCCGCTCGCCGATGGCACGTACCACGTAGGGGCTGATCACCGCCGGTATCAGGCCGAGTTTTACCTCGCTGAGGCAGAAGCTGGATTTCTCGGTGGCAATGACGATGTCGCAGCAGGCGGCAAGGCCCACCGCGCCGCCGAAGGCAGCGCCCTGTACCAGACCGATCACGGGCTTGGACAGGTGGTTGAGTACGTTCATCAGCCGCGCCAGTTCCCGGGAATCATCCAGGTTTTCCTGGCGGCTGTTCTCGGCCATACGACGCATCCAGACCAGATCGGCCCCGGCAGAGAAGTGCTTGCCTTCGGAGCGCAGGATGACGACCTTCACGCTGTTGTCGGCATTCACCCCGGTGAGGGTGCTGATCAGCTGCTGGATGATCACGTCGTCAAAGGCGTTGCGTTTGTCAGGGCGGTTGAGAACCACCTCGGCAATGCCTTCGTCGCGACGTTTGAGCAGAACTGCGGATTCGTTGTCTGTCATGTCAGTCTCCCCGATTACATCCGGAACACGCCAAAGCGTGTCGGCTTGGCGGGTCGGTTAAGAGTGGCAGACAGGCTTAGGGCAACCACTTCCCGGGTCTGGGCCGGGTCGATGACGCCGTCGTCCCAGAGGCGGGCACTGGCGTAGTACGGGTGGCCCTGGTGTTCGTAGGTGTCGATGATCGGCTTCTTGAACTCGGCCTCTTCCTCGGCGCTCCATTCCTGGCCCTTGCGCTCCATGCCTTCACGGCGAACGGTGGCCATAACGCCGGCGGCCTGTTCGCCGCCCATCACCGAGATGCGGGCGTTCGGCCACATCCACAGGAAATCCGGGCTGTAGGCACGGCCGCACATGCCGTAGTTGCCCGCACCGAATGAACCACCGATCAGCACGGTGATCTTGGGCACGTTGGCACAGGCTACGGCCATGACCATTTTGGCACCGTGCTTGGCAATGCCTTCGGATTCGTACTTCTGGCCAACCATGAAGCCGGTGATGTTCTGCAGGAACAGCAGCGGGATGTTGCGCTGGCAGCACAATTCGACGAAGTGGGCGCCTTTCTGGGCGGCTTCGCTGAACAGGATGCCGTTGTTGGCGATGATGCCCACCGGGTAGCCGTGAATATGGGCAAAGCCGGTGACCAGGGTCTGGCCGTAGTAGCGTTTGAACTCGTCGAACTCGGAACCGTCGACGGTGCGGGCGATCACGTCGCGCACGTCGAACTGCTTGCGCAGGTCGGTGCCGACGATGCCGTAGATTTCTTCGGCGTCGTACAGCGGTGCCTTGGGCTTACGAATTTCGACGTCTGTCGGCTTGCGGCGGTTGAGGGTGGACACACAGCGTCGGGCGATTTCCAGGGCGTGGGCGTCGTTTTCGGCGTAATGGTCGGCAACTCCGGAGATTTTGCAGTGTACGTCGGCACCACCGAGGTCTTCGGCGCTGACCACTTCACCGGTGGCGGCTTTTACCAGCGGCGGGCCGGCCAGGAAGATGGTGCCCTGGTTGCGGACGATGATGGATTCGTCGGCCATGGCGGGCACGTAGGCGCCACCGGCGGTGCACAGGCCCATGACGACGGCGATCTGTGGGATGTCGTCGGCGGACATGCGGGCCTGGTTGTAGAAGATGCGGCCGAAGTGGTCGCGATCCGGGAAGACTTCGTCCTGGCGGGGCAGGTTGGCACCGCCGGAGTCGACCAGGTAGATGCACGGCAGGCGGTTCTGCAGGGCAATTTCCTGGGCGCGCAGGTGTTTCTTGACCGTCAGCGGGTAGTAGCTTCCGCCTTTTACGGTGGCGTCGTTGGCGATGATCATGCATTCGGTGCCGGAGACGCGGCCCACGCCGGCGATGACGCCTGCTGCGGGGACCTCTTCATCGTAGACGTTGTAGGCGGCGAACTGGCCGATTTCCAGGAACGGGGAGCCGTCGTCCAGGAGGCGGTTGATGCGCTCTCTGGGGAGCAGTTTGCCTCGGGCGATGTGGCGCTCCTGGTAGGAGGGGCCGCCGCCTTGCTGGATGGTGGCAACTTTGTCACGCAGGTCGGCGACGGCCTGGGCCATGGATTCCTGGTTGGCCTGGAACTCTTCGGACCGCGGATTGATTTTGCTTTGGAGTATGGTCATTTTCCCTGCCTTCTTATTCGGGGGCATCCGGGCGTGACGGGTGTTCCTCCCGGGAAACGCTACGAGCACATCCATGTGCGCTTGACTGCGGCCATCCATGGCCGCAGACATTCCCGGGAGGAACACCCACCACGCCCTCGACGTACCGAGGGAGTTATCTTCCGTAAATCGATGTGATCAGCGGCTGTTTACTTGTTCAGGTACAGCTCACGACCGATCAGCATCCGACGAATCTCGGACGTTCCGGCACCGATCTCATACAGCTTGGCGTCCCGCAGCAGGCGGCCAGTCGGGTATTCGTTGATGTAGCCGTTGCCGCCGAGCAACTGGATGGCGTCCAGGGCGATTTTGGTGGCCATTTCGGCGGAGTAGAGGATGGCACCGGCGGCGTCTTTGCGGGTCGTTTCGCCTCGGTCGGCGGACATGGCGACCATATAGACGTAGGACTTGGCGGTGTTCATCCAAGTGTACATGTCGGCGACTTTGCCCTGCACCAGTTCGAATTCACCGATGGCCTGGCCGAACTGTTTGCGTTCGCGGATGTAGGGAACCACGACGTCCATGGCGGCCTGCATGATGCCGAGTGGGCCGCCTGAGAGGACGAGGCGCTCGTAGTCGAGGCCGCTCATCAGGACTCTGGCGCCGTTGCCAACGCCGCCCAGAATGTTTTCCTTGGGAACCTTGCAGTCTTCGAACACCAGTTCACAGGTGTTGGAGCCGCGCATGCCGAGTTTGTCCAGCTTCTGGTGGCGGCTGAAGCCCGGGGCGTCGCGTTCCACGATGAAGGCGGTCACGCCACGGGAGCCGGCGGAGGTGTCGGTTTTGGCGTAGATGACGTAGGTGTTCGCATCCGGACCGTTGGTGATCCACATCTTGGTGCCGTTGAGGACATAGTGGTCACCGGTGTCTTTGGCGCTGAGTTTCATGGAGATGACATCTGAGCCGGCGTTGGGCTCGGACATGGCCAGGGCGCCAATGTGTTCGCCGCTGACGAGCTTCGGCAGGTATTTCTGTTTCTGCTCTTCGGTGCCGTTGCGGTGAATCTGGTTTACACACAGGTTGGAGTGGGCACCGTAGGAGAGGCCAACGGAGGCGGAGGCGCGGCTGATTTCTTCCATGGCGATGACATGCGCCAGGTAGCCCATGTCGGAGCCACCGTACTCTTCGCTCACGGTAATACCCAGCAGGCCCATGTCGCCCATTTTCCGCCACAGGTCCATGGGGAATTCGTTGTTACGATCGATTTCCTCGGCGCGCGGCGCGATTTCTGCAGCGGCAAAGCCGTTGACCTGCTCGCGGAGCATATCGAGGGTTTCGCCGAGACCGAAGTTGAGCTCTGAGTACTGTGATTTCATCGTTGGCTACCTTTGATTTCTGTCGATCATTAGTTTTCAGCGGTCTGCCTGGCCTCGTCGTTGGCCGGCGCCTGCTGTTTCTTTTTCTTTTGTAGCTCCGCCAGGGCTTCTCGGCACCGGGCTTCCGCTGTGTCTATTTCCATCTCTGCCTGGGCAATGTCGTTCTTCTGCTGTTCCAGCATGGCTTTGCGACCGTCCAGGATCTCCAGCATTTTCAGGAGCTGTTTTTCGTTACCGGTGAGGGTTTCATCCCACAGGTCAAATAGCTCCCGGGTTTCCGCCAGGGTGAAGCCCATGCGCTTGCCGCGAAGGATCAACTTCAGACGCACGCGATCCTTGGTGCTGAAAATACGGGTCTGTCCGCGTCGGCGCGGCTTCAGCAGCCCCTGATCCTCATAGAAGCGGATGCTTCGCGTTGTGACATCGAACTCCTGTGAGAGCTCGCTGATGCTGAACGTTCTTTTTTCGACCATTGCGATTTCCTTTTTCGACTTAGGTTAGATAAAGTTTACGTAAACGTAAAGTAGTTTTCTGGTCCGATTTTAAACAAACAGAATTCCGAAAAGGGGAGTGAACGATGGATTTCAAAAATGTACCGGCCATTGTAACAGGCGGCGCTTCCGGGCTGGGCGAGGGTGCAGCCCGCGCGTTGGCAGCTTCCGGATGCAAGGTGGCAATCCTGGATCTGCAGAAAGAGCAGGGCCGCAAAGTGGCCGAGGACATCGGCGGGATTTTCCTCGAGTGTGATGTGAGCTCCCCCAACAGCGCCGAAGCGGCGATCAACGCTGCCCGCGAAGCCCATGGTCCCTGCGGTATTGCCGTGAACTGTGCCGGTATTGCCACGGCTTCCAAGATTCTGGGCCGCGAAGGTGTGATGCCGCTGGAGAACTTCAGCAAGGTTATTCAGGTCAACCTGATTGGTACCTTTAACATTCTGCGTCTGGCCGCGGCGGATATGGCCCAGCGTGAACCCAATGCCGATGGTGAGCGCGGCGTAATCATCAACACGGCTTCCGTGGCGGCTTATGAAGGTCAGATTGGCCAGGCGGCCTACAGTGCCTCGAAGGGCGGTGTGGTATCGCTTACCCTTCAGTCAGCCCGTGAGCTGGCTCGCGAGGGCATCCGTGTAAATACGATTGCACCTGGCCTGTTCATGACGCCCATGATGGCGGGTATGCCCGAGGAAGTTCAGGAAAGCCTGGCAGCCACGCTGCCGTTCCCGAAGCGTCTCGGCAAGCCGGAAGAGTTCGGCATGATGGTTGACCAGATGGTGCGCAACCCGATTCTCAACGGCGAAGTGATTCGCCTGGACTGCGCGCTTCGCATGGCGCCTAAGTGACGCATTCAATGGCAGGAGACAACCATGACCGTGTCTGTTGATAAAGAAGAACTGGCGATGTTCCGGGAATCTGTGATCAAGGTTCTGGAAAAAGAAGTGGCCCCACATTATGAGGCCTGGGAGAAAACCGGCCTGGTCCCCCGCGAGCTCTGGAACACCCTGGGCGACGCCGGCATGCTGTGCGTGGATGTACCGGAAGACTGCGGCGGCATCGGCGCACCTTTTCAGTTCTCCGTGGTGGTAGGGGAAGAGCTTGCCCGCATGGGATTCGGTGCGCTCTCCACCAACGTGATGGTGCACTCGGATATTGTCGCCCCCTACCTGAGCCACATGGGCAACGAGGGGCAGCGACAACAATGGCTGCCGAAGCTGGTTTCCGGCGAAGCCGTTGGCGCCATCGCCATGACCGAGCCAGGTGCCGGCAGCGACCTGCAGGCGATCCGCACCAGTGCGGTGAAGGATGGCGATGACTACATCCTGAACGGCTCCAAAACCTTCATCACCAACGGTCAGCACGCCGACATGGTCATCGTTGCGGCGAAAACCGATCCGAAGGCCGGTGCCCGAGGCATCAGCCTGTTCCTGGTGGATACGTCACTGTCGGGCTACAGCAAAGGCCGAAACCTGGACAAAATCGGCCAGCACTCCGGGGATACCTCCGAGCTGTTCTTCTCCGATATGCGAGTCCCGGCCTCGGCTTTGTTGGGCGAGGAAGGCCAGGGCTTCATGTACCTGATGCGCGAACTGCCCCGGGAGCGGCTGGTGATTGGTGCCCTCGGCGTGGCCGCGGCCCGTGGCTCCCTCGACCTGACCATCGCCTATGCCCAGGAACGGGAACTGTTCGGCCAGAAACTGGCCCAACTGCAAAACACCCGCTTCGAAATCGCGCGTATGGAAACCGACTACCGGGTCAACAAGGCCTTCGTGGACCAGTGCATCGACCAGTACGACCGTGGCGAGCTGGATGCCCCGACCGCCTCCATGGCCAAGTACAGCGCCACCGAGATGCAGTGTCGCGTGGCCGATGGTTGTTTGCAGCTGTTTGGCGGCTACGGTTACACCACCGAATACCCGATTTCCCGGGCCTTTATCGACGCCCGGGTGCAGCGAATCTATGGCGGCACCTCAGAAGTCATGAAAGAAATTATTGCCCGGTCGGTACTTGGCAAAGCCTGAAAGAAGGTCCTTTAAGGCCTCAGAAGGCAACTCGAATGCTCGGGGTCCGAGCAGGGGGCAGCCTCTCCGGGACTGTCTGCAGCATGGATGCTGCAGTCAAGCGTACAGGGAAGTATTTACAGCGTGTCCCGGAGAGGCTGCCCCCTGATCGGGCCTTTCACAGAATCAGGAGGACAACCAAATGAACAGCAATGATGTGGTAATCGCAGGCTCAGCAAGAACACCGATGGGTGGCATGATGGGCTCCCTGAGCACCGTGCGTTCCCCGGATCTGGGCGCCACCGCCATCAGGGCGGCCATCGAACGCTCCGGCCTCCAGCCGGCTGACATCCAGGAAGTGATCATGGGCTGCGTACTGCCCGCGGGTCTCGGCCAGGCTCCGGCGCGCCAGGCGTCAAGGGCTTCCGGCATTCCCGACAGCTCCGGCTGCACCACCATCAACAAAATGTGCGGCTCCGGCATGCAGGCCGTCATCATGGCCCACGACCAGATCAAAGCTGGTACCAACAACATCATGATCGCCGGCGGCATGGAAAACATGAGCCAGGCACCGTACCTGCTGCCCAAGGCCCGTGGTGGTATGCGCATGGGCCACGGCCAGGTGATGGACAGCATGTTCCTGGACGGTCTTGAAGACGCCTACGAAGGCGGCCTGATGGGCGTCTTCGCCCAGCGCACCGCGGATAAATACGACATCAGCCGTCAGGCCATGGACGAATTCGCCATCGGTTCCCTGCAAAAATCCCTGGCCGCCATCGAAAACGGCTGGTTCCGTGACGAGATTGTTCCGGTAACCGTATCCGGCCGTGGCGGCGACACCGAAGTCGACACCGATGAGCAGCCGGGCAACGCCAAACCGGAGAAAATCCCGCACCTGAAGCCGGCCTTCGCCAAAGACGGCTCCGTGACTGCGGCCAACTCCAGTTCCATCAGCGACGGTGCCTCTGCCCTGGTACTGGCCTCCGCCGCCGAAGCTGACGCCCGCGGCCTCGTTCCCCAGGCCCGAATCGTGGCTCACGCCACCCACGCCCGCCTGCCAGCCGAGTTTACCCTGGCGCCCATCGGCTCCATCGAGAAGGTGCTCAAGAAAGCTGGCTGGAGCGTCGACGACGTGGACCTGTTCGAAATCAACGAAGCTTTCGCGGTGGTTACCCTGGCGGCCATGAACGAGCTGAAGCTCCCGGCTGAAAAGGTCAACGTCCACGGTGGTGCCTGTGCCCTGGGGCACCCGATTGGCTCTTCCGGTTCGCGGATCATCGTTACCCTGATCAATGCCCTGAAGCAGCGTGGGCTGAAGCGTGGTGTGGCTTCGTTGTGTATTGGTGGTGGCGAGGGGACTGCTGTTGCCATTGAGTTGATCTGATTTGGCTGATCGTTTCTTCTCGTGGCCTGCCTGTTTGGGGGCGGGCTGCGGGGTGGCCGGTGAATTTTTCTTGGAAAAAGAACTCGCTTCGCTCAGACACCTTTTTCCGGCGAAAAATCCACCGGCCACCCCGCGCCGAGATACTCTCGAGATATCGCGACTTTCAAAGTCTTTCTTTCTCTTTTTTGAGAATTCCATTCCTCAGTCCGAATGACGGTGGTGGGGGTACCTTTTCTGGCGGGAAAAAATGTCTGAGCGAAGCGAGTTGTTTTTCCCAGAAGAAAAGGTACCCCCACTGCCGGCCATCCCCCAAGGCAGAAGTCTCACCATCCCAGAAAGCCTGACTTGATATCAATTATGCGCCCCAGCCTATGATTTGCTAGCCTTCAATGCATTGAAATTCCCCGACATTGGAGAAGGAAAGGCCGTGCGAAAGCGCAACGAATTTATCGAGGAATCCCGTAAACAGTGGAGTTCAGAGCCCGCGTTTGTGGCCTCCATGGCGGCCGCTGCCGTGGGGTTGGGGAACCTGTGGCGGTTTCCTTACATGGTGGGGGAGAACGGTGGTGGCGCTTTTGTGGTGGCCTACCTGCTGGCGCTGATTGTGGTGGTTCTGCCCATCATGATTCTGGAAGTGTCCGCCGGGCGGCTCTCCAAGGGCAGTACCGTTCAGACTTACCGCCAGGTGAACCGCTTTGGCGTGGTCTATGGCTGGTTTGTGGTGCTGATTACCATGGCCATTACCAGCTATTATCTGGTGATTACCGGCTGGACCCTGGGTTATGCGGTGGATGCCGCAACGGACGATCTCCGGGTGTTTGGGGATTTTACTGCCGGGTATAACTCGCTCTGGTACTTCTTCGCCGTCACTTTGCTGGGGGCGATTATCCTCGCCAAGGATGTGACAGCCATTGAGCTGATGTCGAAGATCCTGATGCCTGTGTTGATCGTTGTGATGATCGGCCTGGTGATCTTCGCCAGCCGCACACCCGGTTGGGAGCAGACCAAGGATTTCTTTTTTCAGGTGGACTGGAGCCGGCTGGCGGACGGTAAGCTCTGGGCTTTTGCGTTCGGGCAGGCGTTCTACACCCTGGCGATTGGCCAGGGCTATCTGGTGACCTATGGCAGCTTTATCCCCCGTCAGACCCACGTGCCCCGGGCCTGTCTGATTGTTGCCGGTACCGAGACCAGTGTGGCGTTGCTGGCGGGCTGGATGATCTTTCCGTTTGTGTTCAGCCTGGGTATGGAGCCGACGGAGGGCAGTCAGTTGGCGTTTGTGACCATGCCCCGGGTGTTCGAGGACATGGCTGGCGGCTACTGGGTGGGTACGCTGTTTTTCAGCCTGTTTTTCATGGCCGCGTTCAGTTCCAGTCTGGCCGGTTTGAAGGTGATGATTGCTGCGGTGGCGGAAGAGTTCCGGCTGAGCAATGGCCGGGCGGTCAGTTTGGTTACCCTGGTTATGCTGGTGCTGGGTACAGCATCGGCGCTGAGTTTCACACCACTGGAGTGGAACATTGCCGGGGAGCCGGTTCTGGATGTGATCGACCGGGTGGCCGGCGGCAATGTGATTATCTTATCCGGGGTCCTGGGCGCGGCCATGTTCTGCTGGTTTATACCACCAGAGAAGATCCGGACTGTGCTGGGCACGGAAAGCCGTTGGTGGGAATGGCGGATGTACCTGGTTGGCCGCTATCTGCCGCTGGTAATGCTGCTATGGATCGCAGTGACTTACGCTTTGAACCAGATGGGCATTACTCAGGCCTGACCTGAAATTCCCGGGGTTCGATCTTCAGTTTTTTCAGGCGCGAGGTCAGGGTGGTGGGTTTTATGCCCAGCATGGCCGCTGCGCCATCTTCGCCGAAGACCCGGCCACTGCTCATGGTGAGGGCCCGGGTCAGGTTCTGTTTCTCCAGCTCCCGTAACTCCTGTTCCGTCATCAATTCGCCGCTGTAATGTCTCGCGGGGGGCGTTGTTGTGTTTATACGGGCGGTGGAATCCGGCCCGGGCAGGTCCAAGTCCAGCCGGCCGTCGGCGGTGATCACCTGGCGCTCGATCACGTTCTCCAGTTCCCGCACATTGCCCGGCCAATGATAGGCCTTCAGAGTTTCCACATCCCTCTCGCGCAGCGCCAGGGTGGGGCGGTTGAACTTCTGGCAGGCCCGGTTCAGAAACTCCTGGGCCAGGATGGGGATGTCTTCCAGACGACGGCGCAAGGGAACGGACTCGATGGGAAACACGTTCAGGCGGAAATACAGATCCTCCCGGAAGGTTTTCTGCTGTACTTCGGCTTTCAGGTCGCGGTTGGTGGCGGCGATAACGCGCACGTCCACGGCCCGGGTGCGGTTTTCCCCCACCCGCTCGAATTGCTGATCCTGAAGCACGCGGAGTAGTTTGCCCTGCAGCTCCAACGGGATTTCGCCCACTTCATCCAGGAACAGGGTGCCGCCGTCGGCCAGCTCGAACCGGCCGACGCGGTCGCTGACGGCGCCGGTGAAGGCTCCTTTGATGTGGCCGAAAAATTCGCTCTCGAACAGATCCTTGGGGATGGCTGCACAGTTCACCCGGATCAGGGGGCGATCCCGCCGGCTGCTGGATTGGTGAATGGCCCGGGCGATCAGTTCTTTGCCCGTGCCGGATTCACCGGTGATCAGCACGTTGGCATCGGTGGGCGCCACCATGCCAATCCGGCGTACGATGGCCTTGATGGCATCGCTTTGGCCGAAGATCTCGTGGAAGTGGTACTCGGCGCTTAATTCTTCCTGCAAATAGGCGTTTTCCATTTCCAGGCGGCGCTTGAGGGTCTCCACCTCTTCCAGTGCCTTGTGCAATTCGTTCTGGGCTTCCTGGCGGGCGGAGATATCCCGGAACACCACCACAGCACCCACCGGATGGCCGTTGTCGAGAATGGGTGTGCTGGTGTATTCCACCGGAAAGCCACTGCCATCCTTACGCCAGAACCAGTCCTCGCCAACGCGCTTCACGCTGGCATCGCGGAAGGCCGCGTATATCGGGCAGTCCTTCAGTGGGTACAGGCTGCCGTCCGCGTGGGAATGATGCACCACGCGGTGCAGGACCCGACCCATCAGTTCGTCAATTCGCCAACCCAGCATGCGCTCTGCTGCGGGGTTCGCGAAGGTGCCTCGACCCTCGGCATCCACCCCATAGATGCCTTCCCCGACGGCATGCAGGATCAACTGGTTTTCTCTCTCCATGTCCTTGAACAGCTCTTCCACCCGTCGCCACTCTAGCAGACCGCCCTGGTGGTAGTGGTTGGCATCGTGGCGCTCCCGAAGGGTGCGTAATTGGCGTCGGTCTCTCAGCAAAAGAAGTATGTTCTGGGATTCCGCCTGGCCGACCCGGGACGAGGAGATTTCGAGTTCCACAGTGTGGCCGTCCCGATGCTGCAGGAAGAAATCGCGGCTCCAGCCGTGACCGCGAAACAGAGTTTCTTCGGTAAAGGCGATCAGTTGCGGGCGCTGGTCTGTGAACAGATGGGTGCAGGGTTTCCCCGTCAGCGATTGACGGTCTGTGCCGATCATCCGGCCCATGGCGCTGTTGGCTGACAGAATCAGATCCCGCGCAGCGTCCACCAGCAGGGCCGATTCCGGCAGATGGTCGATCCAGTTGCCGGTTATTTCAGGGCTGATGATGGCTTCGTTATTCATGTTGGCTTCCCGAGTCAGTCTGCCGGAGAAGAATCAATCCCCGTGCCAACTACGAAAAATCGCAGTCAATGTTACGAAAAATCGTTAATTACGAAATATCGTAGCTCGACTATTTGCTGCTTTCTGAATATTGGTCATTGAAAAACAAAGAGTTAAAAAATTTCTGCACTTGGCACAAACCCTGCGATACCTCCTTCAGAACGCGTAGCCGGCCTGCCCCTGTTTCGACCGTCGGGCCCGAGCCGCATTTTTGTTGCACCACAAGAGTGCAGAAATAACCAGTAAATCACGCTAAACGCAGGAGAGTGCCCCATGACCACGAAAAGCCTCGGAAATCCTTTTGATGGTGACAAATCCCTGATTCACGCAAAGACCTGCGGCTGCCCTGAGTGCAAGCCGGGTGACAGCGCCCCCTCTATTTCCCTTGATCTCAAGCCTTCTACCGGCCAGCAGGCGGTGGCGGACGAGCGTCTGGACTCGGAAGCGATGATGGATCGCGCCATCGAAGGCGCCGTGGTGCGCTCTGTGTTCGGCCACAACGAACACAGCCGGCGCAGTTTCATGAAGATGATGGGAGCAGGAACCGCAGCGGCCGTTCTGGGCAGTGTTTTCCCTATGGAAAAGGCGAAGGCGGCGGTGAAGGAGTCTCTCGGCAAGCTTGAGAAAACCAAGCTGAACGTCGGCTTTGTACCCATTACCTGCGCCACGCCGATCATTATGGCTCACCCGATGGGTTTCTATGAGCGCTACGGCCTGGATGTCACCGTGACCAAGACCGCCGGCTGGGCGGTGGCTCGCGACAAGTCACTGGCGGGCGAATACGACGCTTCCCACATGCTGACTCCCATGCCCCTGGCGATGACCATGGGCGCCGGCTCCACACCGGAGCCCTACATCATGCCCGCAGTTGAAAACATCAACGGCCAGGCGATCGTCCTGCATGTGGACCACAAGGACAAGCGCGATCCCAAGCAGTGGAAGGGCTTCAAGTTCGGGGTGCCGTTCGAGTACTCCATGCACAACTTCCTGTTGCGCTACTACCTGGCCGAGAACGGTATCGACCCGGACAAGGATGTGCAGATCCGTGTGGTTCCGCCACCTGAGATGGTTGCTAACCTGCGCGCCGGTAACCTCGACGGTTACCTCTCCCCGGACCCGTTCAACCAGCGTGCAGTCTGGGAGAAAGTGGGCTTTATCCACATGCTGACCAAAGACATCTGGGAAGGCCACCCGTGCTGCGCCTTTGCCTGCAGCCAGAAGTTCGCCACCGAAAACCCGAACACCTATGGCGCGCTGCTTCGTGCCATCATCGATGCGACCCAATACTCCAACAATACCGATAACCGCAAGGAAATCTCCGAGGCTATTGCGCCCAAGAACTACCTGAACCAGCCGGTGCCAGTGATCCAGCAGGTGCTGACCGGTTACTACGCCGATGGCCTTGGCGAGGTGAAAGATGTTCCGGACCGCATTGATTTCGATCCGTTCCCCTGGCACTCCATGGGCGTCTGGATTCTCACCCAGATGAAGCGCTGGGGGTATATCGAGGGTGATGTGGACTACAAGGCCATCGCCGAGCAGGTGTACCTGGCCAGCGAGACCGGAAAGCTGATGGAAGAAATGGGTTACTCCGCGCCGGATAAAACCTACAAGACCCACACCATCATGGGTAAAACCTTCGATCCGGACAGCGCCGAAGAGTACACCCGCGGCTTCGCAATCGGGAGGGTGTAATCATGGCTTCCCTGAACGTCCGGGCAGCACTGCTGTCGGTGTCGTTCCTGATTCTGGCCCTGGGGCTCTGGGAAATGGCAACCCAGCCCCCAGAGGCCCAGACAGGACTGACCGAATACGAAATGCTGATGGGTGGTGTAGAACAGGAATCCCGTGTGCCGCCACCCTCGGCGGTGATCAAGCTGGCCTGGGCAGAGCTGTCCAACCCGTTCTATGACGCCGGCGCCAACGACAAGGGTATCGGTATCCAGTTGGCCTACTCGGTATATCGGGTGCTGACCGGGTATCTGGCGGCCATGGCCATCGCACTGCCCATCGGCTTCCTGATCGGTATGTCGCCGCTGATGTACAAGGCCCTGAACCCTTACATCCAGGTGCTGCGACCGATCTCACCGCTGGCCTGGATGCCGCTGGCCCTGTTCATCATTCAGGACTCCGACGCCTCGGCGATCTTCGTGATCTTTATCTGCTCGATCTGGCCGATGCTGCTGAACACCGCCTTTGGCGTGGCCAATGTGAGGCAGGATTGGGTGAACGTGGCCCGGACCCACGAACTCGGCCCGCTGCGCACCGCTATTACGGTGATCCTGCCGGCCGCCGCACCGACGATCCTGACCGGTATGCGGATTTCGATCGGCATCGCCTGGCTGGTTATCGTGGCGGCAGAAATGCTCGTGGGTGGCACTGGCATTGGCTACTACGTGTGGAACGAATGGAACAACCTGGATCTGGCCAGTGTGATCTTCTCCATCCTGATGATCGGGGTGGTGGGCATGCTGCTCGACCTGGCCCTGGGCAAGGCCCAGAGGCTGGTGGAATACAAAGAGTGAGTGGTCCGGCACCGGGTCCGGTGCCGGCCTCAACCCTCCGAATGGAGACCTGTTATGAGTAAATCAATCCTGGAAGTAGATGGCTTGTCCAAAGCCTACCCGGACGGCCAGGGCGGCGAGCTGACCGTCTTCGAGGATATTCGCTTTGCCCTGGAGAAAGGCGAGTTTGTCTGCATCATCGGCCATTCCGGTTGTGGCAAATCCACCATCCTGAACGTGCTGGCCGGCCTGGACGAAGCCAGCGCCGGCAACGTGGTGATGAACGGCAAGGAAATCAAAGGCCCCGGCCTTGAGCGCGGCGTGGTGTTCCAGAACTACAGCCTGCTGCCCTGGAAAACCACCCTGAACAACATCGTCTTCGCCGTTCGGGCCCGCTGGCCGGAATGGTCCAAGGAAAAGGTGAAAGAGCACAGCGAACGCTACCTGAAGATGGTGGGCCTGGACCATGCACTGAATCGCAAGCCGTCCCAGCTGTCCGGCGGTATGCGCCAGCGGGTCAGTATCGCCCGGGCCTTCGCCACCCAGCCCGAACTTCTGCTGCTGGACGAGCCCTTCGGCGCATTGGATGCCCTCACGCGGGGTGTGATTCAGGACGAGCTGGTGAAGATCTGGGAAGAAACCCGCCAGACCGTGTTCATGATCACCCACGATGTGGACGAAGCCATACTGCTCTCTGATCGCATCTTCCTGATGTCCAACGGCCCCAACGCCCGTATCGCCGAAAGCGTGAAAGTGGACATCCCGCACCCGCGGGCCCGGGCCACGATTTTCCAGAACCCGGCCTACCACAAGACCCGGGATTACCTGGTGGACTTCCTTGTCAACCGCAGCGGCTCGGCCCTGCCGGAAAAAGACGGCACCCCGAAAATCGCCGAACCCGCCAAAGGCGTGGCGCAGTCCACCCAGACGTCTGCGGAACCTGAAGCCCAATCCGAATCTGAAACTGCCGCCCGCGCGGTGAATGCCTGACGTAAAAACCCAAGAGAGGAAACAGCCATGATGAACAAAGAACTGATGACCGCCAAAATCCTGGAAGCCAAAGTGTCCAAGGGTATGACCTGGGAAGCCATCGCCGAAACCATCGGCCTGTCCCCGGTGTTCACCACCTCAGCGGCCCTGGGTATGAACAGCCTCAGCGAAGACAAGGCCTTTGCCCTGTGCGAAACCCTTGGTCTGGAAAAGCCGGTGGCCGAAGCCCTGCAGGTGTGCCCGAAAAAAGCCTGGGATGGTGCCGTGCCCCAGGATCCTCTGATCTACCGTCTGTATGAAGTGGTGGGCGTTTACGGCGACACCATGAAGGAACTCATCCACGAGAAGTTCGGTGACGGCATCATGAGTGCCATCGATTTCACCATGGACATCGAGAAGGAAGAGAATCCGAAGGGCGACCGTGTTGTCGTGACTATGAACGGGAAGTTCCTGCCTTATAAGGCTTGGTAAACGTTCGAACGGAAGCTTCGGAGTGGGCCCGCCTTTGTAGCCTGTTGGTTGAGGGGCGGGCTTGCGGGGTAGCAGGTGGATTTCTCTTGGAAAAAGCAACTCGCTTCGCTCAGACATCTTTTTCCGGCGAAAAATCCACCTGCCACCCCGCGCCGACGTGCAATAAGGGTTCACCAGCTTAAAGACGTTGTGCTTTCTTCTTTCTCCAGAAATATCGTTGCTGCCCGTCGGTAGGGGGTGGGGGTATTTTTTCTGACAGGGAAAAGGTGTCTGAGCGAAGCGAGTTCTTTTCCCCGAAGAAAAAATACCGCCACCCGCTTACCTGCCCGCCAAACCTCAGGCTGAACGGATCACAGCTCCGAACTTAGGCCGATCGAGACCGGGCCACAGAACCAGCCGCCAGGGCAACCTCGGCAACAGTGTGAAGCTTCTCTAGTTGCGACTGCAACATGGCAATCGGCCGTGTGCCCTCCAACGTCAGTGCGATGTTCAGATGCTCGCCGGCGGTTTCCACCGCCATGGTGGCGATCCGGAACCCACGGATGCGGACCACCTGGCAGAGCCGCTCCAGGGCGGCGGCTTCGTGGGTCATGCGGCAGTTGATGGTGTAGCTGGGTGTCGAAGGTTGGCTTTGCGGGTTCATGCAACTTGCTCCTTGCTGGCTTTGGCGGTTCGGGCGGTTTCGTCGATCATGTCTGTATTGCTGGCGCCAGGTTTGACGATGGGCCATACGTTCTCTTCACGGCTGATGGCAACGTGCAGCAGCATCGGGCCGTTGTAGGCAAGGATGGTTTCGATGCCCCGGCGGATCTGGTCGGTGCGTTCGATGTGCAGGGCCGGGATGTCGAAGGCCCGGGCCATGGCACCGAAATCGGGGTTGTCGTCCAGGTTTATCTGGCTTTCCCGGTTGTTGTAGAACAGTTCCTGCTGCTGACGGACCATGCCCAGACACTGGTTGTCCATGACGATCAGTTTTACCGGCAGGTTGTAGCGGCGGATGGTGGCCAGTTCCTGGGCGTTCATCATGAACGAGCCATCACCGGTGACGTTGATGACCGTGCTGTTGCGGTCGGCAAACTGGGCGCCGATGGCCGCTGGCAGGCCGAAACCCATGGTGCCCAGGCCGCCGCTGGTGAGGTGGTGGCGTGGGTGGTCAAAGTCGTAGTGTTGGGCGACCCACATCTGGTGCTGGCCAACATCGCAGGCGATGACGGTATCGTCCGGGGCAATCCGGGAGAGCTGGCGGATAAAGGCCGGGCCGGTGATCGGGGCCAGGGGCTCTTCGTTGTCGGCCGCGTGGAAGCCGCCGGTGGTGTGCCAGGTGCGGCACTGTTTCTGCCAGCCGCTGATGGCCAATGGTGCATCCTGGAACGCCTCGGTCAATGAGTTCAGGATGGCGTTCAGGTCACCGCGGATGGCCAGGTCGGCGGCGCGCAGTTTGTTGATCTCGGCGGCGTCGGCGTCGATGTGGATCATCCGGGCGTTGGGGGCGAAGCCCTCCAGTTTGCCGGTGGCCCGGTCGTCCAGGCGGGCGCCGATGACGAGCAGAAGGTCGCACTCATGCACTGCCCTGTTGGCCGCCCGGGAGCCGTGCATGCCCAGCATGCCGAGGTTGTAGGGGTTATGTTTGCCCGGGTTGCCGATGCCTTTCAGTGTCACAACCGCGGGCACGGCGGAGGTTTCGGCAAAGACTCGGAACGTGTCCTCGGCGTGGGCCAGGCTGATGCCTCCGCCGCTGTAGAGCAGGGGCTTGCGGGCAGCGCGCAACATGGCCAGGGCTCTGGTGAGGTCAGGGCAAGCCGCTTCACCGTCTCTGGGCCGGAATTCGGGCGCCTCTGCCACTTCCGTCAGCAACAGGTCTTTTGGAATATCAATCCAGACCGGCCCTGGGCGACCGCTTTGGGCCAGTTCGATGGCCTCTTCCATGATCGCAGGCAGGCTTTGGGCGTCGTCAATCAGGTAGCTGTGTTTCACGATGCCCAGGGTCATCCCCAGTACGTCGGTTTCCTGGAAGGCGTCGGTGCCAATCAGGCCAGACGGCACCTGGCCGGTGATGACCAACATGGGAATGGAATCCCGGTGGGCATTGGCAACACCGGTGATCAGGTTGGTGGCGCCGGGGCCGGAGGTGGCAATGCACACGCCCAGCTTGCCGCTGGCCCGGGCATAGCCATCGGCCGCCAGGCCGCATCCCTGCTCGTGGCGGCACAGCACGTGCTCCACGCCCACATCGTCCACCAGCGCGTCGTATAGCGGCATGATGCAGCCGCCCGGATAGCCGAATACCGTGCTGATGTTGTGGCGGTGGAACGCTTCAAGAATGTGCTGTGCGCCGTTCATGGTCGTTTTTGCCTTTTCTTTTGCCGTAAAAAAAGAAACCCCCGGGACTTTTCGGTGCCGGGGGTTTCTGCTGTTTTGTCAGGTTTGTCGCTATCTCACCCGCTTGTCCACGCAGAAGCCCCCGGACGGTACCACGACCACCAGGACAAGCTTCACAAGGACAATCACTGCGTTGAGATTCATAAGATCGACAGTCTGCTCTGAACTCGTATAAGGATTCTGTGTAGAATCTACCCCACGTTTTTAGCCGGATGCAACCGTTAATTACCGGTTTTTTCTGTGACCCTTCGAATCAGTAACAGTGAGCATTCAATGACGAAAGCAAAATGGGGTTCTCTCGGGCTGTCACTTCTGATCGTAATCGCGCTGGTGGTCTGGATGGCGACCGGCGAGGTGAAGGTCGCCAGTGACGAGGCTCCGAAGGCTCAGGATAGCGGCGATGGTCAGCTCACGACGGTTCAGGTGGAAACCCTGGCGGCGAGGCTGCATGAGCCTGGCCTGATGCTGCAGGGCCAGTTGGAACCCTGGAGTTCGGTGATGCTGAGTGCACAGGTGCCCGGCCGGGTGGTATCCCTGGCGGTGGGGCTGGGTGAGCAGGTGCGGCAGGGACAGAAGCTGCTGGAGCTGTCTGACGAGGGGCGCAGTGCTGCGGTTCTCCGCTGGGAGTCCCGGGTCCGGAAACTGGAAGCGGATCTTTCTGCCGCCCGCCGGCTACGTGCCAACAACCTTGCTTCGGAGTCGCAGATCCTGAGTCTTGAAAGTGAGCTTGCGGGGGCGGAAGCGGAATTGACCAGTGCTCGTCAGGCGGTCAGTCACCTCACCCCCAAGGCGCCGTTTGACGGCACGATCAACAGCAAATCGGTGGATATAGGCGATCTGGTGCAGGTGGGGTCACCGCTGTTTGAGCTGGTGCGGGTGGATCGACTGAAGGCCACCGCGCAGATCCCCCAGCAGTCAGTGGGTGATGTGGCGCCCGGCCAGGCGGTTCGTGTGGATTTGCTGGATGGAAGTCGTCTATCTGGCGTGGTGACCTTTGTCGCCAGCGCCGCCTCCCCGGCAACCCGGAGTTTTGCTGTTGAAATCGCTGTTGAGAATCCGGATCGCAAACGGGTTGCAGGCGGCAGTGCCAGCCTGCGGGTGGCTTTGCCGGAGGTGAAGGCCATGTTTATCTCACCCGCTTACCTGTCCCTCGGCGACGATGGTCGCCCAGGTGTAAAGTACGTGAACGGCGAGAATCGCGTGGAGTTCGGTGAAGTGAAGCTGTTGAGCGTGTCCACCGAAGGCGCCTGGGTTACCGGTTTGCCGGATGAGATCCGGCTGATTACCCGCGGTGGCGGATTTGTAAGCATCGGCGAGCAGGTGGTGCCCGTTGATGCCGCCGAAAACAGGGGGTAGGGCAGATGCGCAGCCTGATCTTCGCCGCCATTGACCGCAGCCGGACCACCCTGCTCACGCTGCTGTTCCTGATTCTGGGCGGTATCGCCGCGTTCCAGACCATTCCCAAGGAAGCCAACCCCGACGTCACCATTCCGATGATCTATGTCTCCATGACCCTGGACGGGATCAGCCCGGAGGACGCCGAGCGCCTGCTGGTTCGGCCCATGGAGCAGGAGCTGCGGTCGCTGGAGGGCATCAAGGAAATGCGGGGTACAGCGTCCGAGGGGCATGCCTCGGTGATGCTGGAATTTGATGCCGGTTTTGATCCGGACAAGGCGCTGCAGGACGTGCGGGAGAAAGTGGATACCGCCCGGACCAAGCTGCCCCAGGAAGCGGACGAACCGCGGGTAAACGAAATCAACGTGTCGCTGTTCCCGGTGCTGTCCATTGGTTTGTCTGGTCCTTTGTCGGAACGGGAGCTGATCACCATCGCCCGCCGGTTTCAGGATGCTATCGAGTCGATTCCGGAAGTCCTTGAGGTGGAGATTGGCGGCGATCGGGAAGACCTGCTGGAAATCGTGGTGGACCCCCAGGTTCTGGAGAGCTACGGCATCGATTTTGACCAGTTGGCCTCCCTGGTAACCCGGAACAACCAGCTGGTCGCCGCAGGCTCCCTCGATACCGGCAACGGCCGCATGGCGCTGAAGGTGCCCGGAGTGATCGAGACCATTGAGGATGTTATGTCCATGCCGGTCAAGGTGGACGGCGATACGGTAGTCACCTTTGGCGATGTCGCCATGCTCCAGCGCACCTTCAAGGACCCCACCGGCTTTGCCCGTATCAACGGCGAGCCGGCGCTGGTGCTGGAAGTGTCCAAACGCTCCGGTGCCAACATCATCGAGACCATTGCCCAGGTCCGTCAGTTGATCGAAGAGGCCAAACCGCAGTTGCCGGATTCGCTGGAAATTCGCTACATCATGGATCAGTCCGAGGAAGTGCGGGATATCCTCAGTGACCTGCTGAATAACGTACTCACCGCCATTGTGCTGGTCCTGATCGTGGTGATTGCCGCCATGGGGCCCCGTTCAGCGGTGATGGTGGGGCTGACCATCCCGGGCGCGTTCCTCACGGGTATCCTGGTGATCTGGAGTATGGGCCTCACGCTCAACATTGTGGTGCTGTTCAGCCTGATCCTGGTAGCGGGCATGCTGGTGGATGGCGCTATTGTGGTGTCGGAACTGGCGGATCGGAACCTCGCGGAAGGGCAGACGGTCAAGCACGCCTGGGCCGAGGCGGCCAGCCGCATGGCCTGGCCCATTATTGCTTCCACGGCCACCACTCTGGCGGTGTTTGTGCCTCTGCTGTTCTGGCCCGGGGTGGTGGGGGAGTTTATGAAGTTCCTGCCGTTGACGGTCATCATCTGTCTGGTGGCATCGCTGGCGATGGCGCTGGTGTTTCTGCCAGTGCTGGGCAGCGTCAGTGGCGGCCGCAGGGCCCGGCAGGGAGAAACAACAGGCCGGCTGATGCAACGCTACCGCTGGTTGCTGTCAGTACTTCTTAAATCGCCGGGACTGACGCTGATCGGTGTGCTCTGTGTGATTGCGGTGATTTACGCCGCCTATGCCCGCTTCAATTACGGTGTGGAGTTTTTCCCGAGCGTTGAACCGGATTCGGCCCAGGTGCAGGTGCGGGCCAGAGGCGATCTGTCGGTGTGGGAACGGGATGTGATCGTGCGTGAGGTGGAGCGGCGCCTGCAGGGAATGCCTGAGGTAAAGGCCCTTTACGCGCGCTCAATGGTCAGCGCCAGTTCGCAGATGGCGCCGGATGTGATTGGTGTTCTGCAGTTCCAGTTTACCGACTGGTACACCCGGCGCGCCGCCAGTGCCATTCTGGAGGATTTCCGCGCACTGACCTCCGACATCGCAGGCGTTGAGCTGGAATTTCGCAAGCAGGAAGGTGGGCCAGCGGAAGGCAAGCCCATTGAGCTGCAGGTGAGCAGCCGTGAGGCCAACGACCTTAACGGCTATGTGGATAAAATCAAGGACCGCATGCGGGAGCTGGGGGGCTTCGTGGACATCGAGGATGACCGGAGTTTGCCGGGTATTGAGTGGCGGCTACAGGTTGACCGGGAAGCCGCTGCCCGGTTCGGCACCGATGTGCTCGGCATTGGCAGTGCGGTGCGGCTGGTGACCAATGGCCTGGTGCTGGCTACCTATCGCCCGGAGGATGTCCGGGACGAAGTGGATATCGTTGTTCGGGTACCGAACAACTGGCGGGAACTGGACCACCTGCAACGGCAGACCATCCGCACTCCCCGAGGGCAGGTGCCGCTCTCGGAGTTCGTCGACCTTCGGCCCGGGGATAAAACCGGCAGTATTGTGCGGGTGGGTGGCCAGCGTACGGTAACCATCAAGTCCGATCTGGCGCCGGGCCGCCGGGTTGACGAACTTCTGCGATCCCTGCAGGCCGGGATGCCGGAGCCACCGGACGGCATCTCAGTGAAATTTGCCGGCGAAAACGAGGATCAGCAGCAGGCCGCCAACTTCCTGGTCACCGCCTTTCTGGTGGCCATCGGGCTGATGCTGCTGATTCTGGTGACCCAGTTCAATTCACTCTACCAGACCTTCCTGATCCTTTCCGCCATTGTGCTTTCGACGGCTGGGGTGCTTCTTGGCCTGCTGGTCAACAGCCAGTCGTTCGGCATTGTGATGGTGGGCATGGGGACCATTGCGCTGGCGGGCATTGTGGTGAACAACAACATCATTCTCATCGATACCTACAACCAGATGCGCAAGGAAGGCATTGAGGCTTACGAGGCCGCCCTGGAAACCGGTTGCCTGCGTCTGCGGCCGGTGCTGCTCACGGCCATCACCACCGTGCTGGGCCTGATGCCCATGGTGCTGGGGGTGAACGTGGACCTGCTGACGCCTTCCCTGGGCCTCGGGGCGCCCTCGACCCAGTGGTGGACCCAACTGTCCAGCGCCATCGCTGGAGGGCTGACATTCGCCACCGTGCTGACGCTGTTGCTTACGCCGGCATTGCTGGTGCTGGGTAACCGGGCCGGTCAGGCTCTGGGAAGGCTGACCGGCCGGGTCAGTCGGAGTAGTAGCGGCCAATGATTTCGGAAAACGGCAGCGGTTTGCTATACAGGTAGCCTTGGAGATAGTCGCAGCCTTTCTCAAACAGCCAGGCCTCATGGGCGTCGTTTTCCACGCCTTCCGCCACCACGGAAAGTCCCAGCCCCCGGGCCAGACCGATGATGGATAGGGTAATGGCGCAGTCGTCCTCGTCGTCTGGCAGGTTCTTGATGAACGAGCGGTCGATCTTGATCCGGGAAAATGGCAGGCTTTTGAGCCGGGACAGCGAGGAGTATCCGGTGCCAAAATCGTCGATGGCAAGCTCTGCGCCAGCCTCTACCAGTTGCTCCAGGACCCGACCGATCAGGCTGAAATCCCCCTGGATCGAGTCTTCGGTCACTTCAAACTGCAGGGCGCTGACCGGCATATCCTGTGTATTGCAGATCTCTTTTACCCGTTCCGGTAATTCGGGGACCAATACCTGCTCGGCTGAGAGGTTGACGGATATGGTGGGCAGTGGGATGTTCCGGTTTTTTGCGTCGCGCCAATGTGCGCAGACGTTTCTGAGTACGCAGGCTCCCAGTTCATACATGAGCCCGGCGCTGCGGGCCACGTCCAGAAATTCGATCGGCGACAGCCAGCCCCTTTGCGGGTGCTGCCAGCGAACCAGGGCCTCCATGCTCTCCAGCTGTTTTCCGGTACGATCCATAATCGGCTGGTAGAACACATCCAGGCCATTGGTTTTCAGTGTTTCCCTCAGTTCGCTCTCAAGGGCAAAGCGGGAGCGCGCTGTCATCTGGATTTCCGAGTCAAACAGGGTGGAACGGTCCCGGCCCTGCCTTTTGGCATGGTACATGGCGGCCTCGGCACCCCGGAGAAGTTCTTCCGGCTCACGGCAGTCACCCGGGAAGTGACAGATGCCCAGGCTGGCACTGACGGTCAGATTCTGGTCGGATACCCGGATTGGTTGGCGAATCCGGCTCTGGATCTCCCGGGTTACTTCATTCAGGGAGCTCGGCAGGGTGTAATTGCGGATGACCAGCGCAAATTCGTCGCCGCCGATGCGCGCCAGAAAGTCTTTGCCTGCCAGTTGGATCTCTTTCAGCCTCAGACCGATATCGGCGATCACCTGATCCCCTGCCTGGGGCCCCAGGCCGTCATTGATGGTTTTAAGGCGGTCAACATCGATCCAGATAAGAGCCAGGCTGCCTGCACCCCGGCGTTTGATCTTGCGTACCAGATGACCCAGCCGGTCTCGGAGGGAATCGATATTGGCAAGGCCAGTCAGGGAATCGTAACGCCTGACGTATTCCAGGGCCCGCTTGGATCTCAGCCAGGCTTCGTGGGTATTCATCAGGCTGATGGTGTCAGCAATGGCCACGGCCAGGGAAATGTCCGGGACGGACCACTCCCTGCGTTCATGGGATTCCAGGCAGACCACCCCACTGAACTGCTCGCCATCAAAGATGGGGGCGTCGAGCATGGCGTGGATATTCTGAACGGACAGGTAGCCCCGGTCGAAAGACCGGGTCCGGGGATCATTCTGGGCATTCTCCACGGCAATAACTCGTTCCGCCGTAATGGCCTGAAAGTATTCGGGATGATCGGACCGGAAGAGACTGTAGCCGACACTTTCTTCTTTAATCCCGTTGTTACGTCCCGGCTGTCCTTCATCGTGCAGCCATTCGCAGGTTATGCGGTCACGCTCCGGGGGAAACCGCCAGATGCTTGCCCTTTGAATACCCAGCAGCCGGGTACACAGTTCCGTGAGGGCCGCCAGTTTCCGGGGCCGGGGCATTTCGATGAAACCGATGTTATGACTCAGCTCCATCAGGGCTTTGTGGTGGGTCACGAGGACTTCACTGTCACGCATGGCCGGGCTCAATACGTTGTCCTTTTATCGGTGTACGAGCAGCTTTCGGACGCGGCTTGGTGCGGGTAAAAAGGTTACCATTGGGCTTGCTCTGGAATATGGCAGCTATTGGTACATGTGTCCAATCAGTCTGAGGCTGCCTTCATGGTCGCCTCATGGTTTTCCGCCACCAGGCCATGAATCAGAGGCTCGGCTACCCGGGCCGGGGACTTTCCATAATCGTTATCAGGTAATAAGCTGAAAGGTAGAACCCATTGTAAGCGATCCCGATGGAATTTACAGAACCTCTCGTACGTCACTTTCTTGGTATCTTCTTCCTGATGATCGGCCTGCAGTTTGCCGGCCGTAGCCTTGGGCTGTTCCAGCGCATGGGCTTTTCCCACATCAATTATGGCGAGCGGGGGAGTGCGCCCTGGTGGCACCGGCATATCTTCAATGTGTTCCGGGCACTGATTCTTACCGTTTGTGTGGCGCGGATCTTTGCAGATATCGACGGCTGGCTCGGCGTTTTTGGCTGGCTGTATCATTGGCCGGTGCTGTTGGCCGGAATGTTGTTGCTATTGGTATCGTTCACTGTGGTGAACTATCTGCAGGCTTACATGCATGAGGACTGGCGCTCAGGCATTGATCCCCGGAAGGACCAGCGAAAGCTGCTGACGGACGGGCCCTTTGCCCGCTCGCGGAACCCGTTGTTCCTGACAGTGATGGCGGGGCAACTGGGCTTTTTCCTGGCGCTGCCCAGCGTATTCTCGCTGGTATGCCTGGTGGTCGGTGTGCTGGTTATCACCCGCCAGGCCGGTGAGGAAGAAAAGGCCCTGGCGGTCAAATTCGGAGAGGACTACGAGCGTTACCGGGTTCGGGTGCCGCGCTGGTTCTGAGCCGCCGCCTGCGAAAAGCGCCGGGCTTTACGCCGACGTTTTCCGGGCTTCCTTGATAACATCGTAGGCGTGGCTGATCTCCCGGGTGCGTTCTTCTGCCATTTCCCGCATGCTCTCGGGTAAACCCCGGCCGGCCAGTTTATCCGGATGGTTTTCGCTCATCAGTTTGCGGTAGGCTTTCTTGAGCTCCGCGTCACTGGCTGACGATGAAACCCCCAGGACCTTGTAGGCATCACTGATCTGATCGGCGGAAGATGGCTGGCCAGCTCCGGCCCGATTGGTATGGGCACCCCGTAGCATGGCTTCCAGCTGATCCACCTGGCTCTCGGGCAGTCCCAGGCCGCGGGCGATTCGCACCAGCATCTCATGTTCGGCCGGGTGTACCACGCCATCGGCGGCAACAGCTGAGACCTGAACCTGAAGAAACATCTGCAGGAACGCCGGTTGCCGGCCACTAGCCTGGAGGAACCGGTTCAGCTCTGCGTCCAGATCGAAATCCGGCTCCTTGCCCCGGTTGAAGGCGGCTCTGGCCGTGGCTTTCTGCTCTTCGTTCAGGCGGAAGCGTACGAACATGGCTTCCGCCATCTGGATTTCGTCGCGGGATATAATGCCGTCTGCCTTGCAGAGGGCACCCATGACGGCAAAGACGGACTCGACAAAGCCGGATTGGATACTCTGGAGCTTGCCGATCAGACGGCGCTTGAGGTGGTTGAAGAGAAAGGCACCGATTGCCGCACCCACCAGAAAACCCGGAAATTTGCCAAAGGCGTAACCGATCAGACCGCCAACGATGATTGCAAACAGCATTAAATTGTCCTTACCAGGGATGAACCAGCCTATAGAATATACGTGTTTTTCAGTCCGGCTTCATGAACAGGCTTTCATGGGGGCAAGGTTAAAAACAATTTGCGCTGGAAATTTCGATGCGTCGTTGATCCTGCTGAGTGCGATATCGCGCAGGACATTGGGAGATGGTTCTGGGGCTCAGTGTTGATAGAATCCAGGCGCGGTCGTTTTCATTTTCAGACGAAGCCAAAAGTTATGACACAGGACCTTTTCGGCGAGCTGTCGCCGGAGTTGATCAGGGAGCATCTGATGGAAGGTGCGGTGGTGCTTCGCCAGTTCGCCCTCGCAGACGCTGAATGGCTCCTGAACGACATTCAGCGAGTTACCACTCAGGCACCGTTTCGGCATATGAAAACCCCTGGCGGTCATGCCATGTCGGCCGCTATGAGTTGCTGCGGTGATCAGGGTTGGGTGACCGATACCCGGGGGTACCGCTACCAGTCCGAGGACCCGACTTCAGGCCAGCCCTGGCCGGCGATGCCGGAATCCTTCCGCAATCTTGCCGGGAAGGCCGCAGTCGCAGCTGGTTTCGAGGGCTTTGAGCCGGATGCCTGCCTGATCAACCGCTATGAGCCCGGGGCAAAAATGGGACTGCACCAGGATAAGGATGAGCAGGATTTCAGCCAGCCGATTGTGTCGGTATCCCTGGGCCTGCCCCAGGTATTCCAGTTTGGCGGGCTGAAACGGAACGAACGTCCTGTCAGGGTCCCGCTTGCCCACGGTGATGTGGTGGTCTGGGGTGGCCCGGCACGACTGAGATATCACGGAGTATTGGCGCTGAAGGCCGGGGACCATCCTCTGACCGGCGCCTGTCGATACAACCTGACGTTCCGCAAAGCCCGGTAACCGGTTACTGCCGCGCAGACTCCTGGCGACCTTACTTTCCTGCAAGGGGGCTGATAAGCTTCGCGGCCTTTGAATTCGTAGCAAACCGGAACCCCGAAATTATGGTGAATTCCTTAAAGGCCAACTGGCTGTCAAATACCCGCGGCGATGTCCTTGCCGGCATTGTGGTTGCCCTGGCGCTGATCCCGGAGGCAATTGCCTTTTCCATCATCGCCGGAGTCGACCCCAAGGTCGGGCTTTATGCGTCCTTCTCTATCGCAGTGATTATTGCGTTCGTGGGCGGACGCCCCGGTATGATCTCGGCAGCCACCGGGGCCATGGCCTTGCTGATGGTCACGCTGGTGAAAGACCATGGTCTTGAGTACCTTCTGGCGGCGACGCTGCTGACCGGTGTTATCCAGATTGCCGCCGGTTACCTGAAGCTTGGCGGCCTGATGCGGTTCGTCTCACGCTCGGTGGTTACGGGCTTTGTCAACGCACTGGCGATCCTTATTTTCATGGCCCAGTTGCCCGAGCTGACCAATGTAACCTGGCACGTGTACGCCATGACGGCAGCCGGCCTCGGCATCATATACCTGTTCCCGCTGTTGCCCCGGGTTGGCCGGATCCTGCCTTCGCCTCTGGTGTGTATCGTTGCTCTCACGGGTGTGGCGATGTACCTCAACCTGGATATCCGTACGGTAGGCGACATGGGCGAGCTGCCTGATACCCTGCCGGTTTTCCTGTGGCCGGATGTGCCCCTGAATTTTGAAACCCTGATGATTATCCTGCCATACTCCGTGGGCCTTGCGGTTGTTGGCCTGCTGGAATCCATGATGACCGCAACGATTGTTGATGATCTGACCGATACCACCAGTGATCGCAACCGTGAGTGCAAGGGTCAGGGTATCGCCAACATCGGTTCCGGCCTGCTCGGCGGCATGGCCGGTTGCGCGATGATCGGGCAGTCCATCATCAACATCAAATCCGGCGGTCGTACGCGCCTGTCGACACTGACCGCCGGCGTGTTCCTGCTGGTAATGGTGCTGGTGCTGGACAAGTGGCTGGTTCAGATCCCCATGGCCGCGCTGGTCGCCGTGATGATCATGGTCTCGATCGGTACCTTTAGCTGGGGCTCTGTCAAGGATCTCAGAGAACACCCGCTGTCAACCAACATCGTTATGGTTGTTACCGTTATCGTGGTGGTGGCCACCCATAACCTGGCCTTCGGTGTGCTGGCGGGCGTGCTGCTGGCGGCCCTGTTCTTTGCCAACAAGGTGGGGCACTACATGCTGGTTACCTCGGAGCTGGATGAGACCACGGATACCCGCACCTACCGGGTAGTGGGCCAGGTGTTCTTCAGTTCCTCGGAAAAATTCCTGGAATCCTTTGATTTCAGGGAAGCAGTCGATAACGTGATCATAGACCTGAGCCGGGCACATTTCTGGGACATTACCGCCGTGGGCGCACTCGACAAGACCGTGCTCAAGTTCCGTCGTGAAGGTTCGGACGTTGAGGTTATCGGGTTGAACGAAGCCAGTGCCACCATTGTCGACCGCTTCGGTGTGCACGACAAACCCGAAGCTGTTGACCGGCTGATGGGACACTGACATGACACAGACCCGGGAATCCAACAGCGATCACAGCCAGAATAGCAATTACAGGGATCACGAAGGCGAGGTTGAGATGTTACGAGTAGTTGCCTGCATTGACGGCTCCCAGGCCGCCCCGGCCGTGTGCGATTATGCTGCCTGGGCCAGCAAGCATATGGAAACGCCCATGATGCTGTTGCACGTCCTTGATGAGGAGCGTTATCCGACCGAGCCGGACCTTGCCGGAAGCATCGGCCTGGGAAGTCGCGAACAGTTAATGGAGGATTTGGCGGAGCTTGACCGCAAGCGGGCGAAGCTGGCCCTCGAACACGGGCACCATATGCTGGATGAGGCAGAAAAACGGGTGCGCGACTCGGGCATCAGTGAAGTGGTGCAGCGCCAGCGCCACGGCGACCTCACCGAGTCCCTGCTGGCACTGGAAAACCAGACCCGCCTGCTGGTCATGGGGTTGCACGGTGAAACCTGTTCGGAGCGCGATACCCACATTGGCAGCCAGCTGGAAACGGTGATTCGCAGCATGCATCGTCCGATTCTCCTGGTGCCGGATGAGTTCACCCGGCCCCGCAGTGCCATGCTGGCCTTTGACGGCAGCGCAACGGCGTTCAAAGGTGTGGAGCTTCTGGCCGGTAGCCCGGTGCTCAAGGGTATGCCCCTGCATCTGGTGATGATTGGCGCGGATACCAGTGACCGCCGGGAGCAGCTCAGGAAGGCGGAGAAAATGCTGGCGGGCCTGGAATCCGGGATCACTCTGGCGATCCGCGCCGGCGATGTTGAACCCGCGTTACACGCCTATCAGGAAGAGCACGATATCGACATCCTGGTCATGGGGGCCTACGGCCACTCCCGTATCCGGCAGTTCCTGGTGGGCAGCACAACCACCACCATGCTCAAGACCGCCAAAAAACCGCTGGTGATTCTTCGTTAGTTCCCGGGAGTGGGTCTTCTCAGGCGGTTGTCCGATGCCGCCGTGGACGTGATGGGTTACGCCTGCTTGGTTTTGCCATCATGAGCTGTGGGGCAGGGTAACACCGTGAATCTCAGGCGCGTTTGCACGGAACAGGTGGTTTTGGGGACAATTTTCAGGCATCGTTCCCCGCCGCAACACCGGACGCCCAGGCCCACTGGAAATTGTGGCCGCCCAGATGGCCGGTGACATCCACGACCTCGCCGATGAAGTACAGGCTTGGCCGCTCCAGAACCGCCATGGTTCTGGAGGAAAGCTGGCGGGTGTTCACACCTCCGAGAGTGACTTCCGCACTCCGGTAGCCTTCGGTGCCGGCGGGTTTGATGGACCACCGGTTCAGAATATCCGCTACCTGTTCGATATCGCCGTTCTTGTAACCCTGCAAGGGGCCGGTCCAGCCCTGCAAATCGTTGAAGGCCTGGGCAAACCGTTTGGGCAGGTGCTGGGCGAGGTAATGGCCGACCGTGGCTTGTGGCCGCATTTTTCGCAGGTTGAACAGGTCGTCACTAATCTGGCAGGTCGGTAAAAGGTTAATGGCCAGACTGTCGCCGGGCTCCCAGAAACTGGAGATCTGCAGCATCGCCGGGCCGCTGAGCCCGCGATGGGTTACCAGCATGGGTTCCCGGAAGTGCTGGCCCTGGCAATCGACATCCACGGGGCAGCTGACACCGGATAGAGGCGCAAGCTGCCCCTTGAGTTCCGGGTGCAAGGTAAACGGCACAAGGCCGGCGCGGGTGGGCAGGATATCAAGACCGAACTGCTCTGCCACCTGGTAACCAAAAGCGGTGGCGCCCATGGTGGGGATCGACAAACCGCCGGTGGCGATGACCAGGGATTCGCAGGTCAGGTCACCGGAACCGATACGCAGGCGGTAGCCCGAGTTGGTTTCTCTGATGCGTTCGATGGCTGTCTTCATTCTCACTTCCGCACCTGCCCACTCGCACTCGGTCAGCAGCAGATTGAGAATGTCCTTTGCGCTGCCCTTGCAGAACAGTTGTCCGGGAGCCTTCTCCTCGTGCTCAATGCCATGGCGGTCCACCAGTTCCAGAAAATCCTGGGGGGTATAGCGCTTCAGCGCGGAAATGCAATAGTGAGGGTTGTCCGACAGGAAGTTGGCGGGTGTGCTGTTCAGGTTAGTGAAGTTGCAGCGCCCTCCACCTGACATCAGGATCTTCTTGCCCGGTTTGTTGGCATGATCCAGCACCAGAGCGCGGCGGCCCCGGTATCCGGCGGTTGCCGCGCACATCAGGCCCGCTGCTCCGGCACCGATGATGATTACGTCGTACTGTGATGTGGAGCCTGCCGCCATACTGCCCGCCCTTTCCTTTGATTGGCGGGCAGTATACCAGTCTCAAGGCAGGTGGATGGAGCCTTCCAAATAGAAGGCCGCCTGGCCGGCGATGTCTACGCGGTCGCCTTTCAGCTCGCAGCGCAGCGCACCACCCCTGGCTGAAACCTGACGGGCCTCGAGCCGATTCTTTCTTCACAAAGAGAGGGCCGCTCCTGGAGCGAAAGCGGGTCAACCCCGGCGCTGGGAGCCATGGCCCCTGAAACCGCAGGGGAATGGAACTCAGTTCCTGTCACCACGCAGGTCCAGCGGGTCGAGCAGGCCCGTAACAATGGCTGTGGCGGTGACATCCGGCAATCGGTCCGCGCCGAGGCGTTTCATCACACGCGCGCGATACAGATCAATGGTCTTTACACTGACATCCAGTTGGTCGGCAATTTCCCGGCTGGTGTAGCCCTGGGCCAGCGGAAGGAAAACGTCCCGCTCGCGGCGGGTAAGGGTGGCCAGCAGGGCTCCGGTTGCCTCATCGCCCTGCAGCTGTGTGCCTGATTGGCGATGTTCCTGAAGGGCCTGTTGTACGCTGTCCAGCAGCAGCTGTTCATTGAAAGGCTTCTCGATAAAATCAAAGGCGCCCGATTTGAACGCCCTGACTACAATGGGCACGTCGGCATGGCCGGAAACGAAGATGATCGGCAGTTCCAGCCCCCGTTTCTGTAGCTCCTCCTGAACGTTCAGGCCACCGAGACCGGGCATCCGGACATCCAGAACCACGCAACCGGCTTTCTTGTTGCCTACAGCGTCCAGAAATTTTCGACCGTCGCTGTAGGCCTCGACCTTCAGGCCAACGGATTCCAGCAGCCACTGGGTGGATTCCAGCATGCCGGCGTCGTCGTCAACAACGTAGACGGTGGTGGCTTCCGGGGCAGAGTGATTACTCATCAGGCTGGATCTCCGTGGTTGTGATTCTGTTCTTGTGGCTCTGACTGGCCGGGAACCGGCAGATCAGGGACAGGCCTCCAGTTGCTGCCGGGCGGGCATCCAGGAAGCCTCCGAATCCCTCAATGATCGAGCGGCTCATGGACAGCCCAAGGCCCAGCCCCTGGGGCTTGCTGGTGTAAAACGGCTGAAACATCTGGCGGATGCCTTGCTCATCGAGGCCCGGCCCCTCATCGGTGACTTCAATCAGGGTTTCATTCTGATCGTTGACGCAGGTGGTTATGACGATCTGCGAAGGCGAGCCCGGCTTTCGTTCGCCACGGGCTTCGACCGTGGCTTCAATACCGTTGCGGATCAGATTGATCAGCACCTGTTCCAGCAGCACCGGATCGGCGGTGATCACCGGGGCGCAACGAGCCAGTTTCTCGTAAATCCGCACGTTGTTTTTCTCGGCTTCCCACTGACACAGGCGAGCTACGTTGGTGACCACGTCGTTCAGGGAGATTGGCGCCGTTCGCTTTTGTCCTTTGCGCAGGAAGGCTCGCAGGCGCTTGATCACTTCCGATGCGCGGTTGGCATGGTGGACAATCTTCTGCAGGCCGTCGTCCACGCGATCCAGGCATTCGGGGTTGGTTCGGGCGCTTTTAAGGTAACGCTGACTGGCGCAGGCGAAGTTCACGATGGTGGCCAGGGGCTGGTTCATCTCATGGGCAATGCTGGAGGCCAGCTCCCCGAGGGTGGCGAGCCTGGCGGTATGGGCGAGTTCGTCGGCCAGTCGGCGGTTGTTTTCTTCGGATTCCACCCGGGCGGTAATATCCCGGGAGACGCTGATTACCTCGATGACGGCGCCGGTGTAGGTTTCCCGGATGGCCCGGCTGGCGATTTCGAACCAGCGTCTGGTGCCATCCCGATGAATGATTTCCAGGGTCATGGTGGCGTAGCCGTCGTCCCGGAGTAAGTTGCGGGTTTCGGCCAGTTGCTGGGCCACATTGTTGCCCCGGAAGACCTCCTCGAGCGGTTTGCCCCGAAGCTCTTCCGGCCAGTAACCCAACAACCGCCAGGAAGCGGGTGTGGCATCGATAAAGCGTCCGTCCGGGGCGTGGCGGGAAATGAGATCGGTGGTGTTTTCGGTGATCAGCCGGTAAAGGCGGTTGGATCGGGTTGCCTCTTCCTGGGTAAGGACATCTTCCGTGGCGTCTCTTGCCCGCGCCAGAACCCGGGCTGTTCCGGAGTCGGGAATGAAGGTCCACATGAGGATGGTTCCGGGAATCCGGGCTTCCACATTTTCAATGGCCCGACCCTGTTCAAGGGAGGATTTGGCCAGTGCCTGAATGTTGATTGGCAGGAGCCTGGAGGGCGAAGTCAGACCGGCAACCTGGCACAGATCCCGGCTCGCCCGGTTCCCCTTGAGGACGGCGCCCGCCGCATCCAGAAGCAATCCGGGTTGCGGGTCGGCGTCGTGCAAACTAAATACACTGGGAGGGGAAGAATCGTTCATGGCTCATGGAATATAGTATTATCACTATAATACATTGGTGTAATTTCTAGTATTTATTATATCAAATACTATTTTTCTAACCCGAAGTATAGCTAGTTTAGCGATATTCCTGAATACGCCATAAGAACAACAGCACTCAAGAGGACCACACAATGACCTCGATATTTGACCAGGGCCTAGCGCCCGTTGATGCCAACTACGCCGTTCAATCCCCCATCGATTTTATCGAACGCACCGCTACTGTTTACCCGGAGTATCCCGCGGTTATTCACGGGGCGATCCGTTACAACTGGGCGCAGACCTATGATCGCTGCCGGCGCCTGGCGTCTGCCCTGAAAGGCCGCGGTATCGGCCCTGGTGATACCGTTGCGGTGATGCTGCCAAATATTCCGGCGATGGTGGAATCCCACTTCGGGGTGCCCATGATCGGTGCGGTGCTTAATACCCTGAACGTGCGCCTGGACGCCGAGGCGATTGCCTTCATGCTGGAGCACGGTGAGGCCAGGGTGGTCATTGCAGACCGTGAGTTCGGTGAAGTTATCAGGGACGCCGTGAGCCGGCTGGACACCAGGCCCCTGGTGATAGATGTGGACGATCCCGAGTATGGCGAGGGTGTTCAGGTCAGCGATCTCGATTACGAGGCCTTCCTGCAGGAAGGGGATCCGGCGTTCCAGTGGAGCTTTCCGGAGAACGAGTGGGATGCGATTTCCCTGAACTACACCTCAGGCACTACCGGCAACCCGAAAGGTGTGGTCTATCACCATCGCGGTGCTTACCTGAATGCCATTGGTAACCAGGCCGTGTGGTCCATGGACATGCACCCAGTGTACCTCTGGACCCTGCCGATGTTCCACTGCAACGGCTGGTGTTTCCCCTGGACCATCACCGCCATGGCCGGTACCCACGTGTGCCTGCGCCGGGTTGATCCGGAAAAGATTCTGCAGCTCATTCGCGATCACCAGGTCACCCACATGTGTGGTGCGCCGATTGTGCTCAATGCCCTGCTGAACGTGCCGGAATCCGCCAAGGCGGGTATTGATCACGAAGTGAAGTCCATGACCGCCGGCGCGGCGCCCCCCGCCCAGGTGATCGGGGCCATCGAGGAGATGGGCATTCAGGTGACTCACGTCTACGGCCTGACCGAAGTCTACGGCCCGGTGACCGTCTGTGCCTGGAAATCCGAATGGGATAAACTGCCCCTGCACGACCGTGCCCGGAAAAAGGCCCGCCAGGGCGTTCGTTACCATACCCTGGCCGGTACCTTGGTTGGCGACCCGAACTCCATGGAGCCGGTGCCCAAAGACGGCAAGACCATCGGTGAAATCTTCCTGCGCGGCAACACCGTGATGAAAGGTTACCTGAAGAACCCGAAGGCCACCGAAGAGGCGTTCCGCGGTGGCTGGTTCCACACCGGTGATCTGGCGGTGTGGCACGAAGACGGCTACATGGAGATCAAGGACCGGCTCAAGGACATCATCATCTCCGGTGGCGAGAACATTTCCACCATTGAGGTGGAAGATACCCTCTACCGGCACCCGGCCGTTCTGGAGGCTGCCGTGGTCGCCCGGCCAGACGAGAAGTGGGGTGAAACCCCCTGCGCTTTTATTACCCTCAAGCCGGAGGCCGGACAAGTGAGTGAGGAAGACATCATCAGCTTCTGTCGCGAGCATCTGGCCCGGTTCAAGGTGCCCAAAACCATCGTCTTCTCGGAGCTGCCCAAGACGTCCACCGGCAAGATCCAGAAGTTCGTGCTGAGGGACCAGGCCAAAGAACTGGACTGAGCCCCTTAACGGCTGCGCCGGCCCGGCGCAGCCGATGTTAACCAGAAAAACAACGCTGTCAGGCACACGCACCGCGTGAGCCCGGAGACCTTTTTATGCAAATGTTTCATCGGAAGAACGGGGAAGAGCAGCCATACTGGCCTGCGGGTCCCTTTAAGGTTCGTCTGCCGTTCGTCCACTATCGGTGGGAATTCGCGGAGATGGTGCAGGCCCTGATCATGTTCGTGGTCAGCCTGGCCATGATCCCCCTGCTGGAGAAATACCTGGGTGTTCCCTACGACGTCGCTCTGGCTTACGTGGTGGTTTGTGGGATCGGCTTTATGCTCCCGGCGCTGCTGGGAGTGCCGCTGGTGCCTGGCTGGATAACGCCGGGTATTCCCGTGGTGCTTCTGTTCTTGAGTGATTACGAACCCGGGCCGGAGGCCATTCAGGCGCTGTTTGCCCTGCAGTTCCTGGTGTTCATTATTTTTCTGGTCCTCGGTGTTACCCGCCTCGGCAGCAAGCTGGTGGAACTGATTCCCCGGTCTATGAAAGGCGGGATCATCATCGGCGCCGGTATTGCGGCCCTGATGGGTGAAATCGAAGCCGGCGGTCGCCTGGCCAACACACCGATCTCCCTGATCATCGGTGGCTTGGTCTCCCTGTACCTGATGTTTTCGGTGTCCTTCAAAGGCTTTGTTGAAAGCAATTCCATTGCCCGCAAGATCGCCAACTACGGCATGGTCCCGGGCATGGTGGTGGCTATCCTAGTGGGGTTTGCCACGGGCGAATACGCCGTGCCCAATGTGGAGTGGGGTATTACCAGACCGGCGTTCGGCGAGCTCTGGAACTATCTGCCGTTTACCGTTGGCTTCCCGGACAGCAGCGTATTCCTCTACGCCGTCCCGACCGCTGTGATCGCGTATGTCATTGCCTTCGGCGATATCGTTGTTGGCCAGTCACTGATGAGCCGTGTGGATCACCTGCGCAAAGACGAAGACATTGATAACAGCATTGACCGCGTGCACCTGGTAACCGCACTCCGGAACGGTGGTCATGCCTTTTTTGCTCCGTATCCCGGTCTGGCCGGTCCGATCTGGACGGCGGTTACCGCCACCATGGCCGAGCGCTACAAATACGGTCGCAATGCCATGGATTCCATCTACAGCGGCGGCGGTACTTTCTGGATTACCGGCTTTATTGCGCTGTTTATTCTGCCCCTGGTGAGCTTTTTCCAGCCGGTGTTGCCGATTGCCCTGTCGCTGACCCTGCTTCTTACTGGTTATATCTGTTTGATGGTCGGCCTGGAGCAACTGGAGAACAACACTGAGCGGGGAATTGCCGGCACCATGGGCGTAGTTCTGGCGGTCTATGGCGCAGGCTGGGGCCTGGCCACCGGCGCCGTCCTTTACTTTCTGATTGAACGTACCAAATTGCTTGGCTTTGCAGCGGACCCGGAAGCGCCGGGTGTGAAAGCCGCAGAAGAGCACTAAACCTGCGCCTTCCGGCCCTGCACTGGAAAGCGCTGACCCCCTGTGTGTCCTTGGGAGGCCTCGTGCCTCCTTTTTTTGCTCTGAGCTCTGTTTTGACAGAATGTCATTTCGTGACAATATGTCCGATTTTTCCCCTGGCTCCCTTCCTTCCCTCAGGTTTTCAGGTTTAAACTGCCTTGACTGATGATTTTTTGTCCGCTGTTCATTACTGATAGCAACATTACAAAAACAGGAGGCCGTCATGACCATCAGCTCTACGCCCGAGGGTGTGTCCGTTGAGCCGAGGCATCTGCGGTTTGATGTCAGTGAAGACCTGAAAACGCTCTGGCACGGCAATGATGCCTTCCGGACTGCTTTCTTCAATGCCCTTTCACTCCAGTTTCCCGATGGTGAGCAACAGTTCATCAATGCTGTACGGCTCTACCGGGACAGAATCGAAGACCCGAAGCTGCAGGCCGAGATTCGTGGCTTTATCGGGCAGGAGGCCCTCCACAGCCGCGAGCACAAGCACTACAATGAGGCGCTGAGGGCGCGGGGCTACGATATCGATGCTATTGATCGGCGTTTCGGGAAGCATATGGAGTGGGTGGGCCAACTTCCGCCAAGCCGGCAACTGGCGGGAACCTGCGGTGCCGAGCATTACACCGCGGTACTGGCGAACGCCATCCTGAGCCATCCGGAATGGATGGAAGGGGCCGCCCCGGCCATGGCAAAGCTCTGGCGCTGGCATGCCATTGAGGAAACCGAACACAAGTCCGTTGCATTTGATGTTTACCAGGCGTGCGTGGGTGACGAACGGCTGCGCCGCGTTGTCTTTCTGTTTGTTAGCTGGAACTTCTTCAAGTACACCTTCCTCAATACCTGCAGCCTGCTGAAAACCGATGGCAAGTTCTGGAGCCTGCGTACCTGGATAGCTGGCATTAATTTCCTGTGGGGAAAACCCGGGGTTCTCCGCAAGTGTCTGCCGGAATTTCTGGCCTATTTCCGCAAGGGCTTTCACCCCTGGCAGCAGGACAACCGGGAGCTTCTGGAGCAAAACCTCAAGGAACTGGAAGTAATATCCTGACGGGTAAGCCAGGGTTGCTGAAATTCCAGTCAGGTTATGTAAGACTGAGCGGCATAAAGAATAACGACAATAAAGGGCGCTTCCGGTAGAGAAGCGGCCCGGAGCTGGAGGCCCACCATGCGAGTTGGTTTGATCGTTGATTCTGCGTGTGATTTACCTTACGAGTTCAGCCGCAAGCACGATTTGTTCATCCTACCCGTTACCGCTGTGATCGACGGCCAGACCTACATAGACGAGCACGACCCGGTCCGGACCCAGGAGTTTTACCAGAGTGGTCTGCTGCAGAAGGGGCACCAGGCGGAAACTCGGGCGTTCACCGCCGGGCAGATCCACAACCTGTTCATGGAGAGGATCGTTACCCAGTTTGATGTTGCCATCTGTGAAACGGTCACAAAAACCCGAAGCCTGATTTTTCAGAATGCCACCGAGGCCATGAACAGTGTCCTGGCCCATTATGAAGGTGCGCGGGAAGCCGCAGGCCGCAAGGGCCGGTTTTTCATGCGGGTGATCGACAGCAAACAGATTTTTGCCGGCCAGGGTTTGCTGGCGGCGCATACGCTGAAGCTGATCGACCAGAAGATGTCCAAGAATGCCCTGCGCTATGAGGTGGAAACCTTCACCGACAAGATCTACACCTGCGTGATTCCCCGGGATCTGCACTACATCCGTGAACGGGCCAGGCGCCGCGGCGACAAGAGTGAGTCGGCACTGGTTGCCTTCCTGGGCAAGGCGCTGAACATCACGCCGGTGATCTTCGGGCAGGGCGCAGCAGGGCAGCCGGCAGCGAAGACCCGTAGCTTCGATGCGGCGGTGGAGAAGGTAATGAACTATGCCGCTGCAAGGGTGGAAGCGGGCCTGCTGACGCCCTACGTGAGCCTGTCCTGTGGCCTGGCCTGGACCGAGATCGAGGATCTTCCCGGCCTCAATCGCCTGCGGGACGCCTGTGAGCGCAACGGTGTGGAGCTGATGCTCTCGCAAATGGGTATAACCAGCAGTATCTATGTTGGCCCCGGCAGCCTTTGCCTGGCGCTGGCCGCGGAGCCCCACAGTTTCAACGATTTCCAGTAATCGGCCCGCGATGAGCTGCGGCGGGCTGTGATTACTGGCCCGGCCGCGGCCTCTTCCTTGTGATTTTGGCAAACCGGTCAGCCGGGACTTCGTGTTAGCCTTTGTGCAGTGTGTTTCATTCCAACAACAGGACATCAGATGCCATGACCAAAGGCAAAACGGATCTCGCCACTGAACTTCTGGAACAGCATGTAAAACATGAGCTGGCATCACTAAAGGGCGCCAGGCTGCACAGGTTTCTGGAGCAGGAACTGGATGAGCTCTGGGGTTATGCCGGTGAGATAACCCTGAACCGCATCACTTCGGAAGAGCAGGTGATGGGCGTGATTCAGCGTATTGTGATGGATATGGAACTGGACGCAGGGATTCCCGAGCTGGCGGCGGAAATGGCCACCGAGGTACTCAATGCCGAGGTGCAGTCCAGGACGACCCTGGGCGAGATTATGACCCGTGAACAGGCCACCGGCTTCCTGGAAGAGGCGCTGGAGCTGAAGCGCCAGCGGGAGCGGGTGATCAGCGAGATCATGGCTCATCCGGTGTATCAGGAACTGGTGTCCAATGTGGTGTACCACGGATTGGTGAACTATCTGTACGAGGACAACCTGATCACCAAATCCGTGCCGGGTATTGGCTCGATGATGAAGTTTGGCAAGCGCCTGGCCAACAGGGCCGTGCCGGGCCTGGATGAAACCTTCGAGCGGCGGCTCAAAGTCTGGCTATCCGACAGCCTGCCGGGCCTGATCAGCCGCAGTGAGCAGTTCCTGCACCGGGCGCTGTCCGATGACGAGTTGCGCGACAGCGTGATGGCCGCCTGGGTGTCGCTGGAGGGCCGCACGATTTCGGAACTGCGTGAAGGCCTGGGGGATGTCGAGCTGCAGGAATTTGTGGTGCTCGGGTATGAGTTCTGGTTGCGGTTCCGCAAGACCGAATACTTTGAAGGCTGTGCCCGGGCGGTGGTTTCCCACCTGTTTGTGAAGTACGGCGAACGTCCGATCACTGACCTGCTCGGGGACATGGGCGTCACCCGGGAGGTGGTGATGGCGGAAGTGGATACCTACGCAATTCCGGTTATAGACGTTTTACGGGAAGAGGGCTATGTTGAGGCCCTGGTTAGGCGGCGGCTCACACCTTTTTACACGTCTGCCGCTGCGCGCAAGATTCTTCGGCAGGAGGCCTGATTATTCCCGGCTCCCTGGAATGTTTGGAGAGGTAAGACTTTGATCCCGGACCTGTTCTTGGCCTATCTGGCTGCCATCACATTGCTCACCATGACGCCGGGTGTCGATACGCTGCTGGTGATGCGTAATACCGGCCGCGGCGGCTTGAGGGATGGCTGCGTGACCAGCGTGGGCATCTCTAGTGGTCTGTTTGCTCACGCGACTCTCTCGGCCCTGGGTATTTCCCTCCTGCTGGTGGAGACCGTCTGGGCATTTTCGGCGTTGAAGTGGGCCGGTGCCTGCTATCTGGTGTGGTTGGGAATCGGCTCGTTGCGTCAGGCCCTGAGGCGAGGGGGAGAGCCTTCGGTGCAAGCCGTGACGGTTGCGCGTCGGAGTGTCCCCCTGATGACTTCTTTCCGGGAGGGCTTGTTATCCAACGTGCTGAATCCGAAAACCGCGCTGTTCTATATGGCGTTGTTGCCACAGTTTGTTGACCCTGCCGGTAACGCCTTTCAGCAATCCCTGATGCTGGCCGGGGTCCATTTCCTGCTGGCGATGCTCTGGCAGTGCGGTCTGGCCTGGATGGTGGTGAGTTTTCGGAGCCTGGGCGTGAATGCGAGGCTGAAGCGAGTGCTGAGCGGGCTCACTGGCGGATTTTTTGTGGCCATGGGGGCGAAGCTGGCAAGCATCTGAGGCTTCCGGACACTGAGCAGGCAAAGAAAAAGGGAAGCCTCGGCCTCCCTTTATTCAGTTTCGTAAATCACTTCTCCAGATACTGGAGTTTGTTCGGCTTGCCATCCCATTCTTCGGCATCTGGCAGCGGATCTTTTTTCTCGGTGATGTTCGGCCACTTTGCGGCCAGGTCGGCGTTAATCTCCACAAACTGGACCTGATCGGCAGGCAGCTCGTCTTCCGAGAAAATGGCTTCGGCCGGGCACTCAGGCTCGCACAGGGCGCAGTCGATACATTCGTCCGGGTCGATTACCAGAAAGTTGGGGCCTTCGTAGAAGCAGTCTACCGGGCAGACTTCCACGCAGTCTGTATATTTACACTTGATGCAGTTATCAGTAACGATAAACGCCATAGTCAGATCCCTGGTCCAGTGGTCGGTCAGTCTCATCAGGGGCGCCGTCGTGGGCGCCACCGTTATGTTTTAGTGCGCGATATTGTAGGGAGCGACCCGTATAGCCGCAAGCGTTGGGCTGCTATAACCTTATTACACAGGTCAATTTTCCGCTATTTCTTCATCAGCGCCTTGAGTTCGTACAGCCGATTCATGGCATCCCGGGGGGTTAGCCCATCCAGATCCAGCTCCTTGAGCGCTTCTTCCACGGCGCTGGGCTCAAGACTCGCGAACATATCGCCCTGGTAAGCAGGTTCGCTGACCTGCGTTGCCGGTTTGGCGGGCGGTTTGTCGTTTTGCGGGTCGCCGCCCGCGGCGGCTGGTGCCGTGGGGGTTGCACTGCCTTCCAGATGGGAAAGCTGGGTTTTGGCGTTGCGGATCACATCCTGGGGCACGCCGGCCAGCTTTGCCACCTGAAGCCCGTAGCTCTGGCTGGCCGGGCCATCATGAACATTGTGCAGGAACACGATGCTGTCGTCGTGCTCTGTGGCCGTAAGGTGCACGTTCACCGCGTGTTGCAGCTCATCCGCCAGTTGCGTGAGCTCGAAATAATGGGTGGCAAACAGGGTGTAGCAACGGATTTCCCGGGCCAGGTGCTCGGCAGTCGCCCAGGCCAGCGACAGGCCATCAAAGGTGCTGGTGCCCCGGCCCACTTCGTCCATCAGCACCAGGCTGTGCTCGGTGGCGTTGTGCAGGATGTTGGCGGTTTCGGTCATTTCCACCATGAAGGTGGAGCGACCACCGGCGATGTCGTCCGAGGAACCCATTCGGGTAAATATGCGGTCCACCGGGCCGATTACCGCGCGGTTGGCGGGCACGAAGCTGCCGGTGTAGGCGAGCAGGGCGATCAGTGCGGCCTGGCGCATATAGGTGGATTTACCGCCCATGTTCGGGCCGGTAATCACCAGCATTCGCCGCTGGGTGTCTATCAGCAGATCGTTGGGTACAAAGGGCTCGTCGAGCAATTGCTCCACCACTGGATGACGGCCTTCCTCGATGTCAAAGCCCGGGGATTCGCTGAATTCCGGCGCCGAGAAGCGCAAAGAGGTGGCCCGCTCCGCAAAATTGCTCAGCACGTCGAGCTCGGCCAAAGCCTGGGCCGCATCCTGTAGCGGTGCCAGTTGCCCGGCCAAGGTTTCCAGCACGTCATCGTACAGCCCTTTCTCCCGGGCCAGTGCACGGCTCTTGGCACTCAGGGCCTTGTCTTCGAATTCCTTCAGTTCCGGGGTGATGAAGCGTTCGGCATTCTTCAGGGTCTGCCGGCGGATATAATCGACCGGGGCCCGATCAGACTGGGCCCGGCTGATCTCGATGTAATAGCCGTGAACCCGGTTGTAGCCCACCTTCAGGGTGCTGATGCCGGTGCGTTCCCGCTCCCGGGTCTCTACATCCAGCAGGTACTGGCCTGCGTTTTCGCTGATGTTGCGAAGCTCGTCCAGTTCTTCGTCGAACCCTTCCCGGATGACCCCGCCATCGCGGATCACGACCGGAGGATTGTCGATGATGGAGCGTTCCAGCAGGTCCGCCAGTTCCGGGTATTCGCCAATGGTGGTTGCCAGTTTGACGACATGCTGCGAATTGACCGGTTTCAGGGTTTCCTGCAGGTCCGGCAGGGCCTGGAAGGCATCCCGAAGCCGTGCCAGGTCCCGTGGGCGCGCTGAACGCAGGGCTACCCGGGCCAGGACCCGCTCAATATCGCCAACGGTTTTCAGCAGATCGTGCACGGGTTCGTAATGAAACCCGTCCAGGAGTGCGGACACCGCCTGTTGGCGCTGGCGGACAATATCCACATCCCGCAGCGGTCGGTTCAGCCAGCGCCGAAGCTCCCGCCCACCCATGGCGGTTGCGGTGCGATCCATCACCCAGGCCAGGGTGTACTGATGGCCGCCCATCAGGTTGGTGTCAATTTCCAGGTTGCGGCGGCTGGCGGCATCGAGAATCACCGCTTCATCCCGCCGTTCGCGGGTGAGCTTGCGAATATGGGGCAGGGCGGTGCGCTGGGTTTCCCTGGCATACTGCAGCAGACAGCCGGCGGCACAAACTGCGAGATTCAGGTCCCCACAGCCGAAACCGGTCAGGTCCCGCACCTGCAGCTGCTGGGTGATCACCCGGCGTGCGGTGTCCAATTCGAACAGCCAGGGGCCCTGGCGCCTGATTCCGGTAAAGCCTTCCAGTACTTCCTGATAGGGAAAATCCTCGCTGATCAGGATTTCCGCCGGTCGCAGCCGCTGGAGTTCCCCTTGCAGGGCTTCCAGGTTCTCCAGCTCAGACACGGCAAAACGACCGCTGGAGATATCCAGCGACGCAAAACCGAACTGCTCCCGTTGGTTATAGATGGCCACCAGCAGGTTGTCCCGGCGGTCTTCGAGGTAAGCATCGTCACTCAGAGTGCCGGGTGTAACAATCCTGACCACCTGACGCTCAACCGGACCCTTGCTGGTGGCCGGGTCACCGATCTGCTCACAAATGGCGATGGATTGACCTGCCCGCACCAGTCGGGCAATGTAGCCCTCAGACGAGTGATAGGGAATGCCCGCCATGGGAATCGGGTTGCCCCCGGACTGGCCGCGGGCGGTCAGGGTGATGTCCATCAGCTCGGCCGCTTTCCTGGCGTCTTCATAGAACAGCTCGTAGAAATCCCCCATGCGGTAAAACACCAGTTCATTGGGGTGTTGGCCCTTGATCTTCAGGTATTGCTGCATCATCGGGGTGTGCTTGGATAACTCGCTGGAGGGCGCTTCGTTACTGACTTTCGGCATACTTCCTCATTAGCTTGGGGCAAAACGCACCGCTTTCTGCAACTCTTGCCAGATGAATTCCGGGTCAGATGAAATTTTCATCTGACCCCATTTTCAGACTCCGAATCCATCCACCGGCCATAGACTTTAACCAACATGGAATAGTCCTTGTGACCCATCTGCTTGGCAATGAAAGCAATGTTACCATGTGCGGTTAGAGTCCAGCAGGCGAACCTACTGCGCGAACGCGGAAGTGTAGGTAGCCCCTACCGAACCAGGCGCCGCTCAAGTAACGACTGCATGTCTCGTCGCCCATCCAGGACGCAATGAACAAAGACGTCCTGCCCGATGGCCTCGTAGATGACACGATACGGCTTGAAGTGAACCTCCCGGTAATTCGTCACGCCGACCCGGTCCAGTTCGGGCGGGATATGGCCTCGCATGGGCAGTTCGGCAAGGCTCGAACAGAGCGGTTCCAGTTGCTCCAACACGTACGCTGCCTTCTCCACCGAGTCATGGGTTGCAACGTAACGGTAGATGTCGATCAGGTCCTGTTCCGCTTCTTCTGAAACCCGGACGCGATAGCGTGTCACCCGGTGCTTTCCTTGATGCGTTTGCGGATATCCGCGAAGGCCGTTTTGACGGGCTTGCTGCGCCCCTCTCGAATGCACTTGGAACTCTGGGCCAGCATCTTGAGCAGCGCCAGCGATTCCTGTGTTTGTTCGTAACTGGCGATGTCCTGGAGAACCGCCTTGGCTTCACCGTGTTGGGTAATCACTAGGGTCCGCTGGCCCTCGTTGACATCTCGTAAGGCCTCGGCCGTATGACTTTTGAGGTAGCTGATGGGTTTGACCGATTCGCTGAGTTTCATGATGTGTCCGCCGTATCTCTGATTCCAGAACGTACCAAATATAGACCGTATTTGGTACCAATGCAAAGCGGATTACGGTTTGTAAAAGGCGCCGACCGGAACTGGTGGGAGCAAGTCACTGGCCGTTTAGTGTAGCTTTTATGCTGTTAATCTTAATAATATCCTTATTAAACAAGTGTAAAACACCTGTGAATCATGGGCGTGTGCTTGGAAAGATCGGTCTGAGCTGCTGACATGGACGGGTCCGGATTGCCTTGCTTTGATGAAGGCGTGAATTGTAAGAAAATAATGGCCGCGATGAAATGAAGGAGGTCATTATGCTGGCCAGCGATCACGAATTGGAAGAGGCGGGTAATCGTCTCGGTGAACGGCTGCTGCGGACCGGCCGTACCGTTGCTACCGCAGAGAGTTGCACCGGCGGCTGGGTGGCCAAGGTGCTGACCGACCGGGCTGGTTCCTCGGCTTATGTCCTTGGTGGCCTTGTAACCTACAGCAATGAGGCCAAGCAGGGCCTGTTGGGAGTTACCCGCAAATCGCTGGATGAACACGGAGCGGTCAGCGAGCCGGTAGTGCGGGAAATGGTCGCCGGCGCCCTGGTGGCGACAGGCGCCGACATTGCCGTGGCCATCAGTGGTGTGGCCGGTCCCGGCGGTGGCAGCAAGGAAAAGCCTGTGGGCACTGTCTGGTTTGCCTGGGGGAGTGCCCCGGCTGACACTGTGGCGGTGGTCAGGCACTTTGAGGGCAACCGGGGCCAGGTCAGGCGACAGGCGGTTCTCTTTGCCCTTCAGGGGGTTAGCGAGTTTTTGAATGAACTCTGACGGCTCTCACATCAAGAGGGGTTGGTCTCTCTTGCCGGTTATGTTTTAATACTGTTCAAATATACAGGGAATTGGCTGGTTACACTGTACGGATTCCCGATTCACTATTCCGCTGCCGGAGTCCTCACGGCTCCGGTGGCCAAGGCGACAGAGGGTTTGCACTGATGGAAGACAACCGCAAGAAAGCATTGAGCGCAGCACTGGGCCAGATCGAGCGCCAGTTCGGCAAGGGCGCCGTGATGAAAATGGGCGACCAGCCCCGTGAAGCCATTCCCGCAGTCTCCACCGGCTCCCTCGGGCTGGATGTCGCCCTGGGTATTGGCGGCCTGCCTTACGGTCGTATCTGTGAGATCTACGGTCCGGAAAGTTCCGGTAAAACCACATTGACCCTGCAGGTGATTGCCGAGGCCCAAAAGGCCGGTAAAACCTGTGCCTTCGTGGATGCTGAGCATGCTCTGGACCCGATCTACGCCGAAAAGCTGGGTGTTAACGTAGACGAGCTGCTGGTGTCCCAGCCGGATACCGGTGAGCAGGCCCTGGAAATCGCCGACATGCTGGTCCGTTCCAATGCGGTAGACGTGATTATCGTCGACTCCGTTGCCGCCCTGACGCCGAAGGCGGAGATCGAGGGTGAAATGGGCGACAGCCACGTCGGCCTCCAGGCGCGACTGATGTCCCAGGCGTTGCGGAAACTGACGGGTAACGTGAAGCACGCCAACTGCCTGATGATCTTTATCAACCAGATCCGTATGAAAATCGGTGTCATGTTCGGCTCGCCCGAAACCACCACCGGCGGCAACGCCCTGAAGTTTTACTCCTCCGTGCGTCTGGACATCCGCCGCATTGGCTCGGTAAAGGACGGTGACGAAGTTGTGGGCAACGAAACCCGGGTTAAAGTTGTCAAGAACAAGGTGTCGCCCCCGTTCAAGCAGGCCGAGTTCCAGATCATGTACGGCAAGGGCATCTACCACATGGCGGAAGTCCTGGATATGGGCGTAAAAGAAGGCTTTGTTGACAAGTCCGGTGCCTGGTATGCCTACAAGGGTGACAAGATCGGCCAGGGCAAGGCCAACGCCTGCAAGTTCCTGGAAGAAAACCTGGATATAGCCAACGAAATCGAAGCGGCGGTGCGTGATAAGCTGATGCCTAAGCCGGTCTCCAAAAAGGAAGCCGAAGAGGTGCCGGCTGAAGTCAGCGGCGAATTGCTCTAAACCTGTGCCGGGGAGGATGTATGGATGGCAAAAAGAAACTGCTCATTGTTGCCCATGCGCCTTCCCCGAATACCCTCAAACTGCAGCAAGCCGTGGAGCAGGGTGCCTGCCATGAAGACATCGAAAACGTTGAGGTAACGGTCCTTGCTCCCCTGGATGCCGGGCTTTTCTGACGGCGCGGGAATGGCTTAGCTGGCGAATCGGTTATAGAAGCCTTCGATTCGTGACAGGGCGTTGTCCACCGCTCGTGAATACCCTTTCTTGTCCCGGCAGTAGCTGAACTGCACGCTGATGCGATAACCGGTCTGGAACGGCTGACAGTCCACCACCCGGGCGCACACCCTCGATTCACTGATGTACTTGCCGTCAAAGTCCATGAATAGCCGGGCGCCCGGATCCACTGGCCTGGGGCACAGTATTGCCATGCCGTAGCGGTTAAGATCCAGGCAGGTGACGGGCGTGGCGGGTTTGCCACGGCCAAAAAAGCCGCGCTCCCGAAGCTGAACCTTCAGGCAGGAGGCTGGGTAGCGATCCTTGATTCTGCGATCTGCGGAATCACTGCTCATACACGGGCATCCGTTGCGTGCATTGTCTTTATTGTCGGGAGATGAAGTGTAGTTCCGGAACAACTGCCTGAAAAATGAACGCTGGCAAAACTGTGAACTGACTAACAAATCCCGGCGTATTGTGCGCGGACCCAGAAATCTGGTCGCTGAACGCGACATGGCCGACTGCAGAATCTACAATGACCGGCCAATGAGTCAACCGTTACAGGACCGAACCTTGAAGTCACTGCCCCTGCACCAGCTTTACAAAGCCTGTGTTCTGAAAGATCTGCCGTTCAAAACCACCAGGCAACTGGAACCTCTGGCCGAAATAGTGGGCCAGAACCGTGCCCAGGAAGCCGTGCGTTTTGCCCTGGCGATGCCCCATGGCGGTTACAACGTGTACGCCGTTGGCCGAAACGGCCTGGGCAAGCGCACCATGATGCTGCGTTACCTGGAGCACCATGTGGATACCGATCAGCAGAGCCATGACTGGTGCTACGTAGCCAACTTCGAGGAGCCCCGTATTCCGAAGCTGTTACAGCTTCCGGCGGGTAAGGGGACCCAGCTCAAGCAGGATATGGAAAAGCTGATGAGTCGCCTGGTAAAGGTGATTCCCCAGACCTTCGACAGCGACAGTTTTCTTGAGCGCTCGGAACAGCTGAAGAATGAATACGGCAAAAAACAGGAAGATGAGCTGGGAAAAGTGGCTGCCCAGGCCAAACGCAAAAAAGTCAGCCTGACCGTTACCACGCCTGGCGGTTACCGGCTGGTTGCCATGAATGGCGAGGAACCCCACACCGTGGAATCCTTCCAGGCGTTGACAGATGAGCAGCGTGACAAGTTCGAAGACATCATCAACAAGCTGGAGAAAAAGCTTCGGCAGGCCCTGCGCAAACTCGCGGACTGGGAACAGGAATACGCTGACAAACAACAGGCGCTGAACCAGGAGACCCTGGAGAGTATTTCGGGCCATCAGATTGATGAACTGATCGAGAAGTACAAGGATCTCCCCAACGTGGTTGCATTTTTTGAGGCGGTCCGGGCAGATCTGGTGGAGAACCTTGAGATTTTCCTGGACGATAACGAGGAGCAGGCGGCGATTGCCTACGCGTCCCTCGACAAGAAGATGCCCCGCCGATACCTGGTGAACGTGCTGGTGCACCAGAAAACCAACGAGGTTCCCATGGTGGTGGAGGACAATCCCACCTATCACAACCTGTTCGGGTATGTGGAGAACGTGACCTACAAGGGCACCGTGTTTACCGACTTCTCACTGATCCGCCCGGGCAGCCTGCATCGGGCCAACGGCGGTTACCTGCTGATGGACGCTATCAAGGTGCTGGAGCAGCCTTTCGTGTGGGATGGGCTTAAACGCGCCCTGCGTTCGAAATCGATACAGATTAACTCCCTGGAACGGGAGCTGACCCTTTCCGGCACCATTTCCATCGAACCGGAATCCGTACCGCTGGATGTCAAAATTGTGCTGTTTGGTGATCGCGAAACCTGGATGCTGCTGCAGGAGTACGACCCGGAATTTGCCGAGCTGTTCCGGGTAACGGCGGATTTCGAGAATGAGATGTACCGCTCTGATGACAGTCAGTTGCTGTACGCCAAGTTCATTGCCAGCCTGGTAAGCGAGAAAAAACTGCTGCATTGCTCAAACAAGGCGGTCGCCCGGATCATTGAGCACAGTGCGCGCATGGCCGAGCATCAGGATCGTTTGTCTCTGCATGCGGCGGATATCGCCAATCTGCTTCGGGAATCGGATTTCTGGGCCCGGCAGGCTGGGGCGCGGCTGATCCAGGATACTCATGTGGAGCGGGCTCTGGAAAGCGCCAAATACCGCGGCAGTCGGATTCGCGACCAGTTCTACGATTCCATCCGTGATGGCTCGACACTCGTAACTACTGGTGGAACCTGCGTTGGCCAGGTGAATGCGCTGTCGGTGTTGTCCACGGGCGGGTTTGAATTCGGACTTTCCAACCGTGTGACCGCTACCTGCTATTATGGAGATGGCGCGGTGATGGATATAGAGCGTGATGTGAAGCTCGGCGGCAACCTTCACTCCAAGGGCGTGATGATCCTGAGTTCCTGGCTGGCTTCCCATTTTGCGGTTAACGACCCGATGCATCTGTCGGCCAGTCTGACCTTTGAGCAGAACTACGGTGAGGTGGATGGTGACAGCGCCTCTCTTGCGGAGTTGTGCGCGCTGGTATCTTCCCTGTCCGGCATTCCGGTCCGTCAGGATCTGGCGATTACCGGATCTGTGAATCAGTTTGGCGAGGTTCAGCCCATTGGCGGCGTGAACGAGAAAGTGGAAGGCTTTTTCACAACCTGTCAGCTCAAGGGTGGGCTCTCGGGAACCCAGGGCGTGATCGTGCCAATCACGAACGTGCAGAACCTGATGCTCGATAGCGAATTGGTGCAGGCGGTGCGTGAGGGCCGGTTTGCCGTGTATGCGGTTGCCCGCGTTGAGGAGGCTATTACCCTGCTTCTGGGTAAGCCTGCGGGCAAGGCCGATGACAAAGGCAGGTACCCGAAGCAGAGTGTTTTTGGCATTATCCAGCAACGACTTGAAAAAATGCGGGAACACGAGCGGCAGGAACATGCACGTGATGATCACAAAGACCCGTCAATCCACTGACCGGTAATTCTAAGAAAACGGACAGGAGAGAACACGCCCATGACTGACATCCAGCAAACCGTATACGTGGTAGAGGACGATGAGGCAGTCCGCGATTCCCTGGAGCTGCTGCTGAAATCCGACGGCAAGCCGGTCAGGCCCTATAAGAGCGCAACGGCGTTCCTGAAGGATTATTCCGACAAAATGGCGGGATGTATTGTGCTGGATATCCGCATGCCCGGCATGGACGGCATGGAACTGCAGAAGAAGCTGAATGAAAAGCACTCCATCCTGCCGATTATTTTTGTGACCGGGCACGGTGATGTGCCCATGGCGGTTGATGCCATGAAAGAAGGGGCCGTGGACTTCATCCAGAAGCCCTATCGCGAAGAGGCGCTGCTGGAAAAAATCGAGGCGGCGCTGAAGCAGGATCTGGAACAGCGCAAATCCCTGGATGAAAAGCAGGAGATCATCCGCCGTATCAAGAGCCTGACTCCCAGGGAGCACGAGATCATGGACCGGATGATCGCCGGCCAGGCCAACAAGGTGATTGCCATTGAGCTGGAGATCAGCCAGCGTACGGTGGAGATCCACCGCTCCCGGGTTATGCACAAGATGGGCACCCATTCCCTGGCACATCTGGTTCGTATGGTCCTGTCCGTAAAGGACCTTATCGACGCACGGTGATCCCGTCGGCATCATACGGTTACGTTTTTTTAACCGGCCTTGAATATATGACTGATCCTGTCAGCGAGAACTCGGAGGTGACGGTTCTGCTTGTGGATGACAATCCGCAGAACCTCAAAGTCCTCTATGAGACCCTGAAAGACAAAGGCTACCGGCTGCTGATTGCCAATGAAGGCGAAAAGGCCCTGGACCTTGCCCACCGCCACCAGCCTGAAGTGATTCTCCTGGATATCATGATGCCGGAGATGGATGGTTATGAGGTGTGTGAGCGCCTCAAAGCCGATCCTGAGACAGCGGATTGTGCCGTGGTGTTCCTTTCCGCCCTCGATGATCTGCAGGCCAAGGTTAAAGGCTTTTCCCTGGGTGGAGCCGACTACATTTCCAAGCCGTTCCAGTCCCGGGAAGTGATTGCCCGGGTGAAAACCCATGCCTCGGTTACCCGCCTTGAAAGAGAGCTGCAGGCCCGTAACCGCGAGCTCCAGGGTGACCAGGCCCGCATCCTGAATTCCATCAGCGAGGGCATCTACGGCCTTGATGAGAACGGCGTTATCGAGTTTGCCAATCCAGCAGCGGCACTGATTGTCGGCTGCCCGGTGGAAGAGCTGATCGGCCGAAACTTCTTCGAAACCCATTTCGCCACGGCGGGGGACAATCCGGACGGCCTGCCGGTAAAAGCAACCTGTCAGCAGGGTGTTGCCGAAAACCGGCGGGATATCCGTATACTCCGGGCTGACGGAACCGGTTTTCCGGCGGAGTATCGTTCAACCCCCAAGCGGGATGGAGGCGGGCTCCATGGTGCCGTTGTGGTGTTTCGGGACATCACTGCCGAGCTGGATAACGAGAAGGCCCTGGAAGAGGCTCGGCAACTGGTGCAGGAGCAGCGGGATCAACTGGCCCATACCTCACGCCTGACGACCATGGGCGAAATGGCCGCGGGCGTCGCCCATGAAGTCAATCAGCCGCTGACGGCAATAACCAACTACGCCCGGGTCGCCAAGCGGATGATGGCGAAAGAATCGGTGGATATGGGCCTGCTCCAGGAGACCCTGGACAAGATCGAAGCCCAGTCCCATCGCGCCAGCGAGATCATCCGGCGAATCCGGCGGTTTATGAAGAAACCGGCAACCGGCAAGGAAGTGCTATCGGTATCCGCGCTACTGGAGGACACCCGGCAGTTTGCCGAGGTGGATATGCGCAATAACAAGGGTGCCATAGAGGTTTCGGTGCCAGCGGATTTGCCTGACGTTCTGGCTGACCCCGTTCAGGTGCAACAGGTTGCTCTGAACCTGATCCGGAATGCCCTGGAAGCGACCAGTTGCGTGGATTCAACGGCGCCTGTTGAGGTATCGGCCAGCCGTCAGGGTGACAGCTGTGTGCGAATCCAGGTGCGCGACCACGGAGTTGGCCTGCCTGACGGCGCCGAGGAAAAACTGTTCCTGCCGTTTTTTACCACCAAGGATGAGGGTATGGGCATCGGCCTCTCGACCTGCCGCTCCCTGATTCAGGCCCAGGGCGGAGACATCGGTTTCGTGCGCCCGGAAGACGGCGGCGCCTGTTTCTACTTCACCCTTCCGGTCGCCGGTGCCCAGGGTTCCCCCTGCGCACCGGAAAACGCGGCTTCTCAGAGTTAGGGAAGCTCCCGGGTCAGAGCCAGTCGATGCGTCCGCTCAGGTGTGGCGCGTCGCCTTTGGCATTCAGCACCTGATAGTCCCAGCCTTTGTCCTCCGCTTGCCAGTTCAATTGGGCTGTGCCCGGCAGGAACAGTGGTTTCTTGAATTGACAGCTGACCCTGATGGCGCCCGGTCGCCAACCTTCCTGTTGTTCCAGCAGTGCCAGTGCCTGGGCCTTGGTCCACATGCCGTGGGCGATTGCCTGGGGAAAACCGAAGACCCTGGCGCTCAGGGCGTGCATGTGAATCGGGTTGCTGTCCCCGGACACCCGGGCATACTGGCGGCCAATGGATTCTTCCGCCTTCAGGCTCAGTGTGTTGGGATAGCGTTCCAGTTCAGGCGGGGCCTTTTGGTCCGATGATTTCCCATTACCTTGCGGTTGTCGGAACAGGGTCGTGCTCGCCTCCTCCCAGACTGGCTTACCTGCAGAACGGGCCTGAGTGATCAGATCAAACTCCACCCCACGGCTGCTCTTTACCGAGTTTTCCAGACGTACGCTGATATCCAGGATTTCGCCGGCTGCGATTGGCCGGTGCTGGCTAATGACATTTCTCAGGTGCACCAGGCCGAGTAGCGGCAAGGGAAAGCTGTTCTCAGTCAGCAGCTTCAGGTGCAGAGGGAAAGCCAGTACATGGGGCCAGGTGAGCGGTAAGTGGTTGTGCGGCGCGAACCCGCAAACCTTTTGGTAGCGTTTCAGGGTGTCGCCGCCGGTGCTGACGCCCAGCAGGCTGGCAGACAATGCCGGGATAGTAATGTTGCCACCGCTCTTTCCCTGCCTTGCCAGCAATGCCTTGCCGTAAAGCGGCAGCAAGGACGGCGGTGATTTGTGATAAACGGGAGTCTCTGGCATGGGTCGTTCTCCTTCACCGTCTTTGCCGGTTACGGTCAGTATGGCATTACCATCACGGAAAGTTTTGTCGCGAAGGTCATGGGTATTTTTACAAACTGGTACAACTGTGTGTTTGTGGCCTGATATGCTCTATTATAAGACGATTGTCTAATAGGGCGCTTTTTCAGGCCCGACAAGTCTGGCAAACCCTGCCAGATCTGGCATTGACCTGGCGTGCTACGGCAATTGGCCGGGCGGTCAAAGTAGTCGTAATCCAATAAAAAAAAGCGGGATCTTATGCAGGAACTTCGTGACGCGGGAGTGATGTTGCGCCTGATCTATGAGGCGATGAAAAAGAAGGGAATCGACACCAATGCCATCTTCAGCCGCCTGGGGGTGGATGAGAATTACGTCTATACCGAGCAGCTCCGAACCCCCCACAGTGCCCAGATGTACTTCTGGCAGGCCGTCGAAGACGTCTCCGGCGATCCGGATGTCGGGTTGCACCTGGGGCAATTGTTGCCCGTCTACAAAGGCCAGGTACTGGAATACCTTTTCCTGAGCAGCCCGACTTTCGGCGAAGGGTTACGGCGCGCGCAGAATTACCAGCGGTTGCTGAGCGATGCCGCCAACACGGATTTCTTTATTGAAGGTGACGACGCCTGCATGGTGCTGGACGCTGCGTCTGATGATGTCCGCCGGCTGCGGCATTTCAACGAATGCTTCGTGCAGGGGCTGATCACCTTTTTCCGCTCCATCACCGATGATAACTTCCATCCCTCACGCATCGAGTTTGAGCACGAGCGGGCCGACGGCCAGGATTATGTGCGGGAGGTGCTCGGCTGTGAGGTTTCCTTCGGTGCTGAAGAGAATCGTCTTTATTTCCCTGCTGCTCTGCTTTCCCACGCGTCGCCTCATGCTGAGCCCGAGCTTCTGGACCTCCATGAGCGATTTGCGAGCGAGCAGGTGGCCCGGCTTGAGAAGAGAGATATTGTCGGGCAGGTGGAGCGGATTGTGGCAGAACTTCTGGATAGCGGCGAGGTAACTCTGGATGCGGTGGCTGAGCGCCTGGGCATCAAGCCGCGAACCCTGCGTACCCGCCTGGCGGAAGCCGAAACCAGTTTCAACCAGGTACTGGCTGATTTCCGTTACCGGCTGGCGCGCCAACTGCTGGCAACCACTGACGAATCCATTGATGAAATCGTATATCTCACCGGCTTCTCGGAGCCGAGCACTTTCTACCGGGCGTTCAAGCGCTGGTCTGGTATGACCCCGATCGTGTACCGCAAAACCGCACAGGGCCGGGACGCCATGGTTGGTGCGATGTAAAGGGGTGATGTAAAGCGGCGCGGCTTCTGAACTTTTTTCAGGAAAAGCGTTGACATAACGGGGCGCCTCTTTATAATGCGCCCTCGTTGTCACCGAGCAGTCACACCCTTGACTGCACTGCCTTCTGAAGGCAAGACGTGTGATGACTCACGCGGAGCGGTAGTTCAGCTGGTTAGAATACCGGCCTGTCACGCCGGGGGTCGCGGGTTCGAGTCCCGTCCGCTCCGCCACTTTTCCCTCCTGTTTGTCGTTTTGCCACTTAAGTCTTCACAAGTTAGCCAGTATGTCATTTGCTTGTCATACACCCAATCTAGTCTGTTTCTGAATCAGAAAACAGGAGGATAGTTATGCGGGATTATGAAGAAGAATTGATTGAAAGCCAGTTTGAAGAATATGAAGACGATGCCGGCTGGGACGACGCCACTGAGCTCTAGGGGTTCCTGGTCCGTTTTCGATGCTCCCCGGGGCTAAGGCTGAACCACCGCCGGTAAGCTTTGTGGAACGCAGCGGGATTGGCGAACCCCAGAAGCCAAGCAATCTCTGCCAGTGATATGTTGGTTTCCCGGATATAATCCCGGGCCAGATGTTTCCGTGTTTCATCCACCAGTTCCCTAAACCCCGTCCCTTCCGCTGCCAGCTGTCGTTGCAGTGTCCAGGGCGTAACGCCAAGTTTCATGGCAATAGTGTCCAGGCTGGGTGTTTCGCCCCGGAACAGAGGGGTCAGAAGGTTTTTTACCCGGTCTCCGGTTGTCCAGCCCCGCCGGATCTGCTGCATCTCGCGCTCGCAAAGTTCAGACAGTTTTTCGTGCATGGCTGGCTGCGCCTGCAGGCTCGGGCTTTCCCAGATATCCCGGCGGACAGTGAGGCTGTTTGCCGGTGCTCCGAAGTGTACCGGGCAACGGAACCAGCTTTCGAACACCTCATCCAGGCCGATGGCCGGATATTCAATGGTGACCTTTTCCAGAACGTGATAGTGACCGGTGACGGTGCGAAGGAACTCGGTCCAGGCTGCCAGCACCGAATCCACCACAAAGTAGTTGAAGCCGTTGTAAGGACGAATCGAGTAAAACTGCACCTGTCGGGTTTCCGGCTTGATGGTCGGGTTGCCGCGGCTGTTCCTGCTGGTCAGCAGGGCGTAACGGACCAGCGTGCTGATGGCCGCCCCAGCGGTGCAGGCAGTTTCCCCGGCAAGCCCGGCGATGCCGGCATCGACAGGCCGTGACAGCGCGCCCATACGTAACCCCAGGGCCGGATTGCCGGTTTCACTGATCGCCGCGTGCCCAAGGCGCATGAAGCGAGGGATGCTGATGCGTGCGGCGGGTGAGGTCAGTGTCTGCCGGTCAAGCTGGAAACGGGATGCCAGTTCCGTGGTATCCGCACCCTCCGCCGCGGCAGCCCGCATCAGTACGGAAGCATAGAGAACGCTGATATCTCCGAGGGAATTACGGATTTGCCGGGCGCCTGTCGATTGCGTGCTCATTGAAGCCTTTGTCTGATATGTTATTCAAAGATAATAAAATGTTATTCCAGGATATTGTTGATCGCAAGGCACATCGGTAATTTAGGGCCCAATAACGAGCAGGGCCCTGCAAGCCCGCCGATGATCACGATGAGGAGACAGAACATGACCACAAGCACGACGCCGGGCGTTGCCAAATATCCTAACCTGCTTGAGCCGTTGGACCTTGGGTTTACCAAGTTGCGCAACCGTACCCTGATGGGCTCCATGCACACCGGTCTCGAGGAGGCTAAAAACGGATTTGAGCGCCTGGCGGCGTTTTACGCAGAGCGCGCCCGTGGCGGTGCCGGTCTGATCGTTACCGGAGGAATTGCACCGAATGTTGAAGGTGGCGTGTTTCAGCATGCCGCCAAAATGACCACCGATGAAGAATCCGACAAACACAGGATTATCACCGGGGCCGTGCATGAGGCAGAGGGTAAAATCTGCATGCAGATTCTCCACGCCGGCCGTTATGCCTACTCTCCGGAGCTGGTGGCACCTTCGGCCATCCAGGCACCGATCAACCCCTTCAAGCCCAAGGAACTGGATGAGGCGGGCATCGAAAAGCAGATCCAGGACTACGCGGATTGTGCCGCACTGGCGCAACGTGCCGGCTATGACGGCGTTGAGGTAATGGGTTCGGAAGGCTATTTCATCAACCAGTTCATTGTTTCCCATACCAACCATCGGACCGACCGTTGGGGTGGCAGCTACGAGAATCGTATCCGCCTGCCGATTGAAATTGTGCGCAGGGTTCGTGAGCGGGTGGGTGAGAACTTTATCCTGATTTACCGTCTCTCCATGTTGGATCTCATTGAAGATGGCAGCACCTGGGAAGAGGTGGTGTACCTGGCGAAAGAAATTGAAAAGGCCGGCGCGACCATCATCAATACCGGTATCGGCTGGCATGAGGCCCGTGTGCCCACCATCGCCACGTCGGTTCCCCGCGGTGCCTTTACCAAGGTGACTGCGCGCCTGAAGGGTGAGGTGAGTATTCCGCTGGTAACCACCAACCGGATCAACATGCCGGATGTTGCCGAAAAGATTCTGGCCGAAGGAGATGCCGATATGGTGTCCATGGCCCGTCCTTTCCTCGCGGACGCTGACTTGGTCCTGAAAGCCACGGAAGACCGGGCCGATGAGATCAACACCTGCATTGGCTGCAATCAGGCGTGTCTTGACCACACCTTCAGCGGCAAGCTGACTTCTTGCCTGGTAAATCCCCGGGCCTGCCACGAGACCGAGCTGACCTACGTGAAAACGTCTGCGCCGAAATCCATTGCGGTGGTCGGTGCGGGTCCTGCGGGCCTGGCGTTTGCCTCTGTGGCCGCGGAGCGGGGCCACAAAGTAACCCTGTTTGACGCCGGCAGCGAAATTGGTGGCCAGTTCAACGTGGCCAAGCTGATTCCGGGCAAGGAAGAGTTTTTTGAAACCCTTCGCTATTACCGGGTCATGCTGGACAAGCATCGGGTGGATGTGCGGCTGAACACCCGGGTCAGCGCCGATGATCTCAAGGCCGGCGGCTTTGACGAGGTGATTCTGGCTGCCGGCGTCAAGCCGCGGACCCCGGACATTGAGGGAATTGATCACCCGAAGGTGATTGGCTATCTGGATGCTCTTCTGGAGCGCAAACCGGTTGGCCAGAGAGTGGCGGTTATCGGCGCCGGTGGCATCGGCTTTGATGTCTCCGAGTTTATCGTTCACAAGGGGACCTCTGCGGCGCTGGATACCGAACTCTTCATGCGTGAGTGGGGTGTCGATCTGAGCGTTGAGCATCGCGGCGGCATCCAGGGCGTTACACCAGAGGTTCCCGAACCTGCCCGCGAGGTTTACCTGCTCCAGCGTAAGGCCTCCAAGGTAGGCAAAAACCTCGGCAAGACCACGGGCTGGATTCACCGTACCTCTCTCAAGAATCGAGAGGTTCAAATGGTCCCCGGGGTAACCTACCGCAAGATTGATGACGAAGGGCTTCATATCACGGTTACGCCGAAAGGGGCAGAGCACGGTGAGGATCGGGTGTTGCCCGTGGATACGATCATCGTGTGTGCAGGGCAGGAGCCGTTGCGTGAACTGCAGGCGGATCTGGAGGCTGCCGAGCTGCCGGTTCATCTGATCGGTGGTTCGGATGTCGCGGCGGAGCTGGATGCCAAGCGGGCCATCAATCAGGGAAGTCGCCTGGCTGCGGAGCTGTAAGCGCAAACACGATCACAAAATGTTGCAGTTTTTCCCTGTGCAGCAAGGATTGTCTGGCTAGACTATTACGTTTGAGTCAGTCCAATCTTTGAATCATGGGAGTCAGCAATGGAGTCTGCCGGCCAGGCAGCCGAGGGTTATTCGGCGGTATTTTTCATGGAGGGCAGCCAGGTGGCGCGCGAGATGCGTGCCAGCGAATTCGGCGCCTTCCTGGACGGCTATGTGGGCCTGTCTGATCTCGCCGAAACCGAAGTCAGGGCTGTTCTGGTCGAGCTGAGCGATGATCTTCTTGTGCAGGCTCTGGTGTTTTTCCGGATCTGGTTTGATGAGGAGGGCCGGGCAGACAGCCACTGGAACCTGCCTATTGAGGCGCTGGCAGGGCGTGGTGCCAAGGGGCCCGACATGGGTGGTGGCGCTATCCGCCTTGTTTGCCGTAGCCAGTGCCCTGATCCCCAGTACAAGGAAGACCTGTGGGACCCGGATATGACGCCGGGGAACAACCACTTTCAGGCGATTCGCAAAGCGGTTGAGGTGAATAACCTCAAATTCCGCAAGATTGAACCGGTTCAGGAAGAAAACATTCCGGTTCTAAGTGCCCAGGCCGAGGATTCGGCCGATCCGGAAGAGTCCGCGGCTGCCGCGAATCGCTCCCGCCTGGCACAGCTTATCCGGGAACAGCGCCTGCGGATCAAGACACTGCAAAGCGTTCACCGGGATTCCCTGTCGGATATCCAGCGGGAGCATCGGCTGGAAATGCAGGGCCTGCGCAGTGAAATGGCAAATCTTGAGCAGAAATACGAGCGCCAGCGCCTTCGCAATGAGCAGCTCAAGAAGCGCCTGGCGGAACGCAATGAGCAATACCTGACCATGCAGGAGCAGATGGTCTCCGGTGGCGAGGACAAGCAGCGGGACGATGCAAACGCGGATGCAGAGATGGTGCTGCTGCGGGAGCAGCTCGAGCGCCGGCAAAGGGAGCTGGAGCTGCGGGACGACAAGATTGTAGCCCTTGAGCAGGAAAATCACGAGCTTCGGCACCGGGAGCCCGCCGAAAACTCCATCCTCGATCACCTCAAGCGCCAGTCGGTGTTCCTGGTGGCCTATCATCCCGGCGTCGGGCATGTGACGCTGCCCTACGACGACATCGAAGCCTACTTCAACAACCCCACCGCCTACGCGGCTGATCGATGCGGCATGAACGAGCCTGCCTACCGGGAATGGCTGGAGCACTACGAAAATCCCGTCTGTACCCATGAAGACGAGGGTGGTAAGCGTTGCGGTGAGCCGATTCTTCGTATCAGTCAGCCGGCGGAGTTCCGTCCGGGGATTGATGACTGCTGCGAGAAACACCAGGACTGAGTGCGGGAAGTTTTTTCAGTATCGGGGTGACTTTCGTTAAACTGTACCCCAGATTGTCACCGGGGTAATGGTTTCGTTTGTCCCCGCCGTATCCCGACAGCACAGGAAACCTCATGGATCAGTTCAGGAACATTGGTGTGATTGGTCGTATGGGCAGCGTGAAAGTGGTTGAATCACTACGCCAGCTCAAACAGTACCTGATTACCCACAACTACCACGTCATTCTCGAAGAAGACACAGCGAGCATGCTGCCTGGGCACGGGCTGCAGGTGGCGAGCAAGAAACTGCTGGGCGAAATCTGTGATTTGGTTATCGTGGTCGGGGGTGATGGCAGTTTGCTGGGTGCCGCCCGTGAGCTTGCCAAATCCAAGATTCCCCTGCTTGGGGTGAACCGTGGCCGGTTGGGCTTCCTGACTGACATTTACCCCTCCGATCTTGAGGAACGCCTCGGAAAGGTTCTGGAAGGCGAATACATGGAGGAGACACGATTCCTGCTGGACGGCAACGTTGAGCGCAACGGCCAGCCCCTGGGGTTTGGCACGGCCCTGAACGATGTGGTGCTGCATCCCGGTAAATCCACCCGAATGATCGGTTTTGACCTGTTTATTGATGGCCACTTTGTCTACAGTCAGCGCTCGGACGGCCTGATCGTTTCCACGCCCACGGGATCGACGGCGTACTCACTGTCGGCAGGCGGGCCGATTATGCACCCCAAGCTGGACGCCATTGTTCTGGTGCCGATGTTCCCCCACACTCTCAGTAGCCGGCCAATCGTGGTTGACGGCAAGAGTGAAATCAAGCTGGTGATCGGTGAGACCAACGAAACCTATCCGCAAATCAGTTTCGACGGCCAGATGAACATCGCCTGTGCGCCGGGCGATATCATCCGCATCACCAAAAAGCCGTTCAAGATCCGGTTGATCCATCCCACCGACCACAATTTCTATGCCACCTGCCGTGACAAGCTTGGCTGGGCTAGCGAAATATCAGCGAGTTGATCATGGCTGGAAACAGACAAGCCGCGAGCCGCGGTTATGACATCATTGGCGATGTACACGGCTGTGCGAACACGCTCGCCAGGCTCCTCGATCAGATGGGTTATCGCAAGGTCAACGGTGTGTACCGGCACTCACGCCGGCAGGCCATTTTCATTGGCGATATCATTGATCGGGGCCCCCGTATCCGGGAGGCGCTGCATCTTGTCAGAGATATGGTGGAGCATGGCTCGGCCCGGATTGTTATGGGTAACCATGAATACAACGCCCTGGGCTACTGCACCCGAGCCCGTCCGGGCAGTGGCAAGAAGTGGTTGCGAGAGCACAACGCCCGTCATGACCGCTTGATCAAGGAGACACTGGATCAGTTTGAAGCCTACCCCCACGAGTGGAATGAGTTTCTTGAGTGGTTTTACACTATTCCCCTGTTCATTGAGGGTGAGAGTTTCCGGGCGGTTCATGCCTGCTGGGATGGCGACCTGATCGAGAAATTCAAGCGGGTGCAGGGAGATGCCTGTATTGACGAGGATTTCCTGCACGCCTCGGCGGCCATTGAGTCTTTCGCCGGGCAGGTGATGGATACCCTTCTTCGTGGCACGGATCTGCGGCTGCCCGAGGGCATGTCAATTGCCGGAAAGGACGGCTATGTCCGTGAGTTTTTCCGCACCAAGTTCTGGGCGGATGATCCCCACACGTATGCCGATGTTGTGTTCCAGCCGGACCCACTGCCGCCGGAAGTGGCGCGCCGTGTGTTAACGGAGAACGAACGAAAGCAGTTGATCAGCTACCCCCTGGAGGCACCGCCGGTCTTCGTCGGGCATTACTGGATGGAGGGTGAGCCGGCGCCGCTCAGGTCCAACGTTGCCTGTATTGATTTCAGCGCCGTGAAGTACGGCCGGCTGGTGGCCTACCGGATGGACGGAGAGCGGGCACTTTCCCGGGACAAGTTTGTCTGGGTGGAGGTGGAGCGGCCGGAGCAGCCGGATTATTCCACCAGTGAAGACAGTGTTGCACGCTAGACCCTATGGAAGGGCCCAACCATTTCCGGAGGCAGAGTAAGCGGTGTACCGAGTAAAACAGGTGGATACCACGGTGAATCTGGCCGGTTTCAGCCGCTGGCTGAGCGGGCAGGGTGTTACTCACCGGATTACCGAGGAGGGCGGTTTTCAGGTGATCTGGCTGGAGGATCCGGCCCACGCTGAGCCGGTGCTTGCCGCCCTTGAGCGCTTCATGGCGGAACCGGAGCTCCGGGATGCCGTTGATCGTCAGAGCCGGTCGCCGGTTTTTGTTGGCGGGCGCTGGCAGCCTTCGCCTCGCCATGCGCCATTGGTTCTGGGTATCATCGGCTTTGCAGTGATTATGGCCTGGCTCACGGCCATGGGACAGAATGAGCTCGCTGCCACACTGACGATGATTGACCCGCGTGATTATGACTGGAGCACCATGGCCGGCCGTATTGATGCCTTGTTGGCGACTCTGGCCAGTGGCCAGGTGTGGCGCCTGCTGACTCCGGATTTTCTGCACTTCAGCTGGACCCACATAATTTTCAATTCGGTGATACTCTGGTTCCTGGGCAGTCAGATTGAATGGTTTGACGGGCGGGGGCGGCTAATCACCCTTTTCCTGGTGACCAGCCTGGTCTCCAACGGGTTGCAGTACGTTGTTTCCGGGCCCCTTTTTGGCGGATTGTCCGGTGTTGTCTACGGTATTCTGGGTTATTGCTGGCTGAGCCAGCGGTCTGCGCCAAGGTTTCAGTTTCCGCCGGCATTGGTAACCTTTGCCGTGGTGTGGATGGTGATCGGTTTTACCGCGCTTCCTGAAATGCTCGGTCTCGGGCGTATGGCAAATGAAGCTCATCTGGGAGGGTTTGTCGCGGGGTTGGCCCTTGCGGTGATTTTGCCCGTAAGAGCCAGGCGTGGAGCATAAAAAAGCCCCGCCAAAGGCGGGGCATGAAAAGAGCTGTAAGCTCCTGATGAGAGAGACCAAATGATACGACCGTCGTCATTTGGTAGGGCAATGATAATCATTATCGTTTGGGTCTGTCAAACGATTCCGCCACTTTTTTATGAACGTTTTTTCAGGAGAGCGGGATGACTTACGAAGAACTGATTGATCGACTGGATCCCAGTGTGTACCGGAGCCTCCGGCAGTCCATTGAGCTCGGAAAATGGCCCGACGGCCGCAGGCTGACTCCCGAGCAGCGGGAAATCAGCCTGGAGGCAGTCATCTATTACGAGAACCTGCACAGCATTCCCGAAGAGGAGCGTGTGGGTTACCTCGACAGAGGCAGCAAGGCGGGAACCGCCTGCGATCCTTCCGTACAGCGTAATCAGAGTAACAGCGACGCAGATCCGGACCAGTTTGTTGAGGTCAAGTCTTGAGCAAAACCATGGATGTAACCGGTCGGCTCCGGAAAATGCCGGCCGTGGCGGCAGATCCGGTGGCCTACACCATTGCCGTCGGCGATACCCGTATCCCCCTGAACGAGCTCATTGGCAGGCCGTTGCGGTTTGATTTCGACGGTATCATTCGTTGTATCCACTGTGACCGAACCACTAAAAAGAGTTTTAACCAGGGATTCTGCTACCCCTGTTTTCGCAAGCTTGCAGTCTGTGACAGTTGTATCATGAGTCCGGAAAAGTGCCATTATCATCTGGGAACCTGTCGTGAGCCGGAGTGGGGTGAGACCCATTGTATGGTTGGGCACGTGGTTTACCTCGCGAACTCATCCGGTCTCAAAGTGGGTATCACCCGGGCCTCCCAGGTGCCCACCCGCTGGATTGACCAGGGCGCGGTAGATGCCATTCCCATGGTGCGGGTTGCGACCCGATACATCGCCGGGTTGGTGGAAGTTGCCTGCAAGGCCCACGTTGCCGACCGAACCAACTGGCGGGCGATGCTCAAAGGCGACGTACCGGAGCTGGATCTGGCCGAAGAGCGCCGGAGAATTCTGGGGCTGATTGCCGGGGATCTTAAAGCGTTGAGAGAAACTCACTGCCAGGAGTCTATCCGTGAGGTGGATGAGCAGGGGCTCGCCCTCCGTTATCCCGTTGAGGCCTGGCCAGAGAAGATCAAAACCCATAACCTCGACAAAACGCCGGAAGTTGAAGGCGTCCTTGAAGGCATCAAGGGGCAGTATCTTATTCTTGATACCGGTGTGATTAACATCAGGAAGTTCACCGGTTATGAAGTCCGTTTCCGGGTCGCGGAGAGCTGAACCGCTCTCCACCCGGCCAATCTGTTTATGCCTCTGGGCCCTGATTTTCGGCCTGTGCAGGCAGCGAATTCTGGAGAAATCCAATGCGTACCAGCCAGCCACAAACCATTTACCTGAGCGATTACAAGGTGCCCGCGTATCTGGTCGATACCGTGGAACTGACCTTCGAGCTTTTTGAGGATGGTGCCCGGGTACACAGCACGCTTGAACTTCGTCGGAATCCCGAGTCCGCCGAGGCATCGGCCCCCCTGGAGCTTGACGGTGACAGCCTGAAGCTGGAGTCCGTTGCCCTGGATGGTGCCAAACTGGCGGCGAGTGATTATGAGGACCGGGGCGATCAGCTGGTCATCCGGTCAGTACCGGACCAGTTTTGTCTGACTATCGTGACCTGGATCGAACCCCAGAATAACACCCGGCTTGAAGGTCTCTACAAATCCTCTGGCATGTTCTGTACCCAGTGCGAGGCCGAGGGATTCCGCTGTATTACCTACTTCCCGGACCGTCCCGACGTTATGGCACGCTTCCGTACCCGCATTGAGGCCAGCAAGGACGCGTACCCGATCCTGTTGTCCAATGGTAACGATGTCGAGAGGGGCGAGCTGGAGCGCGGGCGCCATTTCGTGACCTGGGAAGATCCGTTCCCCAAACCCTGTTATCTTTTTGCCCTGGTAGCCGGGGACCTTGTGGAAAAGCGTGACAGCTTTACCACCTGCTCCGGTCGTGACATTGACCTGCGCATGTATGTGGAGCCCCGGAACGCCGAAAAATGTGATCATGCCATGGATTCCCTGAAGCGGTCCATGCGCTGGGATGAAGAGGTCTACGGTCGGGAATACGATCTGGATATTTTCATGATCGTGGCGGTGGACGACTTCAACATGGGCGCCATGGAAAACAAGGGCCTCAATATCTTCAACTCCTCGTGCGTGCTGGCCAGCCAGGAAACGGCAACGGACATGGCGTTCCAGCGCATCGAGGCCATCGTCGCCCACGAATACTTCCACAACTGGTCCGGGAACCGGGTCACCTGCCGTGACTGGTTCCAACTGAGCCTGAAAGAAGGCTTCACCGTATTCCGGGATTCCCAGTTTTCAGCAGATATGGGCTCGCCCACCGTCAAGCGGATTGACGATGTCACCCTGTTGCGCACCGCCCAGTTTGCCGAAGACAGCGGCCCGATGGCGCATCCGGTTCGGCCAGCTTCCTATATGGAAATTACCAACTTCTACACCCTGACCATATACGAGAAAGGGGAGGAAGTGGTGCGCATGATCCACACCCTGCTGGGACCGGACAGGTTTCGCAAGGGAAGCGACCTGTACTTTGAGCGCCATGACGGCCAGGCGGTCACCACCGACGATTTCGTGAAAGCCATGGAGGATGCTTCAGGTCGCGATCTGAGCCAGTTCCGGTTGTGGTACGAGCAGGCGGGAACGCCGGTGCTGACCGTTTCCGATGAATTCGACGCCGGCCCGGGCATTTACCGACTGACGATTGAGCAGAACATTCCGGATACTCCGGGCCAGACCAATAAAAAACCCCAGCACATTCCGTTTTCTTTGGGGCTTCTGGGGCAGGATGGTCAGCCACTGCCCTTGCAGTTGGAGGCAGGTGTGTCTGAGGCACCCACAGAGCGCGTGCTTGAGCTTACCGAGGCCGTCCATACCTTTGAGTTCCACGGCGTTGAGGCGAAACCGGTGCCCTCTCTGCTGCGGCACTTCTCGGCGCCAGTCCGGGTTCGCTATCCGTGGACCCGTGAACAGTTGCTGTTCCTGATGAGTCACGATCCGGACGGATTCAACCGCTGGGATGCCGGCCAGAGACTGGCGGTGGATGTTATTCAGTCCCTGGTCGGTGCCGGGGGCAACGCGGAGGTGGAGCCAAGGCTGATTGAGGCCTATCGGAAACTGGTTTCCGATACCGGTCTTGATCAGGCGCTGGTTGCAAAAATGCTTCAGCTACCGTCTGAGGCGTATCTGATCGAGTTGGCGGAAAACGCCGATGTTGCCGCGATCCACCAGGCCCGCGAAGCAGTGCTCAAATGCCTGGCCCAGGCCCTGAGGAGCGAGCTACTGGCGTGTTACCAGCGTAATCTCGAAACCGGTGTCTATGAAATAACTCCGGAGGCCATTGCCCGGCGCAGCCTGCGTAATACCGCGCTCGCCTGGTTGCTGGTGATCAATGATGACAAAGGCCGCACTCTGGCGGTGAGCCAGCTGAATGAGGCCGACAATATGACAGACCGGATGGGTGCCCTGCGGGCGCTGGTCAACTCCGACTACGGGGATGACCGGCGTCAGGCCCTGGACGAATTCTACAACAGCTTCCGGGACGATCCGCAGGTTGTTGAGCAATGGTTCTCCGTACAGGCGGCCAGCGACCGGGCCGGGCAGTTGCCGGATATCAGGAAGTTGCTGGAGCATCCGGCCTTTGACTGGAAGAATCCCAACAAGATTCGCTCAGTGGTGGGTGCATTCGCCGGGCAGAACCTGGCGGCTTTCCACAATCCGGATGGCTCCGGTTATGACTTCCTGGCGGATCAGGTGCGCCGGCTGGATGACAGCAATCCGCAGATCGCGGCGCGCCTGGTAGCGCCGCTGACCCGGTGGCAAAAGTTTGCGCCGGCCTACAGCGGGCAGATGAAGTCCGCGCTGGAACGCATTCGCGACAAAGACGGCTTGTCCCGGGATGTCTATGAGGTGGTGCACAAGAGCCTTGCCGGCTGATCCCGGAGGTGGATCAGACAGCTGGCTGTGAGTGGGAGCTTTGTCACAGCCGGATACAAAATCGCACTTTCGGTCTATAGACTTTAAGGCGTGATCCATTAATCTGGTCGAAAGTCTGCATTCCCCGCAGACGGCAATAAAAAAGCCTCTGCAGAGGCTTCCAGACGCACTCAAGGTTTCACAATGACATACAAAAAAAATGCGATTCTCGGCGGTCTGCTGGCTTTCTCTGTGGCATCATCGACCGCATTGGCAGCTGTCCCCTCCAGTGAAGCGGCCCGTCTCGGCCAGGACCTGACCCCCTTTGGCTCACCCAAGGCCGGTAACAGTGCCGGTACCATACCGCCCTGGACCGGTGGGCTGACAGAGCCCCCTGCCGGTTATGAAGGCAGCGGTCAGCATCACATCAACCCGTTTCCCGACGACGAAGTCCTTTTCACCATCACGCCTGCCAATATGGATCAGTACGGCGACTATCTGACGGATGGCGTGAAGGCTCTGCTGGAAACCTATCCAACCACCTTCCGTGTGCCGGTATACCAGTCACGCCGGACCCATGCGGTTCCCGACTGGGTGGCAGAGAACACGCGCAAGAACGCCGTGAATGCGGAAATCGTCGGCCAGGGTGAGGGCCTCGACGGCGCGTTCGGGGGCTATCCCTTTCCCATACTGCATGGCGATAACGAGCAGAAAGCCTGGCAGGCAATCTGGAACCACCTGACCCGTTGGCGCGGCGTGTCGATTACCCGTCGCTCCAGTGAGGTGGCTGTCCAGACCAATGGTGACTACACTCTGGTTACGTCGCAACAGGAAGCGTTTTTCAACTTCTATAACCCCGAAGGTGGTGAAGAAGATCTCGATAACGTGATTTTTTACTACCTGTCGTTTACCCAGTCTCCCCCCCGCCTTGCCGGCGGTGCCATTCTCGTCCACGAGACTCTGAACCAGATTGTCACTCCGCGGAACGGATGGGGTTACAATGCCGGCCAGCGCCGCGTGCGCCGGGCACCAAACCTCGGATATGATTCGCCGATCGCGGCTGCGGACAACCTCCGCACCGCCGATGATACTGATATTTTCAACGGCGCCCTGGACCGCTACAACTGGAGTTACGAGGGCAAGCGGGAAATCTATATTCCTTACAACAATTACCGGATCGGCGAAAAGGGTACGCCTTACGAGGAGATCCTCGGGATATCCCATCTGAACCCCGACCTTACCCGCTGGGAGTTGCACCGGGTCCATGTGGTGGAAGCCACGCTGAAAGAGGGCGAGCGCCACATCTACGGCAAGCGCCGCTTCTATATTGATGAGGACAGCTGGAACACCGTTCTGCTGGACCAGTACGACGGCCGTGGTGAACTTTGGCGGGTGACCATGGGTCTGCTGAAAAATTATTATGAATTGCCGGGTGTCTGGACAGTGCTGGACGTCTATCATGATCTTCAGTCCCGGCGTTACCACGTGCTTGGCCTTGATACCGAAGAGGCCAATACCCGGGTGTTTACCAACGACGTTCCGAACAAGCGTTACTTCTCTCCTGCGTCCCTGCGGCGCAGGAGCGTTCGATAAGGCTTGGTTGATCAAGGGATGCGTCCCCCCGCCCATAGGAAATGGCGACCCGGCATACCGGCTACCGTGAGGTAGCCGGTATGTTCACTGTTATTCCCGGCTTGGCCGGTCAGAGATACAGTTCAATACAACACAATAGGCAATCTGAATGGCTAATAGGTTGATGTGCAAGACGATGGGAGTGGCCTGTCTCGGGCTTGCCATGGCGTGGTCCGCCCCTGCGGCGTTTGCGCTTGCAGATGTCATCGAAACCCCGGCCCGGCCAACCGATCTGGCTCCGGAGAATCTTCTGAACGATGCGACCCGGACCGGAGATCGCATCGTGGCTGTGGGAGAGCGGGGCCATATCATTTATTCGGATGATGAGGGGAAGACATGGGTTCAGGGTGAAGTTCCCGTCTCGGTCACCCTGACCGGAATCGATTTTGGTTCAGAAACTCATGGCTGGGCTGTAGGGCACAGTGGTGTGGTCCTGCATACCGAGGATGCCGGTGCCACCTGGAGCCTTCAGCTTGACGGTATCAGGGCAGCGGAGATGGCCATCGAGAGCAGGGAAGATCAGATTGCTGCGATAGAGAAGCGCATTGAAGAGGCTCCCGAATCTGAGAAAAGTGACCTGGAGTGGGCGCTTGATGACCTCTACTTTGCCCTGGAAAACCTGCGGGCCGATCTGGATGTCGGGCCGGTAAACCCGTTGCTGGATGTCTGGTTCGAGAACGATAGTCACGGTTTCGTTGTGGGCGCCTACGGAATGTTCCTGCGAACAACCGATGGCGGTGAAACCTGGGTGGACTGGGCGCCCCGGATCGAAAACCGGCAGAATTTTCACCTAAATGGTATTACCCGGGTCACCGGCGGTGCTTTGGTAGTGGTTGGTGAGGCTGGGCAGATCCATGTCTCGGTGGACGGTGGCGAGACGTTCCAGCGCCGCGAGTCTCCTTACGAAGGCTCCCTGTTTGGGGTGATTGGTACCGGCCAGGTGAACGAAATCCTGGCGTTTGGCCTGAGAGGCAACATGTTGTTCTCAACCGATCTTGGCAAGAGCTGGCGCATGATTCCCAATTCGGCGGGCGCAACTCTCAACAACGGCGCTGTTGCAGAAGACGGCCGGATTACCCTGGTGGGCAACGGTGGCGCGGTGCTTCTCAGTACCGACGGAGCAGAAACCTTCCGGGAGAATTTCCGTAGTGATCGGGATGGTGTCATGAGTGTGGTACCCATTTCAGGGACAGATCTGCTGCTTGTCGGCGAGGGTGGCGTAAAAATAACAGACGCCCGCGGAAAGAACCTTCAATAACGCCCTGATGTGGCAACAACCGAACGAATAATAGAGGGGCTTTGAATGTCCAACCCTAAGCATGACAAGGGCGAACACTACCTGACGACGCCCAAGGCAGAACCTTTCCTGGAGCGACTGATTTTCAACAACCGGGCACTCATCCTGATTGCCTTTGCCGTGTTGACGCTGTTTCTAGGTTACAACGCCATCAAGATCCAGCCTGATGCCAGTTTCGAGCGTATGATCCCGCTGGAACATCCGTACATCGTTAACATGCTGGAACATCGGGACGACCTCGAAAATCTCGGTAACTTCGTCCGTATCGCCGTAGAGGCAAAAGAAGGCGATATCTTTACCCAGGAGTACATGGAAACCCTGAAGCAGATCACGGACGAGGTTTTCTATCTGGATGGCGTGGACCGCTCGGGTCTTAAATCCCTGTGGACCTCGAACGTCCGCTGGGTGGAAGTGACCGAGCAGGGTTTCCAGGGCGGAACCGTCATTCCGGATAACTACGATGGTTCAAGGGACAGTCTTGAACGGTTGCGTCAGAACGTTCTGCGCTCCAATGAAGTCGGGCGCCTGATTTCCGATAACTTCCGGTCAACGATTGTATACGCGCCGTTGTATGAAAAAAATCCGGAGACCGGTGAGGCTCTGGACTATGGTGAATTCTCCCGTCAGTTGGAAGAAAAGATCCGTGAAAAGTACGAGGCCCAGAATCCGAACATTAAGATTCATATTGTCGGTTTTGCAAAAAAGGTTGGCGATCTGATTGAAGGGATTGGCTCCATCGCCTGGTTTGCCGGCATCACCATCGTGCTGACCACACTGCTGCTGTTCTGGTATTCCCGTTCGATTGCCGGAACCCTGGTTCCCGTCTTTACCTCGATCATTGCGGTTTTTCTGCAGTTGGGAACCCTGCGGTTGATGGGGTATGGCCTGGATCCGTATTCGGTTCTGGTGCCGTTCCTGGTGTTTGCGATTGGTATCAGTCATGGCGTCCAGATTGTTAACGCCATGGCGGTCGAGGCGGCCAAGGGCTTTGACTCGGTAACCGCTGCCCGCCTTGCCTTTCGCGCCCTTTATATCCCGGGTATGTTGGCGCTGATTTCCGATGCGTTCGGCTTCCTCACACTCATCTTCATTGAAATAGACGTAATCCGGGATCTGGCGGTGGCAGCGGGTATTGGCGTTGCCTTCGTTATCCTGACCAATCTGGTGCTGCATGTTCTGATCATGTCTTACATCGGGATTTCCCAGAGCGGTATTCGCCATGTGCAGAACCATGGGGAAAAGCAGGACCGGAAGTGGCGCGTCATGTCCTACTTTGCGCATCCGGGCGTGGCGCCCATCTCCCTGCTGATCGCCGTGATTGGCCTTGGGCTTGGCCTTTACTACAAACAAAACCTCAAGATTGGCGATCTGGACCGGGGTGCCCCCGAGCTGCGTGCGGATTCCAGATACAACAAGGACAACGCCTACATCATCGACAACTACTCCACCAGTGCCGATGTGCTTGTGGTAATGGTAAAGACGCCGAAAGAGCAGTGTACCCAGTACAATGTGCTGCGTGCCATGGACGCCCTGCAATGGGAATTGCAGAATACACCGGGTGTACAGTCTTCCGTTTCGCTGGCGGACGTGTCCAAAATGGTGACCAAGGCGCTGAATGAGGGTAACTGGAAGTGGTACGAGATTTCCCGCAACCAGACCATCATCAACGCCTCCATTCGCGAGGCACCGGCCGGGCTGATCAATACCGACTGCAGCCTGACACCCGTGCTTGTGTTCCTTGAGGATCACAAGGCGGAAACGCTGGAAACGGTTGTTGAGCGTGTTGAGGAGTTCGCCAGCGCCAACAGTACCGAGGAGCACAGGTTCCTGTTGGCAGCGGGTAACTCAGGCGTTGAGGCGGCGACCAACGAGGTGATTTCCAGCGCCAAGGACAAGATGCTGTTGCTGGTTTACGGCGTGGTGAGCTTACTGTGCTTCGTCACATTCCGTTCAATTCGCGCGGTGCTCTGCATTGTGATACCGCTTGGCCTGACGTCTGTCCTTGGTGAGGCGATCATGGCGGTGTCCGGTATTGGCATCAAGGTAGCGACGTTGCCGGTTATTGCCCTGGGGGTGGGTATTGGTGTCGACTACGGCATCTATATATACAGCAAGCTCGAGAAGTATCTTCTTGAGGGCAAGCCCCTTCAGGAGGCCTATTACGAGACACTGCGCTCTACCGGCAAGGCGGTTATGTTCACCGGTGTGACCCTGGGCCTCGGTGTGGTGACCTGGATATTCTCACCGATCAAGTTCCAGGCGGACATGGGCTTTCTCCTGTTCTTCATGTTCCTGTGGAACATGGTTGGCGCCATCTGGCTGCTGCCGGCGCTTGCCCGGTTCCTGTTGCGGCCGGATCAGATGCTTGCAAAGGCGCGCGCGGCGAAATAAGATTTGCAGCGACGTGAACAGCAAAAAGCCCGAAATGCGGACTTTTTGCTGTCTGATCAATCGGTTAGCGAGCCAGTCCACACTTTATTTCTGGCCTGAAGTGGTCTATGTTCTAGGATGATGAGAGTGTTCGCTCGCAGCAAAAGGCGGGCAATTGATGATAACGACCAGAAAAAAGAAGAATTCACATGACACTGAAACTCAAAGCCTCTGCGTTTGCCGTTGCTGCCGCTGTTGGCCTGAGTGTGGCCTCAGCGCCCGTGACCGCACAGGAGCAGCAGTTCGTGACCATCGGTACCGGCGGTGTGACTGGGGTTTATTACCCGGCCGGCGGTGCCATCTGCCGTCTGGTGAACATGGATCGCAAGGAGCATGGCATTCGCTGCTCCGTCGAAAGCACCGGCGGTTCCGTCTACAACCTGAACGCCATTCGCCAGGGCGAGCTGGATCTGGCGGTTGCCCAGTCCGACTGGCAGTACCATGCCTACAATGGCACCAGCCAGTTTAAGGACGGCGGCGCCAACAAGAAGCTTCGTGCGGTTTTCTCCCTGCACCCGGAACCGTTCACCGTTGTTGCCAGCAAGGGCTCCGGCATCAGGACTTTTGAAGACCTTGAAGGCAAGCGTGTGTCCGTGGGCAACCCCGGTTCCGGCCAGCGTGCAACGGCTGAAGTGCTGATGGATGAGATGGGCTGGACCATGGACAAGTTTTCTCTGGCGGCTGAGCTGAAAGCGGCGGAGCAGTCCCAGGCGCTGTGTGATGGCAACATTGATGCTTTCTTCTACACGGTCGGGCATCCCTCCGGCGCCATCAAGGAAGCGACCACTTCCTGCGACAGCGTCATCGTTGAAGTGGATAATACCGCCACCCAAAAGCTGATCGACGAGAACCCGTACTATCGTAAAGCCATCATTCCCGGTGGCATGTACCGCGGAACCGACGAGGATGTGGCCACCTTCGGGGTAGCAGCAACCTTTGTGTCCTCTACCGATGTGTCCGAGAAGGTGGTTTACGAAGTGGTCAAGGCAGTGTTTGAAAACTTTGACAGTTTCAAACGCCGGCATCCGGTATTTGCCAACCTGGAGAAGTCAGAAATGGTATCTGATGCCCTGAGCGCGCCGCTGCATCCGGGTGCCCTGAAGTACTACAAGGAAGCGGGTCTGATCAAATAACGATTGGCCGGACAATCGGGTGTGGCCTGTGCCACCCCGATTGTTGTTTCCTTCCCCTCCTTCACAGGACATACCTATGACCGGCAAAGATCCTGGCTCCGGGGATTCCGCAGATACCTCAGCCGTAGATCAGTTCCTGCAAACAGAAACCGGCGGGCGTGCCGGCACCGGATATGCTGCGGTGCTTCTGTTTGTTATTCCTGTGGTCTGGTCGCTGTTTCAGTTGTGGATTGCTTCGCCACTGCCCTACCTGTTTGAAGTAGGGGTGTTTAACTCAACAGAGGCACGTTCGATCCACCTGGCGTTTGCGTCTTTCCTGGCGTTTGCTGCCTTCCCCATGGTCAAGGGGCGGCACGGTACCTCTAACGCAGTGCCCTTTTATGACTGGATTCTCGCGCTCCTTGCTGCGTTCTCGTCGGCGTACCTGTACATCTTCTATAAGGAGCTGTCGGCTCGGCCGGGTGCGCCAATCCTGCAGGATCTGATCATCGCAATGCTCGGCCTGGTGCTTCTGCTTGAGGCGACCCGCCGTGCCCTTGGCCTGCCGCTCACGATTGTGGCTGCCGTGTTCATTTTCTATTCGCTCGCGGGCCCCTACATGCCGGATGTGATTTCCCATGGAGGCGCCAGCCTGGAAAAGCTCGCGTCGCATCAGTGGTTGGGTACCGAGGGTGTGTTCGGTGTTGCCCTGGGTGTCTCCACGAGCTTCGTGTTCTTGTTCGTGCTTTTTGGGGCCTTGCTGGAGAGAGCCGGAGCGGGTAACTATTTCATCAAGGTTGCCTATGCCTCGCTGGGCCACATGAAGGGTGGTCCGGCGAAGGCGGCGGTGGTGTCCAGTGGCTTGAGCGGAATCATCTCCGGCTCCTCCATTGCCAATGTGGTTACCACTGGCACCTTTACAATTCCGCTGATGAAGCGGGTCGGATTTCCAGCCACAAAAGCCGGTGCCGTAGAAGTGGCGGCGTCCACCAATGGCCAACTGACGCCGCCAGTAATGGGGGCAGCAGCGTTCCTGATGGTGGAGTATGTGGGCATTTCCTACCTGGAGGTGATGAAACACGCGATCCTTCCCGCAATGATTTCCTATATTGCCCTGATCTATATTGTCCACCTTGAGGCCTGCAAACTGAACATGCAGGGGCTGGAACGGCCGAACAAGCCGACGCTTGCCCAACGGTTGCTGACCTGGGTCTTTATGCTCCTGGGCCTGTCGGTGCTGACCCTGGCGGTGTACTACGGAATTGGCTGGACCAAAGAGGTATTCGGTGCCGCAGCGGTGTGGGTTCTGGGGCCCGTTGTGCTGGCCATCTACATCGGATTGGTGGGTTATGCGGCCAGATTCCCGGACTTGCAGGAAGATGATCCGGCCGATTCGATGGACGAGCTGCCACCACTGGGGCGCACGGTGAAAACCGGTCTTTACTACCTCTTGCCTGTTGTGGTCCTGATCTGGTGCCTTACGGTGGAGCGTTTCTCACCGCAGCTTTCCGCATTCTGGGCGACCATGTTCATGATCTTCATAGTGGTTACCCAGGTACCGCTCAAGAACCTGTTCCGCAAACGGGGAGCCATCGGAGGGGCGATCAGACAGGGCGTTGTGGATGTCGTGAATTCACTGGCAACCGGCGCCAGGAACATGGTTGGCATTGGTGTGGCGACGGCATCAGCGGGTATCGTTGTTGGCACGGTCACGCTCACGGGCATTGGCCTGGTGATGGCCCAGTTTGTCGAGTTTATCTCGGGCGGCAACCTGATGCTTATGCTGGTTTTTACGGCTGTGATCAGTCTTATCCTGGGCATGGGGCTGCCGACCACCGCCAATTACATTGTGGTATCGACCCTGATGGCGCCGGTTATTGTGACACTGGGGGCCCAGAATGGGCTGATCGTGCCGCTCATTGCTGTGCACCTGTTCGTGTTCTACTTCGGGATACTGGCGGACGACACGCCGCCGGTAGGGCTTGCGGCTTACGCCGCCGCTGCGATTTCCGGGGCTGACCCGATTCGAACGGGTGTTCAGGGGTTCACCTACGATATCCGGACCGCGATCCTGCCGTTCATGTTTATCTTCAACACCCAGTTGCTGCTGATCGGGCTGACCGGATGGTTCGATCTTCTGGTCACCGTATTCAGTGCGGTGACGGCCATGCTGGTTTTCTCCGCGGCAACGCAGGGGTTCTGGTTCACCCGCACCCGCTGGTGGGAAACCCTTTTCCTGCTATTGATAACCTTCACTCTTTTCCGGCCCGGGTTCTGGTGGGATAGGGTCTATCCTCCGGTTGAGAGTCGCTCGGGGACCGAGATTATGGAGTATATCGAGACGGTTCCGGCGGGTGAGGATATTGTCATCAAGGCCACGGGCATGACCATAGATGGCGATGAGAAGTCGACATTCCTGCAACTGCCATTGCCTGCGGGCGAGACTCCCGAAGCCCGGCTCCGGGAATCGGGTCTTGGTTTGCGCCGGGACGGCGATCAGATGGTTGTGGACTTTGTATCCTACGGCAGTGTGGCCGAAAATGCCGGCCTGTACTTCGACTGGACGATCAATGCCTTTCAGGTTCCGCTGGAGCGCCCGCCGAAAGAGCTGATGTTTATTCCGGCACTGGTGCTTCTCGGGCTGGTTGCCTTCGGGCAGTTGCGCCGGCGGGCCAGGGAAGAGGGGGCGGTGGAGTCAGCCTGACGAATGTTTCTGTCCGTAAAAGCCCGGCATTAACCTGTCGGGCTTTTTTCTGTTAGACTTCGCCCCGAATCGGCCCGCGGTTTGTGTCGCGCAGTGCCGTCAACATGTGGTCTCTGGTATAGATCACCGCTGAGTAACCAACAGGAGCTTTCCATGCCCGTCGTAACCCTGCCCGATGGCAGTCGCCGCAGTTTTTCCGAGCCCGCCACCGTTCATGATGTCGCCGCCGATATTGGTGCCGGCCTCGCCAAAGCCGCTCTTGCAGGAAGGGTGGATGGCCGGCTTGTAGACACCAGCTACCGCATTGAAGACGATGCCGAGCTGGCCATTGTCACCGAGCGTGATGAAGATGGCGTCGATATCATTCGTCACTCCACTGCCCATTTGCTGGCAATGGCCGTCAAGGAGCTGTTTCCGGCCGCCCAGGTTACTATTGGTCCGGTTATCGATAACGGCTTCTATTACGACTTCAAGTTTGATCGCCCCTTTACCAACGAGGATCTGGCACGGATCGAGAAACGCATGGAGGAACTCTCGAAACAGGACATTCCGGTTTCCCGGTCTGTTATGTCCAGGGAAGACGCCGTCAAGCTGTTTGAGGAGATGGGTGAGGAGTACAAGGTGCGCATCATTGAGGACATTCCCGGTGATGAGGACCTGTCCTTCTATCGCCAGGGCGACTTCATCGACCTGTGCCGCGGCCCCCATGTGCCCAGTACCGGCAAGCTGAAGGCGTTCAAGCTGACCAAGGTTTCTGGCGCTTTCTGGCGTGGTGACACCAGCAACGAACAGCTGCAGCGCGTTTACGGCACGGCCTGGGGCAACAAGAAGGACCTGAAGGCGTACCTGCACCGCCTGGAAGAAGCCGAAAAGCGTGATCACCGAAAGGTTGGCAAAAAGCTCAATCTGTTCCACATGCAGGAAGAAGCCCCCGGGATGGTGTTCTGGCACCCGGACGGCTGGTTGCTGTACCAGGAAATTGAGCAGTACATGCGCCGCAAGCAGCAGGAGCATGGTTACAAGGAAATCAAGACGCCTCAGGTGGTGTCCCGTACTCTGTGGGAAAAGTCGGGTCACTGGGACAAGTTCAAGGACGACATGTTTACGACGGAGTCGGAGAAGCACGACTACGCCATCAAGCCCATGAACTGCCCATGCCACGTACAGGTCTTCAACCAGGGGCTGAAGAGCTACAAGGATCTTCCCCTGCGACTGGCCGAGTTCGGTTCCTGCCATCGTAACGAGGCGTCAGGCGCACTGCACGGCCTGATGCGTGTTCGCGGCTTTACGCAGGATGATGCCCACATTTTCTGCGAAGAGAATGCGATCCAAAAGGAAGTGTCGGCCTTCATTGGGATGCTGCATGAGATCTACACGGATTTCGGCTTTACCGAGATCCTGTACAAGTTGTCCACCCGCCCTGAGAAGCGGGTCGGTTCCGACGAAGTCTGGGACAAGGCCGAGGCCGCGCTGGAAGAGGCGCTGAATCGTGAGGGCGTGGATTGGGAGTTGTTGCCGGGCGAAGGCGCTTTCTACGGCCCTAAAATCGAATTCTCCCTGAAAGACTGTATCGGCCGGGTATGGCAATGCGGTACCATTCAGGTCGATTTTTCCATGCCGGGCCGCCTTGGCGCCCAGTATGTGGCAGATAATTCCGAGCGTAGGACGCCGGTCATGCTGCACCGGGCGGTGCTCGGATCGTTCGAGCGGTTCATCGGTATTCTGATTGAGGAATACGAAGGCGCATTCCCCACCTGGCTGGCGCCAACCCAGGCTGTGGTTCTCAATATCACCGACAATCAGCGTGATTATTGTCAGAATCTGGCGAAAAAATGGGGTTCCTTGGGCTTTAGGGTTAATGCTGACTTGAGAAACGAGAAGATCGGCTTTAAAATCCGCGAGCATACTATTAATAAAGTTCCCTTTTTGATTGTTGTCGGAGACAAAGAAATCGACAACAACGCCGTCGCGGTGAGAACCCGTAAAGGTGAGGATCTGGGAACCATGTCGCTTGAGGCGTTCGAACAGCTGCTGGCTGATGACATTCAACGCAAGGGCAGAACCAAAACGGAGATCTGATTATTAAACAGCGAGCGAATCGGGGTGGGCGCACACCAAAAGCGCCGATCAATGAGAATATTGACGCAACGGAAGTCCGCCTGATTGATGCCGAAGGCAATCAGGTTGGTGTCGTACCGATTGAAGATGCAATCAAGCAGGCAGAAGAAGCGTCTCTTGATCTGGTTCAGGTTACGGATTCCGATCCGATCGTCTGTAAGATAATGGACTACGGCAAGAAAATCTTCGATGAGAAGAAGGCCAAGGCGGCTGCCAAGAAAAAACAGAAGCAGACGCAGGTCAAAGAGCTTAAGTTCCGTCCAGGAACTGAAGAAGGGGATTATCAGGTAAAACTACGCAACCTGGTACGTTTCCTTGAAAACGGGGACCGCGGCAAAATCACGATCCGCTTCCGTGGCCGTGAGATGGCACACCAGGAAATTGGTATGCAACTCATGCAACGCATAGAAGCAGACGTGGAAGAGCTTGCCCAGGTAGAGATGCGGCCGAAAATGGAAGGCCGGCAGATGACCATGGTTGTGGCGCCCCGCAAGAAGAAGTGAACCTGATCGGGTGCTTGTCCCCCGCGGATGCGGGGGATTTGTCGTTCAGGGGCACATCATTGTGTATTTAAAAATAGAATGCGGAGTTTTAAAAATGCCTAAGATGAAAACCAAAAGCGGAGCCACCAAGCGGTTCAAGAAAACCGCGACTGGCTTCAAGCACAAGCAGTCCTTCACCAGTCATATCCTGACCAAGAAGAGCCCCAAGCGTAAGCGTCAGCTCCGTGGTACCAAGCTGATTGCCAAGTCTGATGTGGCCTCCATCAAGCGTATGACAGCGTGCTGATTCAGCCGCTAACGATTCCTGCAAAGGTTTAAAGGTAGAAGGATTAAAGTATGGCTCGTGTAAAACGTGGTGTGGTCGCACGCCGTCGTCACAAAAAGATTCTCAGTCAGGCCAAAGGTTATTACGGCGCTCGCAGTCGTGTATTCCGTGTGGCCAAGCAAGCGGTTATCAAGGCCGGTCAGTATGCTTACCGCGACCGTCGTAACCGTAAGCGCGCTTTCCGCGCTCTGTGGATTGCCCGTATCAATGCCGGTGCCCGCGCCAACGGTCTGTCCTACAGCCGCCTGATCGCTGGCCTGAAAAAGGCAAACGTTGAAATTGATCGTAAGGTTCTGGCCGATCTGGCCATGAACGAGCAGCAGGCGTTTGCCGCTGTTGTTGAGAAGGCCAAAGCGTCCCTGTGATTGCTTAGCTCTTTCATCGATTACTGATCGATACAGGCGCCTCATGGCATCATGATGGCGTCTCCTGATAGGGGAAGGGCACGCTCTTCCCCTATTTTTGTTTGTGAAACTGCGTTTTAGCACTTCCATTTCTGGTTTGGAGCAGGGTCAATGGAAAACCTGGAGCAACTGGTTCAGGACGGTTTGGCGGCAGTAGACAAAGCCGACAGCCTGCAGGCACTTGATCAGATTCGTGTTGAGTATCTGGGCAAAAAAGGGGTTATTACCCGGCAGGCCAAAGCCCTGGGCAAGCTTTCCGCTGAAGAGCGTCCGGCAGCTGGCCAGAAGATCAATGAAGCCAAGGGGCAGGTGGAGCATGCGATCAACGCAAGACGAGGCGATCTTGAGCGCGTCGCCATCGAGCAGAAACTTGCCAGTGAATCCATTGACGTTACCCTCCCGGGCCGCGGCCAGGAACTTGGCGGTTTGCATCCGGTTACCCGCACCCTGCAGCGGATTGAGCAGTTTTTTTCCCGGGCTGGCTATACCGTTGAGCAGGGGCCGGAAATCGAAGACGACTACCATAACTTCGAGGCCCTGAACATTCCCGGGCACCATCCTGCCCGTGCCATGCACGACACCTTCTATTTCAATCCCGGCACCCTGCTGCGCACCCACACCTCGCCGGTTCAGATCCGCACCATGGAGGCCGGCAGGCCTCCGTTCCGAATGATCTGCCCGGGCCGGGTGTACCGCTGCGATTCGGACATGACCCACACGCCCATGTTCCATCAGGTGGAAGGTTTGCTGGTGGAAAAGAATGTCAGCTTTGCGGATCTGAAAAGCACGGTGGAGGAGTTTCTCCGGGTGTTCTTCGAGCGGGATTTGCAGGTTCGCTTCCGTCCGTCCTACTTCCCCTTCACCGAACCCTCCGCGGAAGTGGATATTGAATGGGGGCGGGAAGCGGATGGCAGCATCAAGTGGCTGGAAGTGATGGGCTGCGGAATGGTGCACCCCAAGGTATTTGAATATTGTGGAATTGATGCCGAGCAGTACCGTGGCTTTGCGTTTGGTATGGGCGTTGAACGCCTGGCCATGCTTCGTTACGGCGTGAACGACCTGCGCATGTTCTTTGAAAACGACCTGCGCTTCCTGCGCCAGTTTCGTTAACAAGGCGGCCGTCAGGGCATTCAGACAAACAGGAAAATCCGCATCAGGACAAGGCAATAACCATGAAATTCAGTGAACAGTGGCTGCGCGAGTGGGTTAATCCGCAAATCGGTACCCAGGAATTGATGGACCAGATCACCATGGCGGGTCTGGAAGTGGACGGTTTTGAGCCGGTGGCGGGCCAGTTTAGCGGTGTGGTTGTCGGTGAAGTGCGGTCAGTGCAGCCCCATCCGGATGCGGACAAACTCCGGATCTGCCAGGTCAGCGATGGCATGCATGTTGTCCAGGTGGTTTGCGGTGCCCCCAACGCCCGGGAAGGCCTCAAGGTGCCGTTTGCCGTGGTTGGTGCGGTTCTGCCCGGTGATTTCAGGGTCAGGAAAGTCAGGCTCCGCGGTCAGCCTTCCGAAGGTATGCTGTGCTCCGAGTCAGAACTGGGGCTGTCCGAGAATCATGACGGACTGATGGAGTTGCCGTTCGATGCACCGGTTGGCCAGGATGTTGCAGCTTATCTCAAGCTGAACGATGTAACCATTGATGTGGATTTGACTCCCAATCGGGCCGACTGCCTTTCTATCAAAGGCATTGCCCGGGAAGTGGGGGTGCTCAATCGCCTACCGGTAGAGGCCCCGGCCATCGAGCCGGTAGAAGCGGCACACTCAGAAGTGCCGGATATACGGGTCGAGGCCCCGGCCGGTTGCCCGCGCTATCTCGGCCGGATTCTTCGTAATGTGAACCTGCAGTCTGAGTCGCCGCTGTGGGTGCAGGAGAAGCTGCGCCGTTCCGGCATTCGCTCCATCGATGCGGCGGTGGACGTAACCAACTACGTAATGCTGGAGCTTGGCCAGCCCATGCACGCGTTCGACCGTGACGAGATTTGTGGTGGCATCGTTGTGCGTATGGCGAGGGTCGGTGAGAAACTGGTGCTGCTCGACGGCCAGGAAGTGGAACTGACCCAGGGCACACTGGTGATTGCTGATCATGAAAAGCCAATTGCCATTGCCGGTGTTATGGGCGGCAAACATTCCGGCGTCGGCCCGAAAACCCGGGATCTGGTTCTGGAGTCGGCCTACTTCGACCCCATTATTCTGGCCGGCAAGGCACGTCATTATGGCTTGCATACGGATGCCTCCCACCGCTTCGAGCGGAGTGTGGATTACAAGCTGGCCCGTGACGCCATGGAGCGTGCAACCCGCCTGCTGATGGACGTCGTCGGCGGTGAGCCGGGCGAAATTGTCGAGGTGGTCAGCGAGGAGGATATTCCCGGGGATCGTGTAGTCGACCTCCGGGCCCGGCGCCTCAATGATATTCTGGGTGTGGAAATTTACCGCACCACGGTCGAGGAGATCCTGGCCAGGCTCGGGTTCAGGATAGAGAAGCTGCTGAAAGACGGGTGGAGGGTAAGCGTGCCCAGCTTCCGTCCGGACATTTCAATCGAAGAAGACCTGATCGAAGAAGTGGGGCGGATCTACGGTTACAACAACCTGCCTGTTACCGAGCCTGCCGGTCCCCTTGGGCTGCGCCCGGAGAAAGAGGCTGTCCGCCCGTTATCGGCCATTCGCAATTTCTTTGTGGATCATGGTTACCAGGAAGCGGTGACCTACAGTTTCGTGGATCCGAAGGTGCAGCGACTGGTTGACCCTGGGCGCGAGGGTATCGCTCTGGCCAATCCGATTTCCTCCGACCTCTCGGTGATGCGCACCAGCCTCTGGAGTGGTCTGCTGAAAACGGTGGCCTATAACCAGAACCGGCAACAGTTGCGTATTCGCCTGTTCGAGACCGGTCTGCGTTTCCTTCGGGAGGGCGAGCGGATTGACCAGCAGCCGATGCTTGCCGGTGTGGTGGTTGGCAGTCAGTATCCCGAAAACTGGGCGAACGGCCGCAGAACGGCGGATTTCTTTGATGTAAAAGGGGATTTGGAGAGCCTGTTCCGTTTGCTGGGCATCGAAATTCAGTTTGTCGGCAGTCAGCATCCTGCCCTGCACCCCGGACAGACCGCGGAGCTGTTGCGGGACGGAGAACATGTCGGTTGGCTAGGCACGTTGCATCCACAAGTTCAGAAAAATCTTGAACTTAATGGCACGGTCCTGATGTTTGAGCTATTCTTGAATTCGGTCGTTACCGGGCATGTGCCTAATTTCAGAGAAATTTCAAAATTCCCGGAAGTTCGGCGGGATTTGGCTATTATTATCGGGAGCGATGTGGCGTTTGCGGATGTGGAGCGTGTGGCCAAAAAGCATGCCGGTGAACGCCTGACAGCGTTACGTGCGTTCGATGTCTACGAAGGCGAGAGCCTGGGTGAGGGTAACCGAAGCCTGGCTCTGAGCCTGTTCTGGCAGCACCCCGAGCGGACATTGAACGAGGATGAAGTGCATTCGCTCTTCGGCGGTGTGATCGACGCATTGAAAGAAGAGCTGGGGGCAACACTGAGGAGTTGAGATATGGCGGCTTTGACGAAAGCGGAAATGGCAGAGCGGTTGTACGAGGAGTTGGGCCTGAACAAACGCGAAGCCAAGGAGATGGTGGAAGCTTTTTTCGATGAGATCAGAGGCGCACTCAGCCATAATGAGCAAGTGAAGTTGTCGGGTTTCGGTAACTTCGATCTGCGCGACAAGAAACAGCGGCCGGGACGGAACCCGAAAACCGGGGAAGAAATCCCGATCAGTGCACGCCGCGTTGTTACGTTTCGCCCGGGGCAAAAACTCAAGCAGAAAGTAGAAGCGTATGCTGGAACCCAGTCATAATAACGAGCTTCCCGCCATTCCGGGAAAACGCTATTTTACGATAGGTGAGGTGGCGGATCTGTGCGCGGTAAAAGCACACGTCCTGCGCTATTGGGAGCAGGAATTTCCTCAGTTGTCGCCGGTCAAGCGCCGGGGCAACCGCCGTTATTATCAGCGGGCAGACGTGATCACCATCCGCCAGATTCGCAGCCTGCTCTATGATCAGGGATACACCATCGGTGGCGCCAAGCAGAAGCTGAGCAGTCACGAGGTAAAAGACGACACCTCCCAGTACAAACAACTGATCCGCCAGATGATCACCGAGCTGGAAGAGGTGCTCGAAGTTCTGAATGCGCCGGTGAAATAGAGTTCGGTCGGGCCTGAAAAACCGGGACGGTGTTCGTTGCCCCGGTTTTTTTATGTCCGCAGGGTTACTGTTTCTTGCAGGTCTTGATGCCCGGCAGTGAGTATTGGTCTGCTACCTGAGACTTGCCGGGAGCAGTTCTGTCAGCTTTACTGGCCAGGGAGCAGGGGTTAAATCCACGCCGGGGCCGGGCAATCCCGGAGGGCGGGGAGGGCCTCCAGGGCGCGGGCGTGCTGGTTTTCGTCTGCCCGGGGAATTCGGTTACGGGTCAGAAAGCCAGCATCTGAATCCAGTCGTGATTTCCATGGAATGTGTCTGTGAATTTGATCGGGATCAACGAATGTGAATGAGTGGCCTGTTAATTCAGTTCCGTTTCAGGCTGGGCGGATAGGGTAATGGTTCAGGACAGGAGGGGGTATGCCGGACACGGTCAATAACTTGCTGGTCAACTATTGGGCTACTGGTTTTTTTGTGATCACTGCCTTGGGTTTGTGTGCCTTTATGGCAGGCGTTTCCCACCTGCTTGGCGGGCGCAGCCATGGCGTCAGTAAAACCATCCCGTTCGAGTCCGGTATTGTCGGTGTCGGTGACGCCCGCCAGCGGTTTTCGGTCAAGTTTTATCTGGTCGCGATGCTCTTTGTGATCTTTGATATTGAGGCGGTGTTTCTGTTTGCCTGGGCGGTTGTGATTCCGGAAACGGGCTGGAGCGGATTCTGGGGCGCGGCGGTTTTCATACTGATACTGCTTGCCGGCCTGCTCTACGACAGCCGCTCAGGGGCTCTGGAGTGGGCTCCCGAGGGTTCTCAGGGGTACAGGGAGGACTGAATCAGATTGGTTCCCGGACGTTGATCACCGCCAGCAAACCTTTATGGAGACCCGCCATGCCTTACAGATTGACACGAGTCGACGAAGAGCCGGAATCCAGCGGCCGTTATCCGCTGGGGCGCCAGTCATCGGAGGAATACGTCAAAAGCCAGCTGGAACGCAACGTGTTCACCGGCAAACTGAGTGACGTCCTCAACTCGGCGGTGAACTGGGGGCGCAAGAACTCCTTGTGGCCCTATAACTTCGGCCTGTCCTGCTGCTACGTGGAAATGACCACCGCATTTACCTCGCCCCATGACATTGCACGCTTCGGATCGGAGGTGATTCGTGCCTCACCGAGGCAGGCCGACTTCATGGTGATCGCGGGGACCTGTTTCATCAAAATGGCGCCGGTCATCCAGCAGCTTTACGACCAGATGCTGGAGCCCAAGTGGGTCATTTCCATGGGTTCCTGTGCCAACTCCGGTGGTATGTATGACATCTATTCGGTGGTTCAGGGGGTCGACAAGTTCCTGCCCGTGGATGTCTATGTGGCGGGCTGTCCGCCTCGGCCCGAGGCTTTCCTGCAGGCACTTCGCCTGCTGCAGGACTCGATTCAGGAGGAGCGGCGGCCGCTGTCCTGGGTTGTGGGAGATCAAGGAGTTTACAAGGCCGAGATGGGGTCCCAGCGGGCGCAGAAACGGGACCGGCGAATCCAGGCCACCGAACTGAGGACGCCGGACAAACTCTGAGCGTCGATTACCGATTCGTCCGACCGTGACAGGAGATTAGTCAGCATCATGACCACAGACGCTCTCGATACCAACGCACTGGCCCAGTCCGGCATTGATCGCGCCCTCGGGCTGCTGGACGGATTCCGGGAGCACATCGAGCACGTTCAGCCCACCCTGACCGGGATGCCGGTGCTGTGGGTGCGGCGTGAGCGGGTGGTGGAGATACTGCGCCACCTGAAGGCACCGCCGGCGTCTTTTTCCATGCTCTACGATCTCTCGGCCGTGGACGAACGGCTTCGTGCACACCGGGACGGGTTGCCGGCCGCGGATTTTACTGTCTTCTATCATCTGCTGTCGGTGGATCGCAATGAAGACCTGATCATCAAGGTGGCGCTGACCAGTGGCGACCTGAACCTGCCCACCGTGACCCCGGTGTTCGCCAATGCCAACTGGTATGAGCGGGAAATCTGGGATTTGTTCGGCATTACCGCTACCGGGCATCCCCATCTGCAACGGCTGCTCATGCCTCCCACCTGGCATGGCCACCCATTACGCAAGGACTACCCCGCGCGGGCTACGGAATTCGATCCCTACACCCTGACGGTGGACGGGCAGCAGGCGGAGCAGGAGGCGCTGAAATTTGAACCGGAAGCCTGGGGTATGCAGCGTGAGCGGGATGGCAGCGAGTTTATGTTCCTCAACCTGGGCCCTAATCATCCCTCTGCCCACGGTGCATTCCGGATAGTCCTTCAACTGGACGGCGAAGAGATCATCGACTGCGTGCCGGATATTGGCTATCACCACCGGGGCGCGGAAAAGATGGCTGAGCGCCAGACCTGGCACAGCTTCATTCCCTATACCGACCGCATCGACTACACCGGCGGTGTGATGAACAACCTTCCCTATGTACTGGCGGTTGAGAAGCTGGCGGGTATCGAGGTGCCTGACCGGGTCAAGACGGTCCGGGTGATGATGGCGGAGATATTCCGCATCACCAGCCATCTGCTGTTCCTGGGTACCTACCTGCAGGACCTGGGCGCCATGTCGCCGGTGTTCTACAGCTTCACCGACCGCCAGCGGGCCTATAAGGTGATCGAGGGCATTACCGGTTTTCGCATGCATCCGGCCTGGTACCGGATCGGCGGCCTTGCGCAGGACCTGCCCGGGGGCTGGCAGCAACTGGTGCAGGAGTTCCTTGACTGGATGCCGCCGCGGCTGCGGGAGTATGAGCTGGCCATGATGAAAAATGCCCTGGTGCGGGATCGGACCCGGCATGTGGCTGCTTTCACCACCACCGAGGCCCTGGAATGGGGCGTGACCGGTCCCAACCTGCGGGCCACCGGCTGCAACTTCGATCTGCGCAAGCAGCGGCCCTATTCCGGCTATGAGAACTTCGACTTCGAGGTGCCCCTGGGGCAGAACGGAGACGTTTTCGACCGTGGCCAACTGCGCATTGAGGAAATGCGGCAGAGCCTGCGCATTATTCAGCAATGCGTGGACCATATGCCCGCGGGCGACTACAAGGCGGATCATCCATTGACCACCCCGCCACCCAGGGAGCGGATGTTGCAGCACATCGAAACGCTGATCACCCACTTTCTGCAGGTGTCCTGGGGCCCGGTTCTGAAACCCGGTGAATCCCTGCAAATGGTGGAGGCCACCAAGGGCATTAACAGTTATTACCTGACCAGTGACGGCAATAACATGAGCTACCGAACCCGCATCCGGACGCCGAGCTTTCCGCACCTGCAGCAGATACCGTCCCTGATGCGTGGGGGCTTTGTGCCGGACCTGATCGCCCACCTGGGCAGTATCGATTTCGTAATGGCAGACGTGGATCGCTGATGATGGCAACAACTCCGCACACAACCGACCTGATCGGCAGTGACCGTTTTGAACTGCACCCGGATGACGAAGCCGAGATTCTCCGGGAAAAGCAACACTATGAACAGCCCCAGGCCGCGTGTATCGAGGCGCTGAAAATTGTCCAGCGTCGACATGGCTGGGTTCCTGACGGTGCCATATTGGCCATCGGGCGGCTGCTGGGCCTGGGGTTTGCTTCGGTGGAGGGGGTGGCTACCTTCTACAGTCTTATTTTCCGCCAGCCGGTCGGGCGTCATGTGATTTTGGTCTGCGACAGCAGTTCCTGCTTCCTGGACGGGTATGAAACGCTGAAACAGGCCCTGGTGGAGCAACTGGGGGTGGACTATGGCGCCACCACCGCCGATGGCCGCTTCACGCTGTTGCCCGTGTGTTGTCTCGGCGCCTGTGACGGTGCTCCGGCGCTGATGATTGACGGCGAAACCTTCGGGCCGGTCACACCGGAGGATCTGCCCGACCTTCTGGAGGGCTACCAATGAGCCGATCCATCTCAGGTCGAGGCTACTCGCTGCGCTATCACAGCCGGATACGGCAACCCAATGCGGAGCGTCAACCCGAAACCCACCCGCTGACCTGGAGGCTGAGGGACGACGGCGAGGTGGTCTGGCTTGGCGAATACCTGGATAAGGATGGTTATCAGTCGGTCCGCCGGGCATTGGCCGAGAGCGATCCCCAGGGCATCATCGCCCTTGTCAAAGACGCCAATGTGCGTGGCCGGGGCGGCGCCGGTTTTTCCGCCGGTGTCAAGTGGAGCCTGACGCTGCAGGGGGGTGACATGCCCCGGGGCTACCTGATCTGTAATGCTGATGAAATGGAGCCGGGCACCTTCAAGGACCGGTTGCTGATGGAGCAGCAACCCCATCTGCTGATTGAGGGGATGATCCTCGGAGCCCGGGCCAATAATGCCCGGCAAGGCTATATTTTTCTGCGGGGTGAATACGTGGAGGCCGCCCGGGTGCTGAACCGGGCCATTGACGAGGCCCGCGAAGCCGGCTGGCTGGGGCCGGATATCGATGGCAGCGGGTTCGATTTCGACATCGCGGTGCATACGGGGGCGGGGCGCTACATCTGCGGCGAAGAAACGGCTCTGATCAATGCGCTGGAGGGGAAACGCGCCAACCCCAGGGCGAAGCCGCCGTTCCCCGGCCAGTCCGGAGCCTGGGGCAGGCCCACGGTGGTCAACAACGTCGAGACCCTGTGCAACATACCCGCCGTGATTCTCCATGGCGCTGACTGGTATCGGAACCTGTCCGGTAGCCGTACCGGCGACGGCGGCACCAAGCTTTATGGCGTGTCGGGGCCGGTTGCGGAGCCGGGCCTTTGGGAGTTGCCCATGGGCGTCACCGGAGCCGAGCTCCTCGACCGGGCCGGGGGGCTGCGGGAAGACCGCCGGCTCAAGGCGTGGCTGCCCGGGGGCACCAGTACCGGCTTTCTGTTGCCAGAGCACCTGGAACTGCCCCTGGACTTTGACACCATCGCCAATGTCGGCAGCCGGCTGGGCACCGGCCTGATGACGGTGGTCCCCGAGGACCGGAGCATGGTGTCGCTGATGCGCAACCTGGAGGAGTTCTTCGCCCGGGAATCCTGCGGCTGGTGCACTCCGTGCCGTGATGGTCTGCCCTGGGTGGTGAAGCTGCTCCGGGACCTGGAAAAGGGGCAGGGGCAGGCCGGCGACATCGAAATGCTCGACAAGTTGGCGGCGGATTGTGGTCCGGGGCTGACCTTCTGCGCTCTTGCCCCTGGTGCCGCCATGCCGCTGGAAACGGCGTTGCAGCACTTCCGACAGGAGTTTGAGCAGGGCATTGGCAAGGTAAGCGGCGACACCCGAGGCGATCCGGACTGGGTCGCAGCGAGCACGCCGGCAAGCAGCCGTTAGTTTCAACAGTCACTTTTAACAAACACTGATCGCACTTTCTAGGTGAAGGCAGAAGCAAGCATGGCGACGATTCACGTGGACGGAAAAACCTACGAGGTCAAAGGGGCGCACAACCTGCTCCAGGCCTGCCTGTCACTGGGCCTGGATATTCCCTATTTCTGCTGGCATCCGGCCATGGGAAGTGTGGGCGCCTGTCGGCAGTGTGCCGTGCGCCAGTACAAGGACAAGGACGACAACAAGGGCGTGCTGGTCATGTCCTGCATGACCCCGGCGGCAGACCAGACCCGAATCGATATTGATGACGAGGAAGCCCGGGCTTTCCGTGCCAGTGTGGTGGAGTGGCTGATGATCAATCACCCCCACGACTGCCCGGTATGCGAGGAGGGCGGCCATTGTCACCTGCAGGACATGACCGTAATGACCGGCCATGACCGCCGCCGCTACCGGTTCAACAAGCGTACTCGCCGCAACCAGTACCTGGGGCCGTTCATTGCCCACGAAATGAACCGTTGCATTACCTGCTACCGTTGCGTGCGCTTTTACAATGACTACGCCGGTGGCACCGATCTGGGCGCCTTTGGTTCCCGGGACAACATCTACTTCGGACGTTACGCCGAAGGCACACTGGAAAGCCCGTTCTCCGGCAATCTCACCGAAGTCTGCCCTACTGGCGTGTTCACCGACCAGAGTCATTCTGATCATTACACCCGAAAGTGGGATTTGCAGTATGCACCCGGCATCTGCCACCAGTGCGCGGTCGGTTGCAACACCAGCCCCGGAGAACGCTACGGTGAGATTCGCCGCATCGAAAACCGCTACCATGGTGAGGTTAACAGCTACTTCCTCTGTGACCGCGGTCGGTTTGGTTACGGTTACGTCAACCGCTCTGACCGCCCACGGGTTCCGGAATGGATCGAACGGCCGGGGCAGGAGGCAGTGGCGCTGGGCGTGGACTCGGCCCTGGAGCGTATTACCGGCGCCCTTCGTCAGGCCCGGCGCATTATCGGCATCGGATCGCCCCGGGCCAGCCTGGAAAGCAATCATCAACTGTTGGCCATGGTGGGGCCGGAAAACTTTTCCACCGGGATAGAGTCCCGGGAGCAGGCCTGCCTGGCCATAATGAACCGGCTGCAGGAAACGTCGGGACTGCCCACCCCGACACCCCGGGAAATAGAACGCCACGATGCCATTCTGGTGTTGGGTGAGGACCCGGTCCAGAGTGCCGCGCGCCTGGGGCTGAGTCTGCGTCAGGCGGTGCTGTCACGGCGGGAAGAACTGGCTGAAAAGATCGGCGTGCCTGTCTGGAATGCGGAGGCCGTTAAGACCCTGGGGCAGGATCGGTACTACCCGCTGCACATTGTCTGGCCTGCGCCCACGGAACTGGACAGCGTCGCTGTCGCGCGCCATGCCCTGGCGCCGGACGATATCGCCCGGCTCGGTTTTGCGGTGGCTCATGCCATCGACCCGTCGGCGCCCCCGGTGCACGGTCTAGACCCGGCCAGCCAGGAGCGGGCCGGCGAAATTGCCGCCAGTCTGATAAAAGCAGAGCGACCGCTGGTTGTCAGTGGTGGCTCCCTCGTCAGCGAGGCCATCCTGGAAGCCGCCGGTGCGGTCGCCCGGGCCCTGTCCAGCCGGGCAGCGCAGGGTGGGCTGGTGTTGATCCGGCGGGAGGCCAACAGTACTGGGCTATCGCTCATGGGTGGCCAGACCCTGGACTGGGCATTGGATGAACTGAGTGAGGGCCAGGCCGATGCGGTAGTGGTTCTGGAGAACGACCTGTATCAACGTCTGCCCGCCGACCGGGTGGAACAGGCCCTGGCCCGTGCGAACACCCGCGTGGTGCTGGATCACCAGCGGACGAGAACCTCGGAGGGGGCGGGCTTCATACTGCCTGCCGCCAGTTTCGCGGAGGCGAGCGGAACCCTGGTAAACCTGGAGGGGCGCGCCCAGCGTTTCTTCCGGGTGTTCGAACCGGCCTACCTGCGCCCGGAGACACGAATTCACGAGAGTTGGCGCTGGTTGCATGCCCTGTCCGCCGGACTGCGGGGGGAAGCCCCCGGAGACATCAGCCTGGATATGGCCATCCGGGCCTGTGCCGAGGCCCATCCAGGCCTGGCCGGGATTGTGGAGGCTGCGCCCGGCTCCGATTATCGTATAGAGGGCCTGCGGCTGGCCCGTGAGCCCCAGCGTTACAGCGGCCGCACCGCCATGCGAGCCAACCTCGATGTAAATGAGCCCCGCCCTCCACAGGATACCGATACGCCCTTCGCGTACTCCATGGAAGGCTACAGCGGATCTGACCGGCCCCGGCAGCAGATACCTTTCGCCTGGGCGCCGGGCTGGAATTCCCCTCAGGCCTGGAACAAGTTCACCGATGAAGTCGGCGGCCACCTGCGCGGGGGGGACCCGGGCGTGAGACTGATTCGGCCTCAGCCCGGCCATCGCGAATACCCCGCCCCGGTCTCTAATGATGGTGCCACTGATAGTAGCGGGCTGCGGGCCCTGGTGTTGCCGCGCGTGTTCGGGGGGGAGGAGACGTCTGCCCTGGCTGAACCTATCCGGCAGCGCATGACCGCGCCGGTGGTCATGCTGGCCCACCCGGACGCCGAGGCGCTGGGCGTACGTGACGGCGACAGCCTGACGCTGCTTGGTGTGCGCGAGGGCGACAGCCTGATGCTGTTTGGTGGCCCGGTCGTCACGGTATCAGAGCGGGAAGACTGGCCCCCCGGCTGGGCTGGCCTGCCCGCGGGACTGTTGCCCGGCCTGGGGCAGGGCGCGACACTCACTTTAGGAAAACCCTCGGGAGGTGAGTCATGAGCTGGTGGACTCCGCAACTGGCAGCCACTCTCTGGGCCATGTTCCAGGCGCTGGTGATCCTGCTTGTCGTGGTCGTGGTGGGAGGGGCACTGACCGTGGTGGAACGTCGGCTGCTTGGCCTCTGGCAGGATCGTTATGGTCCTAACCGGGTGGGGCCATTCGGCACTCTTCAACTGATTGCCGATATGCTGAAGATTTTTTTCAAGGAAGACTGGACTCCACCCTTTGCCAGCCGCGGCCTGTTTATGCTGGCACCCAACATTGCCTTCGCGTCCCTGCTGCTGGCTTTCGTGATTATCCCCATAACACCCGGGTGGGGGGTGGCGGACATGCACATCGGACTGCTGTTCTTTCTGGCGCTGGCCGGCGTCAATGTCTACGCGGTGTTAATCGGTGGCTGGGCCAGTGGCAATAAGTATGCCTTGCTGGGCGCATTGCGGGCCTCGGCGCAGACCCTGTCCTACGAAGTGTTCATGGGACTGTCGCTCATGGGTGTCGTGGCCATGGCCGGCTCCTTCAACCTGCGTGATATCGTTGCGGCCCAGGAAGGCCTGTGGTTCGTGATCCCCCAGTTCCTGGGTTTCGTCACTTTTCTGATCGCCGGCATCGCCGTGACACACCGCCATCCCTTCGACCAGCCGGAGGCGGAACAGGAACTGGCGGATGGTTACCATGTCGAGTACTCCGGTATGAAGTTCGGCATGTTTTTCATTGGTGAATACGTGGGCATGGTGCTGGTTTCGGCGCTGATCGTGACGCTGTTTTTCGGTGGCTGGCAGGGCCCCTGGCTGCCACCTGTGGTGTGGTTTGCCCTCAAGACCAGCTTCTTCCTGATGCTGTTCATTCTGCTCCGGGCATCGCTGCCACGACCCAGGTATGACCGGGTAATGAGCTTTGGCTGGCGGGTGTGTCTGCCGCTGACCCTGGTCAACCTGCTGGCGACCGGGGCGGTATTACTGCTGACCGGCTCATAGGGAGGAAAGATGCGTAAAAACAAAGTGTTGTCCGTGTTCTGGCTGATACCGGCCAGTTGGTCACTGCTGCGTACCATGGGCATGGTATTCATGCACGGCTTCCGCAAGCGCGAAACCGTGAATTATCCGGAAGAGGAGGTCTATCTGCCTCCCCGGTACCGGGGCCGCATCATACTCACCCGGGATCCGGACGGCGAAGAACGATGCGTGGCGTGCAACCTGTGCGCGGTGGCCTGCCCGGTGGCCTGTATTTCCCTGCAGAAAGGTGAAAAAGACGACGGCCGCTGGTACCCGGAGTTCTTCCGTATCAACTTTTCGCGCTGCATTTTCTGTGGCATGTGTGAAGAGGCCTGCCCCACCTCCGCCATCCAACTGACACCGGATTTCGAGATGGGTGAATACCAGCGCCAGCAACTGGTATACGAGAAGGAAGACCTGCTGATCAATGGCCCCGGCAAGGACCACGACTACCACTTTTACAAGGTTGCCGGCATGGCTATCGCCGGCAAGGACAAAGGCGAGGCGCTGAATGAGGATGCCCCGGAAGATGTCCGTACGCTTTTACCCTGACCCAAAAAGGAAGCACTGATGGAACTGGGATTCTACCTTAGCGGCCTCGTGGCGGTGTTGGCCACGGTTGGTCTCATCACCGGCTCCAGTCCGGTGCATGCGGTGGTGTACCTGATTGTTTCGCTGATCGCGGTCGCCCTGGTGTTCTTCGCCCTGGGCGCGCCCTTTGCGGGTGCGCTTGAGATTATCGTCTATGCCGGCGCCATCATGGTGCTGTTCGTGTTCGTGATAATGATGCTCAATCTGCGTCCAGAGGCGAAACGGGATTCCCCGTGGCGACGTCCGGGTTACTGGCTTGGGCCGTCGCTGCTGGCCCTGGTATTGCTGGTGGCAGTGGTGGCGCTCATCGACGGCGGACACGCAGGCATGACCATTGACGGTGAGCTGATAACCGCCCGGGACATCGGTCTCACCTTGTTCGGCCCCTGGCTGATCGTGGTGGAACTGGCGGCCATTCTGCTGCTGGCGGCGCTGGTAACGGCTTCCCACGTGGGCCGGCGCATCAAACCCCGAGGCAATCGCAACCGTGGAGGCACGCAATGACTGGTATCCCGATGGAGCATGGCCTGATCCTGGCCGCCATTCTGTTCAGCCTGGGACTGGCCGGGTTGATGCTGAGGCGCAGTATGCTGTTCGTCCTGATGAGCCTGGAAGTAATGCTCAATGCCGCCGCGCTGGCCTTTGTGGTGGGCAGCACCGCCTGGAATCAGTCGGACGGGCAGGCCATGTTCCTGCTGGTGATCACCCTGGCAGCCGCCGAGGCCAGCATCGGCCTGGCGCTGATGATACAGATGTACCAGCGCTTCCGTTCACTTGAGCTGCATGAAGTCAGCAGGATGCGTGGATGATGATGGCTGCAACGTTACTCTCATTTCTGTTGCCCCTGGCCGGTGCGGTTGTTCTTGCCTTTTCCGGCGGCCGGCTGGGGCCGCGAGCCAGCACGGCCATTGGTGTGGGCAGTGTGGGGCTGGCCGCGCTGGCCACCGGCTGGGCGCTGCTGGCGTTCTCCGGCGATAGCCAGGGCTTCACGCTCTGGACCTGGGTTTCCGTGGGAGAGTTTCAGCCAACCGTGGGGCTGGCGGTTGACGGTCTCTCGCTGGTCATGATGTCGATCATCACCGGCGTGGGTTTCCTGATTCACCTGTTCGCTGCCTGGTACATGGTGGGCGAGGCTGGCGTAACCCGCTTCTATGCCTGGATGAATCTGTTTGTGTTCAGCATGCTGGTGTTGGTGCTGGCCGATAACCTGCTGTTGCTGTTCCTCGGCTGGGAAGGCGTCGGTCTCTGCAGCTACGGGCTTATCGGCTACTACTACCAGAATGAGACCAGTGGGCGGGCGGCGTTCAAGGCGTTTATCGTCACCCGCATAGGCGACGTGTTCCTCGCCCTGGGGCTGTTCCTGATTTTCGTGGAACTGGGCACCCTTGATATTGGATTGGTGCTGGAGCAGGCTCCACGGGTCTGGGCTGAGGGCAGTGTCACGGCCAATCTTGCGGCCTTGCTGGTCCTTGGCGGCGCCCTCGGCAAGTCTGCGCAGGTACCGCTGCACACCTGGCTGCCGGACGCCATGGCAGGCCCCACCCCGGTGTCGGCCCTGATCCACGCGGCGACCATGGTGACCGCCGGGGTTTATCTGATCGCCCGCCTGAACGGGCTGTTCCTGCAGGCACCGGCTGTCATGTTGCTGGTGGGCATCATCGGTGCAGTGTCGCTACTGCTGGCGGCCTTCGCGGCCCTGGCCCAGACCGACATCAAGCGTGTGCTGGCCTACTCCACCATGAGTCAGATTGGCTATATGTTCCTGGCCCTGGGGGTTGGGGCCTTTGACGCCGCGATTTTTCACCTGATGATTCATGCCTTCTTCAAGGCGTTGCTGTTCCTTTCAGCCGGAGCTGTCATCATCAGTTGTCACCATGAGCAGGATATGGGCCGATTGGGGGGGCTCTGGCGTAAACTGCCGGTCGCCTACGGAGGTTTTCTGGTGGGGGGCGCCGCGCTGGTGGCGTTGCCTTGGGTAACCGCTGGCTTCTTCAGCAAGGACGAGATTCTTTGGCAGGCCATGGCCTCGGGCCATTCCGGATTGTTCGCAGCGGGCCTGATCGGAGCAGTGCTTACTGGCCTTTACACAGTGCGGCTTATCCTGGGTATTTTTCATGGCGAGCCCGGGAGTGATCATGCACGCCATCCCCGGCCCGGCACCAGCCCTCTCACTCATCACCTGCCTTTGGCCACTCTGGCCGTGCTCTCAACCTTCATCGGTGCCTGGCTGTATCCGGGGCTTGATGAGCTGTTTCCGGCGCCGCCCGGTGACGCCACAACTGCCGGCTACACCCTGTTTCAGTTCCTGGCCATCGGAGCGGCACTCTCTGGCCTCGCTCTGGCCGGCTGGCTGTTCCTGGCGCGGCGCCGGTGGCTTGACGAACAGGTCCGTCGCGGCCTGGGGGCGCAACTCTGGACCCTGTTCAACCGGGCATGGGGCTTCGATGCCCTGTTCGACCGGACACTGGTCCGGCCCTGGCAGGGGCTGGTACGTGTGCTGCGTTTCGACTTCATTAACCTGGGTATGAACCTGCCGGCCCTGCTTGCCCGCGTTGGCAACGCCGGCCTGGTAAAGACCCAGAACGGCCAGATACGGACCTACGCCAGAATGATGGTGTTCGGTGCCACGATCATACTGGTTGGCCTGGCACTGACTCAGGGAGGTGGCGCATGATTCTGTTCTGGCTGATTCTGATTCCCTTCCTCGGTGGCTTACTATGCTGGCAGGCGGAGCGCTGGGGCGAACAGGCGCCGCGCTGGATTGCCCTGGGCACCATGCTGTTCGTGCTGGTGGCCAGCATAGTGCTTTGGTCAGGCGGCGATTTCAGCGCCCTCGGCGCCGGAGAAAGGCCGTGGCTGCTGGAGTGGCGGATACCCTGGATTCCTCGTTTTGGTATTGAGGTTCATCTGGCCCTGGACGGCTTGTCGCTGATTTTGATTGGCTTGACCGGCTTTCTCGGAACGCTGGCGGTACTTTGCTCATGGAAAGAAATAGTCGAGCGGGTCGGCTTTTTTCATCTGAACCTGCTGTTTGTCCTGGGCGGCGTGGTGGGTGTTTTTCTGGCGCTGGATCTGTTCCTGTTTTTCCTGTTCTGGGAGTTGATGCTGGTGCCCATGTATTTTCTGATCGCCCTCTGGGGGCACAGTGGCTCGCCGGGGCAAACCCGGATTCGAGCGGCCATCCGCTTCTTCATCTACACCCAGGCCAGCGGTCTGCTGATGCTGGTGGCGATCCTTGCGCTGGTTTTCCTGCACTATGCCAGCTCCGGAGAGATAACCTTCAGCTATGAAGCACTGCTGAACGCGGATTTGCCCGATAACGTGTCCTTCTGGATTATGCTCGGGTTTTTTGTCGCCTTTGCGGTGAAGCTTCCCGTGGTGCCTTTTCATGGCTGGCTGCCGGATGCGCACGCCCAGGCGCCCACCGCCGGCAGCGTGGACCTTGCCGGCATTCTGCTGAAAACGGCCGCCTACGGCATACTGCGCTTTGCAATTCCGCTGTTCCCGGAGCAGTCACAGGCCTTTGCGCCGGTGGCCATGGCTTTGGGGGTTGTTGGCATCATCTACGGCGCGGTGCTGGCCTGCGGCCAGCAGGACATAAAGCGGCTGATTGCCTACGCCAGTATATCCCATATGGGGTTCATACTGATTGCGCTTTACTCCGGTTCGGAGCTGGCGATTCAGGGGGCGATCATTATTATGGTGGCCCACGCGTTCTCAAGCTCCGCTCTCTTTATCCTCAGCGGCCAGGTCTATGAACGTATTCACACCCGGGATATGCGTCGCATGGGCGGGTTGTGGGGCCGGATACCGACATTGCCCGGATTTACTCTGTTTTTCATGGCGGCCTCCCTGGGGATGCCCGCCACAGCCAATTTCATAGGAGAGTTCATGGTGCTGTTCGGTACTTTCCGCAGTGCTCCGGTCGTAGTGGTCATCGCCAGCGCCGGGCTGGTGCTGGCGGCGATCTATTCGCTGCTGATGATGCAGCGGGTGCATTTCGGGCCCGAACAGCATCCGGGGCGGCTCGCCGGCCCGGATGTGCGGGAATACAGCATGATGCTGGCCTTGCTTGGACTCACTCTGGCGGTGGGCCTTAACCCGCAACCCCTGCTTGAGATGACCGTCTCAATGGTGCAGCCGGTGGCGGAGTTGTTTGTGGCCGGCCCGGCCCGGGCAGGAGGGATGAACTGATGCTGACCCTGAGCGATCTCGTAGGGCTGTTGCCTCTGCTTATCGTTGCCACTACAGCCCTGTTGGTGATGCTGGGAGTCGCCTGGCAGCGTCATCACGGTGGTACGGCGGCCGTAACCGTCACTGGCCTGGTCCTGGCCCTGGCGAGCCTGCCGCTGGCCTCGGCTGCCTCCTCGACGCCGCCGCTGATGGCCCTGGACGGCCTTGCCCTCATGGGCAGCGTGCTTGTGCTGGTGAGCGGCCTGTTTGTCGCCGCTCTGAGTCAGGGGTACCTGGCCGGCTACCAGGGGCCGAAGGAAGAGTTTTACCTGCTGTTGCTTTGCGCGGTGACGGGTGCCCTGGGCCTGGTGGCCAGCAACCATCTGGCGATTCTGTTCATCAGCCTGGAGTTGCTGTCAATGCCTTTGTACGGCATGGTGGCATACAGTTTCCGGACAGAAAGGTCCCTGGAGGCGGGGATCAAATATCTCATATTGTCCGCCGCCGCCACCGCTTTTTTGCTGTTCGGCATGGCGCTGATCTATGCCCGCACCGGCCAACTTGAGCTGGCTGCTCTTGCCGCGGGGCTGGCCGGCAGTCCGGACCCCTGGATGCTGGGCGGTGCCGTTCTGATCCTTGTGGGTCTGGGGTTCAAGTTATCCGTCATGCCCTTTCATCAGTGGACACCGGACGTATATCAGGGAGGTCTGGCCCCGGCGGCCACCGTGCTGGCCACGGTGAGTAAGCTGGCGGTGTTTCTGGTACTGCTGCGGCTGGTGCTGGTGGCGCCGGTGTTCAAGAGTGAGTGGCTCCTTATCCTGATCAGTCTGCTGGCCCTCCTTAGTATGTTGGGTGGCAACCTGCTGGCCCTCTTCCAGTCTAACCTGAAGCGACTGCTGGGCTATTCCTCCATAGCCCACATGGGTTACCTGCTGGTGGCCGTTATAGTGGGCGGTCCCCTGGCGGTGGAAACCACCGGTGTTTACCTGTTCACCTACCTTGTTGCCACAATGGGGGCGTTTGGCGTGATTATGCACGTCTCCAGCCCCTTCAGTGGCGAGGATGCCGCCGGGCTGCACCATTACAGGGGGCTGTTCTGGCACAGTCCCTGGCTGGCGGCACTAATGACTCTGAGCATGTTGTCCCTGGCCGGTATTCCGCTGACCGCCGGGTTCATTGGCAAGTTCTATATCATTGCCCTGGGTGTGGAGGGCAGCCGGTGGTGGCTCGTTGGGGGGATCGTTATTGGTAGTGTTGTCGGGCTGTTCTACTACCTGCGGGTGATCGTCACTCTGTATCTGCGTGAACCTGGCATACAGAAAAACGTTACCGAGGTCGGCCATGGGCGGATGGGCGAGCTTGCCCTTCTGATTATTGCCGCCTCCATACTTCTGCTGGGCATTTACCCGGCGCCGGTGATTGACTGGGTGGCCGGTCTTACCTGGGCGGCCTGAGCGCCCGAAACAGAGCTTCCTCCGGAGAATTGTCCCGCGCCCGGTGAGAGGTGACGGGGCTTTGTTGCTCCGGGAGTCTGCGTGATTTCTGCCGCGCAGACTCCCAGGGCAGGAGGATAGCACCGGATTTTTCAGGTTGATTCTTATTTTCAGTGTCAGTTCAGTTTTGGGTGGTTAACTGTGGCCGCAAGGTTGAAGAATCGGAGAGATCCTTCTTCAGCTCACTGACGAGGAGGTGAAATGAATACGAATTTTTGCAAAGTGACTGCGATCTTCTCCAGTCTGGACCTGAAGAAAGTAGAGGAGGCCCTGATCGAGGCAGGTTTTTCCGCCATGACGGTGTCCAGAACGCATGGCCGTGGCAGATATAAAAACTACTACGCAAAAGACACCATGGCTGACTCTGTTCGCGTGGAGGTATTCGTGAAAGCGGAGCAGGCGGACAACGTCGTTAACACCATCGCCCGAACGGTACACAAGGGGCTCGACAGCGACGGAATCATAGCTGTTCTACCGGTGGAAGACCTGCTGCACATCCGTGACTTTAAGGAGGCCGAGTGATCGGGCGCCACGGTGTTGTATGTCCTTGCGGCAAGGTGATGAGAAGGCGAGAGCGGACATGATGGATGGCAATGAGACTGAGACTGGGGCTGGCGCCGGAACCGGAGCCACCATGTTATCTGGCCGAAATGGCACGGTTGAAATTGCCGGTGCCGGGCCGGCCGGGCTGGCGGCCGCCATCACACTGGCGCGCGCCGGACGCGCGGTGGTTGTGCATGAGGCCCGGGCCGAGGTGGGGCACCGCTTCAAACGGGACCTGCAGGGTCTGGAGAACTGGACCACGCAGCAGGATGCCCTGATGGTGTTGCAGGAGCTTGGAATTACTACCGACTTCAAACGAGTTGCATGCCGCCGGGGTACCGCCTTCGATGCCTGGGATTCCCCGTACGCCATTGAGAGCGTTGAGCCGCTGTTCTATCTGGTGGAGCGTGGCTCCGGGCCAGACACATTGGACACGGCGTTGTTGAGACAGGCCAGGGATCTTGGCGTGCAGGTGCATTTCAAAAGCCGGCTGCGGCATGCCCGGGGCCCGGCCATCCTGGCGACCGGACCAAAGGCCGCCGATGCCATCGCGGTCGGCTATCATTTCGATACAACCATGCCGGACGGTTTCTGGGCAATTTGTGATGACAACCTTGCCCCGAAAGGGTATGCCTATCTGTTGGTAATGGGTGGCAAGGGAACGGTAAAAAGTTGCATGTTTACTGGTTTCAGGGATGAAGCAAAGTATGTGGAGCGTACCGTCAGTGCGTTCCAGAGGCTGGCCGGCATGGAGATGATGAATCCCCGGCCCCACGGCGGTGTTGGGAACTTCCGGATTCCTGCAACCGCACTGTCCGGGGCGCACCCGGTAGCGGGCGAGCAGGCCGGCTTCCAGGATACGTTGTGGGGCTTCGGGATGCGTGCGGCCATCACCTCCGGTGTGCTGGCAGCGCGCAGTCTGCTGCATGGTGACGACTACAACCGGCTCTGGCGAGAATCCCTGAAGCGTCCGATGGCGGCGGCGTTGGTGAACCGCGCATTTTATGGGCTGCTGGGTAACCGCGGTTATCGCTGGTGCATGCGCCGCCAGGAAAACCATCTGGATGCGCGCGAGTTCTTGCGCCGTCTCTACCGGCCCACACTTGCCAGACGTTTGCTGGCGCCGTTGGCGGGTTTGCATTTGCGGAGCCAGCGCGAGGATATAGGCTGCAATCATGTCGATTGCAGCTGTGTCTGGTGTCGCCATGGCCGGGAGCCGCATACATAATGACAACCGTCGGCAAGGGCTCCGGAGTTGAGTAATGAATGAGTCGATCAGTCATAGTGGAGCATGGGGCATCGCGATTATTGTGATCGTACTGATATCCTGGTTCTTCTACCGCTATTTTGCACCGAAGAACTGGCGCGAGTGGGCGGGCGCCGGGGCAGTCCAGGCCTTTATTATCGCCCTCTATGCCGAGATGTACGGTTTTCCGCTCACCATTTATCTGTTGGTGCGTTTTTTCGGGCTCGACAGTGAGTACGTCAGTGCAAGTCTCTGGTCCACACTGGTCGGGCTGGGTGAGACCGGCATGTTCGTCTCGATGCTGCTTGGCTACGCAATTGCATTTCTCGGCGTGGGCCTGTTCATCCAGGGGTGGCGCCAGGTGTACCGGGCGCGCAAGGAAGACAGGCTGGTCACCGATGGCCTTTATGCCTACGTTCGACACCCTCAGTACACTGGCTTGTTCATCGCCTTGTTCGGCGAGGGTGTGGTGCACTGGCCAACATTGTTCTCGATCAGCTTGTTTCCGGTAATCGTGCTCGTCTACGTCTGGCTGGCGTATCGCGAGGAAGAACAGGTGGTCGCCAGGTTCGGCGATGCTTATCGGACCTATCAACGCCAAGTGCCCATGTTTATCCCCCGCTGGGGGCAGTGGCGGCGGCTTGCGAATGCGTCGCAGGACCGCTCAGATCGCGGCGATTTGAAATGACGGTTTCTGGCAGCGCTCCTTGCATGCAAGGCACGGATTTTGCGAGACTGTTTTCGGTATTGCCTGTTTGTTACGGTCGCCGGGGAGGTTGTCGGCGAGAGCTATCCTGGCTTCAGCACCACCCCCGAAACGCATGGTTGCGTGAAATGGAGAATACAGCATGAGTGCTCTGGAGCAATACAGCCTGCTGCTGGGTCTGGTGATTGGCACCGGTGGCGTCGTCCTGAGCCTGTACGGCCTTGCCCGCGCGATGGGTCCGACACGTCGGGAGCCGGGTAAAGATGTGCCGGCAAGCTCTGGTGTGCTGTCGCGGAATCCGGTGTGGGGGCGCTATCACGCCCGCTACTACGGTTACGCATTGCTGTTTCTGGCCTTTGATATGGAGATGGCGTTCATGTACCCCTGGGCAGTCGCGTACAAAGAGGTAGGTCTGGTTGCCCTGCTTGATATGGGCGTGTTTCTTGCCATTCTCTTTCTCGGCTTGCTCTACGGATGGAGCCAGGGGGCTCTGAGGCGTCAATGACTTCTGATTCGGTAATGGCCATCACGGGTGCGCGGCAGCGACAGGAACGGTCCGCAATACTGCAGAAGTGGGTCTCCCGGGCCCTCGCGCGTAACCTGAGTTGTCTGGTTGTGCCGGGTCCGGAAGTGGCCCTGGCGCACGGTCTGGATGTGATAGCGGCAGGCCTGCGCATCACCGCCACGCCCCGCGATGCAGGTGTGCTGCTGATTGTCGGGCAGTTATCAGGGAAAATGAGCGAGGCTGCGGCGGTGCTCTACGCGCAGATGCCCCGGCCACGCGCCATTCTCGTGATGGGCGGGCAGGCACCGTCATCTTTGCCGAACGCCGATGTTTCCGCAGGTCTTTCTCAAGAGGAACTGACCAGCGCGGTTGACTGGCTGAAGCGCGCAGTGGCTGAGGGCGCCTTTGCAGCCTCACCCGAGGATTTCGACGCCTCTGTCCTGCATGCCAGGATCGAGTATGTCTGCCCCATGCATCCGGAAGTTGTCCAGGACGAGCCGGGCAGTTGCCCCAAGTGCGGCATGGATCTGGTCGCCCGCGAGGCCGGGGAGTCAACGCCTGAGCACGGGCACGATCATGAACACCATCACGATCAGGAGCGCCAGCACCATGATCACGAACAGATCCATGATCACAGGCATCATCAGGACCATAGGCACGATCACAGTCACCAACACCAACACCAACACCAACACCAACAGGGTCAGCCTCAGGAGCGGGCCGGTACTGAATATACCTGCCCCATGCACCCGGAAGTTGTCCGGGATGAGCCGGGCAGTTGTCCCAGGTGCGGCATGGATCTGGTAGCCCGTGAGAGTGTGGAACCGGCCCCCGCGCACGGCCATGATCACGAGCACCAGCATCACGAACACCATCACGAACACCACCACGAACACCACCACGGTGGAGCCGACGGCCACTCAGCGCACGATCACTCCGGACACGATCATGCCGGACACGATCACTCCGGACATGATCATGCAGGTCAGGGCCACGCGGGGCACGATCATGGTGCCATGGGGTTCATGTCCATGATCGAAGTGACCAAGGACCTTCCGCGTAGCGCCGACGGCCTGGCGATGGACTGGCTCGAGGTACCCTTCGGTCCAGTCTTCCCTGGCTTGCCAGGTGGTCTGAAGTTGACGCTGACGCTGGACGGTGATGGGGTGACTGAGGGGCAGGCGACATCCCTGGTGGGCATAGCCACCGAAGGTGAAGAGATGGATGTCGATACCTTCATCGAGCACCTGTCGGCTTCAACGCCACTGGCACCCGTGAGCTACCGTCTGTTAGCCTGCCTGGCCATCGAACAGGCGACCGGCCTGGAAGAGAATGCAGCGATCACCCGGGCCCGGGCCAGCGCTCTTGAGCGTGAGCGCATTGCCAGTCATCTGGGTTGGCTGGCCCAACTGGGGCGTCAGCTCGGCTTCGCCTGGCTGACGCACCGTGCTTCGACCCTGCAACTTAAAATCCAGTACGCCAGTCAGGAACGGCTGGCTGAGCTGGAGCCGGCGCTGCGGGCATTGGCTACCCGTCTCGGGAGAACACCCCTGCTCAAGTCGCGACTGAAAGGCACCGGGGTACTGCCAGCGGGTTCTTCTGGCCTGCGTGGTCCCGTGGCGCGCGCTGCTGACGAAGCCAGGGATGCCTGGGCGCGCCTGTGGCAGCGCCTGGCCGAAATCACGGCGAGCCTTGATGTCATCAAGGCGGGCGGGGAGCCGGAGCTACCCTCCCTGCGAACCGTCGGCCATGCATCCGGGGCCGGTGAGGCAGCCGTGGAAACCCCGCGCGGCGTGGCTCAGCTGAGTCTGGCACTGGAACACGGCCAGGTGAAATCCTACAGGCTGGACACCGCCTGCAGTCACCATATCGGCCTGGTCGCAAAGCTTGTCGAGGGTCGGGAGCTGGGCGACGCGCTGTTGGCGGTCGGATCACTTGACCTGTCGCCCTGGGAGGTGATCTCGTGAACATCGCCATCGTGCTGCTTGCGTTGCTTGGCAGCGTCTGGCTGCTCGCCGTGATCGAGAGCTGGGCGACAACTGGCCGTCTGCGTCCGACCGCGCCCCTGCTCAGCGGCCTGGCGCACCTCGGCCGTGAATCCATGGTACCCCGTACGCCGGACCGGGTCTTTTTCGAGACCGCTCCGGTGCTGCTCCTGGTTGTCGCGGTGCTTGGCGCGGCGGTGCTGCCGCTGGCGCCGACTCTGGTGATTGCGAATCTGGCCACCGGTGCGCTGTTCATCAACGCGGCGCTTGCCTATGTGCTGGTCGCGCTGATCATGGGCGGTTGGGGCCCGAATGGCGCCTACGCCATGATCGGTGGCTGGCGCTTCCTTGGCCAGCTCATCGCCTACGCCATGCTCATCGTCATGCCCCTCACAGCGGTGGCCATGCGCGCCGAGTCCCTGGTGACCACCGTGATTGTTGACTCCCAGGACGGCTTGTGGAACATGGTCTATCAACCCCTTGGTTTCGTGCTGTTTTTCATTGCCGCCATGGCGCTGGCGTTCCGTGCGCCTTTCGACCTGCCCACCGCAGAGGGGGAATTGGGCGGGGGCGTGGATGCGGAATACACCGGCGTGCGCCTGGCGGTACTGCGCCTGGCCCGGCTGACGCTGCTGGTCACGCTGGCTTCCGCGATCACGGTGTTCTACCTCGGCGGCTGGCACGGGCCGCTGCTGCCGCCCTGGGCCTGGAGCCTGATCAAGACGTTGGCCGTAGCCGTGTCGATGCTCCTGGCCGGTCGCTATCTGCCGCGCATCCGTGAGGCGGATTTGATGAGGTGGTGCTGGACCCTGGGGATTCCGCTGGCACTGCTCAATATCGTTGTTGTCGGTTTACTGGTTCTGGTGGTTCCATAATGTATGCTCAGGCTTTTTTTGTTGCCGTTTTCGGCCTGGCCGCCATTGGTTTCGGCGTGGTGGTGTTTCGTACATCCTCCATGGTTCGTTCCGCGCTGGCGCTGTTGTTTTCGCAAACTGCCGTCGGCTGCATGTTCCTGGCCATGCAGACTGAATTCCTGGGCGTGCTGCAGATCATGATGATGGCCACGGAGATGAGCATCATGGCTATCTTCATGGTGATGTTCATGATGGATCCAGGCGGGCTTGGCGGGATGGAAATGACCCACCAGAAGCGCTTTTCGATGGGCGCCGGGGCGGTTGCGGCCGGCGCCGCGATTGCGGTTGCACTTCTGGCCGACTGGGGGCCGGTGACGGTCCAGGCGCCGGGCGCGGCGGAGCAGACACGGGCCCTGGGCATCGAGTTGCTGGGGCGTTCCATGCTGATCTTCGAAACCGCCGGCGTCACGATCCTGACCTCAATGATCGCGGCCACGGCGGTGGCGATACGGGTACACAACTTGTCCGGTAACGACGACAAGGAAACCAAGGAGGCTTCGGAATGATGACAGTCCTGATCCTGGCGCTTGTGACCGGTGCAATCCTGTTCGGCGTTGGTGTCTATGGTGCACTGTCCCAGACCAATCTGGTCATGATCATGATGGGAGTGGAACTGATTCTTTCCGGGGCGCTGGTGAATCTGGTGGCCTTCTGGCGTTTTCTGCACCCCGAGAGCTACTCCGGCCAGATGTTTGGGTTGGTGGTGATGACGGTCATGGCGGTTGAAATGGCGGTCGGTTTCGGCGTTGCGGTTGCACGTTTCCGGGCCAAGGGCTCGGTAGAAATGGAGGAAGCCGGGGACCTGAAAGGATGAGTGCTGTGCTTATGCCGATATTGCCGCCGCTGATCGCCGCCCTGGCTGTGTTGGTACTGCGCCGGGGCGGGCCTGCGCTGGCCCTGGCCGGCGCAGCGCTCAGCCTGGCAGGAAGTCTCTGGCTCCTGGCCCGGGTCGCCGGCGGTCAGGCCGAAACCCTGCTTCTGCCCGGCCTGCCGGGAATGCCGCTTCGACTGGTCGCCGAGCCCCTGACGGCGCTGCTGGCGGTGGCAGTGGCTACCGTGGGTACGTTCGTGCTGGCCCATGCCGTCGGTTATATGAAGCGGGAGTCCGGCCTGTGCCGCTTCTACGCCCTGATGTCCCTGTTCCTGGCCGCCATGCAGGCGCTGGTGCTGGCCGGCGACTGGGTTCTGCTGCTGGCGGCCTGGGAATTGATCGGTGTGTGCAGTTATCTGCTGATTGGCTTCTGGTTCCAGCGGCCCGAGGCCGCGGACGCCGCTGGTCGCGCCTTCCTCTGTACCCGTAGCGCCGATCTGGGTCTGTATGCGGCGGTATTCATACTTATCGGGTGGGCAGGTACCAGCGAGATCGCCGCCTCCCTGGAGGCCGGTGGCAGTGCATCGACCGTCGCCGGGCTTTTGTTGCTGCTGGCGGCCATGGGCAAGTCTGCCCAGGTCCCCTTGCAGGACTGGCTTATGCGTGCCATGGCGGGACCAACACCGGTTTCGGCGCTGCTGCACTCGGCTACTCTGGTGGCGGCGGGCGCTATCCTGCTGATCCGTTCGGCCCCGCTGCTGAGCCCCGAGGTGTTGCTCGCCGTCGGACTTGTCGGCGGCGTTACCACGGTGGCAGCCGGGGTTATTGCACTTGCCGAGCGTGATCTCAAACGCCTGCTCGCGGCGTCCACGGCCAGTCAATATGGCCTGATGCTGGTCGCGGTCGGCGCCGGGGTTCCGCTGGCTGCCCTGTTGCATTTGCTCGCCCATGCCGCCATTAAAAGTACCCTGTTTCTTGCCGCTGGCGACTTCCAGCATGCCCGCGAGGGTACCGGTTTCGATCAGTTGAAGGGCGTTGGCCGCGCCAGGCCCTGGACGTTTGCCGGCTTTGCGCTGGCGGCGCTGGCGCTGGCCGGTATCCCGCCACTGAGCGGATTTTTCTCCAAGGATGCGATAATCGCCGCTGCCTTGTCCACGCCGGGCGCCGCCTGGCTCGGTTCTCTGGCGCTGGCGGGCACCCTGCTGACCGGTGCCTACATGGCGCGGTCGTTGCGTCTGCTGTGGCAAGGCTCGGGTGAAACCCGGGCGGTTTCTGGCAGTGCCTGGATGCGTGCGGGCATTTGGGGGTTGGTGGTCCCGGCCACCACCCTTGGCCTGGCCTTCGGCCCCATCGAGGTAATGCTTGGTCTGCCTGGCCCTGAAGCTGAAGGCGCTGTGGTCGTGGTGCTTGGGCTCATTGCGGCGGTAATCGGCCTGGCGTTGGGCTGGCTGGTGCCGGCTCCCCGCCTGCTTGGACCGGTCTATCCATGGGCAGGGCGTGGACTTGCCATTGGCGGCGGGCTTACGGTCTGGGTCGGGAGACCTGCAATGGCCGTTGCGCGAGGCTGTGAGTGGCTGGAGGGTCGCCTGTATACCGCCGTCCTCAATGTCGGCCGGGCCGGGCTCGCCCTGGCGCGGCTGGCGCGTGCCAGCGACGAGCGCCGTATCGATGGCCTGATCTTCGCCCTGGTGGCGGGCATGCGGGCCTTGGGGGGGCACGCCCGCGCACTGCAAAGTGGTCTGATCCATCGTGAGCTGGCCGTCAGTGTCGCGGTTACGGCCGCGGGGCTGGTCGTGCTGTTTGTGATCTTGTTTCGTTTCTAGTTTCTAGCTGCGTTTCCAGTTGCTACCAGTCTCTAAAGGGAATCCGATATTCATGCTACCATTCGTATCCATCACCTTGTTCCTGCCCCTGGCCGGCGCCGCCCTGATCCTGGCCCTGCCACGACCGACCGCAAGGACTGTGCACGGCATTGGCATCGCCACCGCCTCCCTGACACTGGCTTTCGCCGTTGCCATGTGGTTGCGGGGTGTCGACGGCCAGGGCTTTTCACAGGTCGAGGAGCTGCAGTGGATTCCGGCAATTGGTGCCGCTTACCGGGTGGGGGTTGACGGCATAAGCCTGCCGCTGGTGTTGCTGAGCGCCGTGCTTTTCCTGGTCGCGTTTATCTACGCTTCGTCGCTTCGCGAGCGACCGCGCGCCTATGTGGCCCTGGCGCTGCTTCTGGAGACCGCGGCAATCGGTACCTTTACCGCTCTCGATGGGATTTTGTTCTACGTCTTCTTCGAAGTTTCCCTGGTGTCGATGTACTTCATGATCGCCGACTGGGGACACGAGGACCGGCAGCGTGCAGCCGTGATGTTCTTTATTTATACGCTGCTGGGCAGCCTGCCGCTGTTGCTCGCGATCCTGGGGCTTTACCTGGGCAGTCCTGAACCGACCTTCGACATGCGGGCCTGGATCGAGAATCCGCCACTGGAAGGGGCGGCGGCCATGTGGGCATTGGTCGCTATGCTGATCACCTTTGCGGTAAAGATCCCCGCAGTGCCGCTGCATACCTGGTTGCCTGCCGCTCACGTCCAGGCGCCGACCGTTGGCAGTGTCATCCTGGCGGGCATCATGCTGAAGTTCGGCACCTATGGGCTGGTGCGCTTCGCCCTGCAAATGACCCCCGAGGCTTTTCGTGAAGCCGGAGTCGTTGTTCTGATCCTGGGTGTTGTCAGCGCGCTCTACGGGGCTTTTGCCGCCCTGGCACAGACGGATCTTAAGCGCCTGGTTGCCTATACCTCAATCAACCATATGGGCTATGTGATCGTCGGCGTTGCGGTGGCCGCACTGACTTTGGACCCAACGATACGTGCCGTCGCGCTGGATGGGGCCGTGTTGCAGATGTTCAGTCACGGTCTGGTCACCGGCGCCCTGTTCTTGTTGGTGGGTATGATTCAGGACCGCGCCCATACCCGCGAAATGGGCGAGTTTGGCGGCCTGCTCAAGACGGTCCCGATGCTTGGCTGGTCATTTATATTGGCAGCTTTTGCGTCCCTGGGCCTGCCCGGGCTGGCGCACTTTCCGGCAGAGTTCCAGATATTTCTCGCCACTTTGAGTGACGCGCCGGTAGCGATTATTGTGATTCTGGGTATTGCCATTATCGCCGGCGTCTTCCTCAAGGCATTGCGCGAAACCTTTCTGGGCGAGCCCCGGCAACGCTGGCAGGCTATGCCGGACCTGAGTACGCGGGAATGGCTCGCCGTGGCGCCACTGCTGGTGCTCACCGTGGCCACCGGCGTGGCGCCGTCCTGGGTGCTGGACATTATTCACCGGACCACATCGGCACTGGTGCTGTAATGGGGCGTGATCTTGCGTTATTAACTCCGGAAATTGTCGCGCTGTTGACGGCGGTCGGCGCGCTGGTCGCGGAAATGCTGCGCAGGCCGCGAATTGCGCTAATGGTTGCCGTCATCGGCCTGCTCGCGGCCACGGGACTGACCTTGCGCCTGATTGGCACGGACACAACGGTGTTCGGCGGCAGCTTCCGGATCGACGAACTCAGTGTCTGGGCCAAGCTCATTCTGCTGCCGGCCACCGTGCTCTCCATGCTGCTGGCGCAAGTGGATGTGCGAGGTACCGCGCGCGAGGGTACGGTCTACAGCCTGCTGTGCTTTGCCACCCTCGGCGCCCTGGTTCTGGCCGGCGCGGGCGATACGATGTTCCTGGTATTGGGCACATTGTTGACCGGCCTGGCCACCTTTGCCCTGGTTGCCTATCCGGACACCGACCCGGCCACCGAAGCCGCCATGAAATTCTTCGTGTTCGCCTCGGTCACCGGTGCAATCATGATTTTCGGCCTGAGCTACTGGTTCGGCGCGGCCGGCTCCACCTTGCTTGCTGATCTGCCGGGCATGGATACCATGCCGATGGCCGTCATCATCGGTTTTGTGGCGGTCGTTATTGGCCTTGGCTACAAGGCATCTCTGGTTCCGTTTCATTTCTGGGCACCAGACGCTTACGAGGGCGGGCCGCTCTCGGTAGCGGCCTATCTGTCCGTAGTGCCCAAGATCGGCGCCCTGTTCGCACTCGCCCAGGTAGTTCGCGACCTGCCCCCGGAAAGCGGTTGGGCTGCCGCTATCGCGGGTCTGGCCGTTCTGACCATGACCTATGGCTATCTCGCGGCGCTGGTGCAGGATAATGTCATCCGGTTGCTGGCCTATTCTTCGATTGCCCAGTCCGGCTACTTTCTGCTGGGCATCGTCGCGGTGGGCTCAAGCAAACTCGCGCTGACATCCGTTATCCTGTTCGCCGCCGCCTACGCCGCCATGAATCTGGGCGCTTTTGCCGTTACCGGGGCAGCCGGCCGTGTGCTGGACGCTTTCCGTGGGCTGGGCCGGGCAAAGCCAGTGACTGGAATCGCGATGGTGATTTTCCTGCTGTCGCTGATCGGTATTCCGCCACTTGCCGGCTTCGTTGGGAAGTTCCTGCTTTTCGCCGCCGCCATTGATGTCCAGTTCACCTGGCTGGCGGTGGTGGCGATTGCCAACAGTGTGCTTTCACTGGCGGTATATCTGCGCATCGTCATACCCATGTACCAGCAGGCGGAGACGGAATTCTCCCCGCTGGGCGGAGGTCTTGGCACGGTGGTAATGACAACCCTTGCCGCCACACTGTTCATTGGCCTGGCGGCCCAGTTCTTTCTCGCGGGACTGGTGGGGTGGCCATCCTAGTGCCCCCCACGGCGACGCTGGCAATCGTGCCGGCCATGAGCACTCCGCTGGCCTCCATTTTCGGCAGTGGCTTTTTGGTCATCATACCGGTACTGGCCAGCAGTGTGGGGCCGTATTCCTTGTGGGCGATGCTGGCGGTGGCTTTTGTCGCTTTTCACACCGGTGCCGTTGTGCGCCATAACATTCTGTGTGCCGAACCGGTGCTGGCGGCGGGCAGTAAACGTGTGACACTCACTCTCGAACGGCTGTCGGATGTGGCGCTGGTGTTGGCCTATATCGTGTCCGTGTGCCTGTATATTCATATCCTGAGCGCCTTCGTGCTCGGGGCCTTGGATCTGGATTCGGGCTTCAACAAGAGCCTGCTTACCACACTGGTGATCGGCGTGATCACCGCAATTGGCATCATGGGTGGCTTGAGGCCGTTGGAGCGGATGGAGCGGTGGGCTCTGTATGTGACCATCCTGGTGCTCGCGGTGCTGCTGGTCGCCTTCGCCCTGCGTGATGTCAGCGACTTTCTGGACACCGGGCGTTTGGCACTGCCATCCTTGCCGCAACGTTCCGGCTGGGAAATGGTGACCATGGTGGCCGGTACCCTGATCGTGGTGCAGGGCTTCGAAACGCCACGTTATCTCGGCCGGAGTTTTGATACCTGGACGCGGATCCACGCCTCGCGCTGGTCGCAATACGTATCTCTCACGGTCTACGTGGTGTTCGTTGCCGTGGTCTTGCCCTTGGTGACAATTCTGGACGGGCAATACGCAGACAACAGCCTGATCCAGCTGGCTGCCTCGGTCTCGGTACTGCTTTCGGTGCCGCTTATCCTCGCCGCCGGCCTGTCACAGTTTTCCGCTGCCGTGGCGGACACCCTGGCCGCCGCGGCAAACCTGGAAGAAGTGACGCGGCGGCGTCTCACCCAGCGTTGGGGTTACCTGCTGGTAGGCGGTGCGGCCATGGCGCTGGCCTGGTCGGGTTCCACCTTTACGGTGATCGCGCTGGCATCACGCGCCTTCGCTCTCTACTACCTGTTGCAATGTCTGGTGGCCCTGACGGTGTGCCGCAACCGGCGTGAGCGAGTACGTTTCTTCCTGGTTGCACTGGCACTCATTTTTGTCCTCCTTTTTGCGGTGCCGGCCGGTTGATTCAATCATCAGAAAAATGAAGAGGTCGGGGCCTTCGGCCCGTAGGCACAGGAGAGATGGGGAATCAGGTTTCGAGTACTCGCTCAAGTTCCAGCACGGCTTGGGTATGACTTGCTACGCTCATTCTGGAAAGGTTTTGCAGTTTCCAGCGCACGGCTGGCAAGTGTTCGATGTCTGTGACATCGAGTAGAGACCAATCGGGAGTGCCGTGCTTGAATGTGAGTAGGAACTTTCGGTCCCTCTCTGTCAGTGAGGAGTTAATCAGTTCGATAAGGTTACCCCGAGTTTCTTCTAAATCACGGAGGGAAACTTCTTCTTGCGCCATGCTTCGAAATTCGCCCTCATACAATCCGGAAATGTCCTTGAGCCGCGGACGCAGCAACTCTGATATAGGCCGGTTGTGGCTAATCAGGTAGACCAGTAGGGCTTGCCTCAGGTTATGATCAAATCCTTCAGTATCCAGTAATAGTTTGACGTCAAACAAATCCCTGGGATGTTGCCGGTCAAGAGCTGCGCATATCTTTCCAGCGAAGAGATCTGCGAAATGGACGACTTGAATTTCGGCGTATCCGAAATCCTCTTCCACGCCTTCATTGACGGCCATTACAGCTGATGGATAAACCGTTCCTCGCAATACTGGTGAAAGCTCGATTTTAATCTGGGCATTGCCGGTGCTTACAGTGAGGCGCAATGCATCCTGTTTTACTTGAAACGACTCCACAACTTTGGCGCCCCCTATTCCTGACCGAATGGAGTCGGCTAGTTCTGAAAGGGTCTGACGGATCGTGTCCAGCGCCTCCTTGCGTTCCATCATAGGAAGGAAGACCAGATCAATGTCCACGGAGAGTCGGGGGAAATTTCGAACAAACAAGTTGATGGCAGTGCCACCCTTGAGAGCGAAGCATTGGTACTCGGCCACGAAGGGTATGAGTCGCAGTAATAATTTAACCTGTTGGGTGTATTGCTCTCGTTTATCCATGTTCATCGTCCTCGTGCATCCCTTTTGGGACTGTTATAGCCCATCGAGTGCTAAGCCTGCCTTGCTCGGCTAAGACCCTCTTGCCGGATCCGAGGTCATATGCGCTGGGGTCAAGGCGTTTAAACCAGGCATGGTCGTTTCGCTCAGCCAGCCAAAGAAATAGTCTTTTTACTTTGATGCTTCGGCAGGATCGCAGGAGAACATCGATCTTTCGTGGTGATAGATTCGATAGTCCCTGCATTAGCGCATCAGCATGCTCAAAGCTGACTGCTGAGGGCACGTTGACCAGAACCTCCAAAAAGGCTTTCTCTGGACATGAATACGTTACTGGAGGGAGCTTATCCAGCCAGTGATATTCCCGAGTAAACCTGGCATCTGTCATTACTGATTCGCACCAGAGTCGGACTGTGCTGTGATGCTCAAGGTGGACGTCGATAGGGATTCTCCCAAGCCATCCGGGTAGCGGAGATCCGGAATAGAGTTGGATCCGAGTCTCTGCGCTCACTGACAAAAAATGAGTTAAGCCGGCGAGGTCCAAAGCAGCTAATCCGCCAACATGGATGGGCTTCTCTGACATTCTTTGGAGCGATGCGACAATTCCCGGCCAGTTTATGGATTGGCCATATAGGGTGTACACACCTGTTGCCAAGGGGATCAATGTCTGGCTACGTATTGCATTGTCCAGGAAATGCAGACTTAGTCCCTGGTGGCGCAACCACTGCTTGGTGGCCACCATGGAAAGGGGGAGCAGATCTTGAAGTTTCTTGCGGGCTTCTTTGTTGAGCATGGTTTACTAATTCCCGATTGCACGGCAATTATTGACGTAAATTTCATGCTACCGAAACTATTTTAATATTCAATGTTTATTGAAAAAGAAATCCACGCCGATTATTGACGTGAAATATTGAATAGGTAAACCGCATGGTGATACCTGGTCTCATCATAGGGTCTGGACACCGGCGCTAAATGAAGGCGTCTCAGATTCGCCTTAATCAGAAGATATGAATGGATAGGTCTGGTGACGGGGTCCAGTTTCGGTGTAGCAACTGGAAGGGTTGTTTTCCAGAAACAACAAAGCCCGGATCTTTCGATGCCGGGCCAAGTTTCTGATAAATCTGGTCGGGACGGTAGGATTTGAACCTACGACCCCTTGCACCCCATGCAAGTGCGCTACCAAGCTGCGCTACGCCCCGATTCGCTGTTGGCCAGAGAAGAAAACTTAAGAGTATTCTCAGTGGCTTAGCGAGAGCGAAGTCTACACGAGCCCATGGGAAAAATAAACAGCCCCGGGCGATTTTGATGTTCAATTATTAGCGCAGCTTGGTTTCCCGGAGTTTCAGGATGAAGTCGGGTGGTTCAAAGGTATCGGGGCGGGCGAATTCCCAGTACTTGTCGAACACGGTCAGGCCGGTTTTGCCTTCCAGCAGGGCTCCGGGTTCGAGGAAAGGGAAGAGATCCAAATAGGAACTAACCTCGGTTTTGGAGACCCGCCGTACGATGTGTTCGGGACCAAGTTCTGAGGGGTGCCGGAGGCCGGACGCTTCCAGCAGGTTCTGGAGGGCATCCAGGGTATTCTTGTGGTAGTTGTAGACCCGCTGGCTCTTGTGCTTCACATCAAGCTTGTTGCTGCGCCTGGGGTCCTGGGTGGCAACGCCGCTGGGGCAGCGCCCGGTGTGGCAATTGAGTGCCTGGATACAGCCCAGGGAAAACATGTAGCCCCGTGCCGCGTTGCACCAGTCGGCGCCGAGGGCGAGGGTGCGGGCAATATTGAACGCGGAGGTGATTTTGCCCGCCGCACCAATGGCAATGTCGTCCCGAAGGTTTGTGCCCACAAGGGTGTTGTGGACCAGCAGCAGGGCCTCTGTCATGGGCGTTCCCAGCCGGTTAATGAACTCCAGAGGCGCTGCGCCGGTTCCACCTTCGCCGCCATCGACCACGATAAAATCCGGCTTTCGGCCGGTCTCCAGCATGGCTTTGACGATGGCGAACCATTCCCACGGGTGCCCGATGGCCAGCTTGAATCCCACGGGTTTTCCGCCCGACAACTCCCGCAAGTGGTCAATGAATTCCAGCAACCCCACGGGCGTTGAGAAGGCGGAGTGGCTGGCCGGGGATACACAGTCTTCGCCGACCGCCACGCCGCGGGCTTCCGCAATTTCCGGAGTTACCTTGGCGCCGGGAAGAATGCCTCCGTGACCGGGTTTCGCGCCCTGAGATAGTTTGACCTCTATCATTTTAACCTGTTCCAGGGAGGCACTTTCCCGAAACATATCCTCATTGAATGAGCCGTCTTTGTGGCGACATCCGAAATAGCTGGAGCCGATCTCCCAGACCAGATCGCCGCCGGGTTGCCGGTGGTATCGGGAAATGGAGCCTTCGCCGGTATCGTGGTAGAAGCCTCCCATTCTGGCGCCGGTGTTCAGGCTGAGGATGGCGTTGGCCGAAAGTGAGCCGAAACTCATGGCAGAGATGTTGAACACGCTGGCGCTGTAGGGTTTCTCACAGTTTTTTCCGATCAGGATCCGGAAGTCGCTGTCGGCCAGGCGGGTTGGGGCGAGGGAATGGTTCATCCATTCAAAGCCCTCGTTGTACATGCCCAATTGTGATCCGAAGGGGCGTTTATCGAGAACGTTTTTGGCCCGCTGGTAGACTACCGAGCGCTGTTCCCGGGAGAAGGGGCGTTCTTCGGTATCCGACTGAATAAAATATTGCCGGATTTCCGGGCCAGCGGCCTCAAGCAGGTACCTGAAGTTAGCCATGATCGGGTAGTTCCGGCTGACCGTGTGTTTGCGCTGCAATAGATCGTAAGTTCCAAGAGTGGCGAAAGCTCCGAATACAATTGGGAATATGTAACCGGCATCAAGAATCAAAGCCACAACCAGGGAGCCGACCAGGCCGGCAATGCTCAGGGCATAGACGGTATAGCGAAGCGGGAAGGTTTTGGTTTTTTCCATGTATTCCTCAGTAAATCCGCGAAATTCGGGCTTTAGAATCGGTACTAGAGTATACCGGTACGTTCACTGATCTCGAATCGATTGAAGTGAGGTCTCGCTGGCTGGGCCACTACGTTGGTCTATGCTTAAGGCCGATGCGGCATCATTCCGCTGCTTTGATGTTTTGAGTTCAAAGCATTACCATGACACGCTTGTTACGTTTGAATTCCGATTCTGAATAAAAGACTTATCAACTCAGGAGGCGCCAAAACGTGGGCGACGTAGTTAAAGACGAATATCAGACGGATTACGTGGCTGGCCAGGACAATATCACTCCGTTCGGGCTGGATCTCCACGCGCCGGTATTCCCGATCACGGCGATACTGGTCGTTGTGTTTGTGATAGGTACCCTGATGTTCCCCGGCCAGGCCAAAGAACTTCTGGACGGTGCAAAATGGGACATTATCGCGACTTTTGACTGGTTTTTCCTGATCAGCGCCAACATTTTTGTGGTGGTGTGCCTGGCGTTGATCGTGATGCCCGTTGGAAAGATCCGCCTGGGTGGCATGGATGCAAAGCCAGAGTTCTCCACGCTGTCCTGGTTTTCCATGCTGTTTGCCGCGGGTATGGGTATCGGTCTGATGTTCTGGGCGGTGGCCGAGCCTGTGGCCTACTACACGGGCTGGTATGAGACCCCGTTCAACGTTGAAGCCAACTCCCCGGAAGCCGCGAATCTGGCCATGGGGGCTACCATGTACCACTGGGGGCTTCACCCTTGGGCTATTTACGCCGTTGTAGCGCTTTCCCTGGCGTTCTTTTCGTTCAACAAGAACATGCCTCTGACCATTCGTTCGGCTTTCTTCCCTCTTCTTAAAGACAGGGTCTGGGGCTGGCCGGGACACATCATTGATATCCTGGCCGTTGTTGCGACTATCTTTGGCCTGGCCACATCCCTTGGTTTCGGTGCCCAGCAAGCCGCTGCAGGGTTCGACTATCTGTTCGATACCGGAGGCGGCATCAACGTTCAGATGGCAATCATCGTCGGTGTCACGGCTCTTGCCCTGATTTCCGTGCTTCGTGGTCTTGACGGCGGCGTGAAGGTACTGAGTAACATCAACATGGGCCTTGCGGGCATTCTGCTGTTCTTCATCATCTTCGCCGGCCCGACCATGACCGTGCTGGAAACCCTGTGGGTAACCTCCTCAAGCTACGTTGGCAATGTGCTGCCGCTGAGCAACCCGTTCGGCCGTGAAGACGAAGCCTGGTTCCAGGGCTGGACCGTCTTCTACTGGGCATGGTGGATTTCCTGGTCACCGTTCGTGGGTATGTTCATTGCCCGGGTGTCCAGAGGGCGCACGGTGCGTGAGTTTGTAACTGCGGTTCTGATCGTACCGACGGTGATTACCGCAGTCTGGATGAGCGCCTTCGGTGGTTCCGCCCTGGAGCAGATCCAGCAGGGAATTGGTGCCCTGGCCGAGAATGGCCTGACCGATGTATCACTGGCCATGTTCCAGATGTTCGCCAATCTGCCGCTGACCGGAATTATCTCGTTCGTGGGTATCGTTCTGGTACTGGTGTTTTTCGTGACATCGTCTGACTCCGGTTCGCTGGTCATCGACAGCATCACCGCCGGTGGCAAGACTGACGCTCCTACTGCCCAGCGTGTCTTTTGGGTTGTGGCGGAAGGCGCCATTGCGGCCGCTCTGATCTTCGGAGGCGGTGAAGATGCGCTTGGCGCCATTCAGGCAACCGCGATCAGTGCGGGCCTGCCATTCACCGCGATCCTGCTGGTCATGACCTGGGGTCTGCTGAAGGGTCTGAGCCATGAGCGCAAGCTTCTGATTGCCAGAGGCGAGCTCACCTGAGCATGCTCTGAAACTGAAAAGACCGGGGTTTCGGCCCCGGTTTTTTTCGCCTGGATGAAGGGTTCAGAGACTGGCAAAGCTCTCCATGGCGTGACTGGCCCGCTCTCTGGGAGTAAAATGTGGCCGCTTGAGGCCCTCAATTGCCCGAAGGCGAGGCAACAGGCCACGGCCGTTCGCCATCTGAATTGCCAATCCCGGCCGGGCGTTGAGTTCGAGTAACAACGGGCCCTTATTGGCATCGACAACCAGATCAACACCCATGTAGCCCAGCCCTGTTGCTTCGTAGCAACGAGAGGCCATTTCGAGCATCTCGTCCCAGGCCTCAATGTTGATATTTTCCAGCGCCAGGCCCGTGTCCGGGTGGAGGGTAATCGGGCGGTTGAACTGAACGGCATTCAGGCTTCTTCCGGACCCAATATCAAGGCCAACGCCCACAGCGCCCTGGTGCAGGTTGGCCTTGCCGTCTGATGCGGTCGTGGCCAGTCTGAGCATGGCCATCACCGGATAACCCTGGAAAACGATAATCCGGATATCCGGCACACCCTGGTGAGAATATTTGGCGAGAGAGGGCGCTGATTCCACCAGGCTTTCGACAATGGCAACATCCGGTGTGCCGGCGAGGGAATAGAGGCCGGCGAGGATATTGGTGAGATGGCGCTCGAGAAAGCGAGAGTCCACCCGGGAGCCGGAGGCCTTGATGTATTCCTCGCCGTCGCGCCCGGTGATGACAGTGATGCCTTTGCCGCCAGACCCTTTCGCCGGTTTGATGGCAAAGCCTGCAAGCCCCTGGGCCATTTCCCGGAACCGGGAGATTTCATGTTGCTGGCGAACAACCTGCAACAGTGTGGGGGTTTTGACGCCGTACTCGGCAACCACCAACTTGGTTTTCAGTTTGTTGTCTACCAAAGGATAGGAGTTGCGCTCATTGTACCGGGCTATGTAATCCACATTGCGCCGGTTCATGTTAAGCATACCCAGCCGTTTAAGCGCTCGAGGTGAAATCCAGTCCATGTCAGTCGTAAATCTTCATTGGCGTGAAGCGTTTGAGCTCGCTCAGCTTGTAACCGGTGTACTGGCCCATCAGCAGGATCAGCCCGAGGATAACCAGGTGCAATTCCGGAAAGTTGAAGGTGAGGTGGCCGGCAAGAGGGGCGCTCATAAGCAGGTAGGCGACGATGGCCACGAACAGGCTGCCGGCACCCTGAATGATGACTTCATGGGCACCCTCCTCCTCCCAGAGGATAGACATGCGTTCAATGGTCCAGGCAATAATCACCATCGGGAAAAAAGTGACTGTCATCCCGGTGTTGAAACCCATCTGATAGCCGATGATGCTCAGCCCGGCGGTTATGAAAATCACCAGGATGATCAGTGCGGATATCCGGGAGACCAGCAGCAGGTTCAGGCTGGACAGGTAGCCCCGCATTAACAGGCCAATGGCGACCACGGACAAAAATGCAATCAGGCCGGGGATGAGCGTCGTCTGTACGAAGGCCACGGCAATCAGAACGGGCATAAAGGTGCCAGACGTGCGAATGCCAATCACAATCCGCATGAAGGCCACCGTGAGCGCTCCCAGGGGTAACAGCAGAAGCATCCGGAACATGCTCTGTTCTTCAATGGGCAGTTCGTAAAAACTCAGGAATCCCAGGCCATTGGATGCCGACTGCATGCTGGCGAGTTGCAGGGCCGGGACGGTTTGGCGGAGCATGGAGAAGCTCACTTCAGAGTTTTCTCCGCCCACAACGTCAAGCAGCGAGGCTGAACCCTGGCGCCACAGCAGCAGGTCCTCAGGCACACCCTGTTCGGCGGTTTTTGGGTTGAGGGTGAGCCATTGCTTACCGTTGTAGATCTGCAGGTATGGCATCAGCTGTTGCCGGCGCCGGGCGTCTTCAAGCCTTAACCCGTCGGCAATTCTGGCCGCGATGCCGGCGTGGTTGAGCATGTCGACCAGTAGGTCCAGATAGTTTTCTTCCGCGATCAGCAGTGTGGTGTTCTGTGTACGGGTGTCCGGTTGCATCAGCCGGATGAGCTCCCGGGTCATGCTTTCCGGCGTGCTGGAGCGGGCCTTTGCCTGGTCCAGAATTTCCTCCACCGCTGTTGCCTGGGGTTCCTCCCAGAATACTTTTCCGGCCTTGGGCTCCCGGCCGGGAAACTCCGGCTGAGCCGTGGGGTCCGGGAAAAACTGCGCTTTGAAATACAGAGTCTGCGGCCCGGATGCTTCGCGCTTGCTCCACTCCGCACGGCGGCTGCCGGAGCTGTCGATGATGGAGAAGCCATAGCCAGGCGACGCTGCCTGTTCGGTCAGAATCCGGAAACCCGGTGGTTGCTCCGGAATATTGAGGCTCGCAAGCACGGGGCCATTACCGGCATCGAAATCGATTCTTGCCTCAACCATCCAGACCGGTCGCTGTTCGCCGGTGAGCCATGGGATACCAAGTTCCATGTGCCTCCAGACGGCAAGCGAAACGCCAGCGGCGATCAGCAGAAAGACGGCGATGTAAAATGGCAGGCGCGAGCGGGCGGTCACGATCCGCTCCCGTTGCTGTTGCGGAGTGATTCGGGTAATTCGGTCGCATACTCCTTGCCGACGTCGATCAGCATGACGTCGCGCAGGATATTCCGCCCGATAAGAACTTCGTAGGTCAGATTCGTTCGGTCCGCGAGGGTGAACTCGGCCACCTGCTGGTGGTCGCCAATAGAGAACTGCAGCTCAACCACAACTCTTCGTTCTGCCTCTTCCGCGCTGGCCTGTATGACACGGACCCGGCGGGAAATCTCTTTCTCGAGGGTGACGAATTCCTCGGTACCCGGAACCGGAATATCAAAGCGTACCCAGTTGCTGCCATCACGTTCAAAGCGCGTGATGTTCCTGGCGTCAATGGACGAGGTTTCCGCCCCACTGTCGATGCGGGCCTTGTAGATCAGTCCTGGCCCCGCGAGATAGAAGTTTTCTACTTCACCAACAATGACTTTACCCTTGAGGCGGTCCGTGCGGCTCTTCGAAATGTCTGCAGCCGGGCACGCCGTCTGCGCGGGTACGGGAGGGCATTCGGGCCTTTCCACCTGGGTGGCGATGGCATTCAGAAGGGTGTCGGTAGCCGCGCGGTTCTGTTCAATCACCTGCTGGTGTCGGACGGCAGCATTGTTCTCCATGGTAATCAGGGTTGCACGCTGGATTTTAACGGACCCCCCGAGCTCATCCAGATCGGTCTTGGGCACCATGAAATAACGGTCTGCCGAGCAGCCCGTGAGCAGGAGGAGCCCTGCAAGAGCAGTAATGGGAAGTTTCGGCAGACCAGCCCGGAAATGTTTGAAAGCCATGAAAAACCCCTGAGCCGGCAGCCTGCCACGCCCGGAACCAGGCAGCTGTGACGGTCTGTGCATGTAAATCCAAGTAAAGACGGAGGGGGAGTATACAACATCCGGACTGTGTGGTTGATTTACAGATGGTTAAGGGCGAGCGGTGTTCACCGCCACAGCAGATGTCCCTCACCCAGCACCGTCTCCGACCGGAGATATTCCTGAATGACCGGCGAACAATTCAGATAGAAAAGCAGCAGCTCCCGTTGCACGTCCTGATCCTGAATCCGCGCGGCAAAGCTGACCAGTTCCCGGATTCCCTCATCGCTGTCATTTTGGTTTGAGGGCATTCCAAAACTCTTGCCATAGCGGGATTCTAGTACACTGGTCAGGCGTTCGAGGTGAAACTCACCGGTGTGAGTGATGTGGGGCAGGATTCCGGGCTCATCCACGCTGCCAGAAGGGCCGTTGCCAGAAAAACTCCCGCGGCTCTCTTGCGTGGAGCAGTCCGCCTGCAGAAAATCCGCCCCCAGTTTTCGCCACCATTCTTTCAGCATGATCGGTTGTCCGTTTCTGATCTGGTTCCTGTCTCCAGTTCCTCTCCGGTGTGCGATTAATAAAAGGAAATAACCGCGCAGGCAGAGACTGTTTTACCCTTTTAGACGATATTACGATGGGCGTCCAGAGATGGATCCCAGAGCTTCGCAATATTGCTAAACCGTCGTGGTCCTCTTTTGGGCAGCCATTCCGGGTGGCGGCGTCTCGGGCAAAAGGTTCCTGTCCTGAGGTAGACTGTCTTGCAGTTTCGACACCGGTGGTCGTTTGATCGACCCGTGATTTTCAAGGGGAGTGCTGTGCAGTGCCTGAAGCCATCACGGAATTGATGTTGTCCCGGACTGATCTGATGGCCGGGTTGATGGTTGTGTTTTTCATTTCAGCAATTGTGCTGGCAGGCTTGCTGGCGAAATCCACAGCCGCAAGGCGGGAGGTTGCCCGGGACGCCGGTGAACTGAAAGCGGTCAAAGCTGTTCTCGAAAAGCAATTGAATGCGACCGAACACGATCAGGCCCTGGGTGCTCAGCGCGCCGAACAGCTTGAATATGCTGTGGCTGAACAGCGAGAAAAGAATGCACGCATGGAGCGCGATATGGAGCGTTGGCGGCAGCGGGCCACGGGCCTTGAAAACCGGGTGGCGGCGCTGGAATCGGACCTGGAAGGGCGAAAGCAGAGAATCGGGCAGTTGGAAGGTGAGCGCCAGAGCTTGCACACCAAGGCAGATAATCTGACCCGGGAACTAGGAGAGGCCCGTGTTGCCCTTCGGGAGCAGGAGGTAACGCTCGACAAGGAACGCCGGTCAACCACCGAGAAACTTGAACTGCTGGAGCGTAACCGCGACGCTTTGAAGCAGGAGTTCGAAAACCTCGCCAACAAGATTTTCGAGCAAAAAAGCGAACGGTTCAGCCAGCAGACCCGCACCAGTCTCGACACCTTGCTGAATCCGTTCCGGGACCAGCTTCAGGACTTCCGGAAGCGAGTGGAGGATGTTTACACCACGGAAACCCGGGACCGCCAGGCCCTGCGCAGTGAGATCAAATCACTGCAGGACCTGAACCGCCAGATTACCGAGGAAGCATCCAACCTTACCCGGGCCCTCAAAGGCGACAAAAAAATCCAGGGCAACTGGGGTGAGTTGATCCTGGAGCGGGTACTGGAAAAGTCCGGTTTGAGGAAGGGTGTTGAATACGATACCCAGGGCAGCTACCGGGACAGTGATAATCAGCTCTACCGGCCGGATGTCATCGTTCACCTGCCGGACAGCCGGAACCTGATCATCGATTCCAAGGTCTCGCTGGTGGCCTATCAACAGTGGGTGACGGAGGATGAGGATTCCGAGGTGAAGGAACAGGCACTCAAACAGCATGTTGAGGCCGTGAGAAATCACATCCGTACCCTCAGTGAAAAAGACTACAGTCAGCTCCACGGCCTGCATTCGCCGGATTTCGTGCTGCTGTTCATGCCCATTGAACCGGCGTTTGTGGCAGCATTCCAGCAGGACGAGAACCTTTTCGCAGAAGCCTTTGAGCGAAAGATTATTGTGGTAACACCCACCACATTACTGGCAACACTGAGAACCATTGAAAACATCTGGCGGTACGAGCGCCAGAGCCAGAATGCCAGGCGCATTGCCGAGCGGGCCGGCGCGGTGTATGACAAACTACGGGTGTTTGTGGAGGCAATGGAGCGGCTGGGCAGCCAACTGCATACCGCCCAGGGAACCTACGATTCGGCCATGAATAACCTGACCCGGGGCCGTGGTAATCTGATTTCCCAGGCGAATCGCTTTGTTGAGCTTGGCGTTCGGGTTAAAAAGGAATTGCCGAAAGCGATCATGGACCAGGCCGAAGTGGACGGCGGAGAGGAATCCGAAATCGCTGATGACAATGATCTGCCTGGTACTGAAGAGCAGACGATTGGTGCAGACAACCAGCAGGAGTAAATGCCATGGCAGTATCGTTTGGAACAGGTCGCCGGTTGGCGTGTGGAGCCATCCTTGCCTCTGTGCTTCTGGCCGGACAGGCGCTGGCGCTGGCGCCAGAGCACGAAACCCGCAGGCTCATGCTGGCAACGGAAGAAGCCGTGGTGGCGGAGAAATGGGGTGAGGCCGCCGAGTACCTGAACCGGTTGCAGCAACTGGAAGGGGAAAAACCGGTCGATTATTACTTTTTCCGTGGCCGGGTGATGTTGCAGTCATTCCATCTCAACGAGGCCCAGTCGGCCCTGGAGACCTATGTGACCCGCGCCGGTGCCAAGGGTGCCCATTATCAGGAGTCCCTGAAGCTGATTACCGATATTGAAAAGGCGAGAAAGGAAAGTGCCCTTGCACCTCAGGGCGCCGGTGAGCCGGAGAGGGTTGCGGTAATCGAGCCGGCAGGGGACAGCCGGGTAGCATCCCTGCGAAAGCTCTACCTTGCGGATTCGGACCGGGAGGCGCTCACCCTGCACATCAACAGCCTGCTGGAGCTTTCCGGCTGGCGGCGTGATCAGACGGTGGTCAGGCTTGACCGGCCGGCTGAGGTGGAATATCGCCTGAGCAGCCAGGGTAGCGAAATCCAGATTCAGGAAATCAGGCGTGGTGACGACGGGCGGGTCAGGCGAAGCACCGAGCCGATGTCGGTTTTTGGCATAAATCCGAGAGTGGAATGGCGCTGTGAACCAGCGACCTCAACCTGCTGGGTATACGACCCCAGGGATGGTTCCCGGCTGTTCCAGCTTGCCTTGAACCGGGATCAGGCTCAGGAGATTGCAGACACTCTGGGGCACCTTATCCGTACCGTTCAGGCACCATCGGATTCCTGATTCAGCCCGACAGGTTACCGCGCTCACCCTCCCGGTAGGCGCCCGGCGTTACCCCGGTCCACTTCTTGAAGGCCCGGTGGAAGGTTGAGGGCTCGGTGAATCCGACCTTGGCGGCGATGTCGTTAATGGGCGGCTCCTGCCGGCTCAGGTAGTAAATCGCCATGTCCCGGCGCAACAGATCCTTGATCTCCTGGAACGAGGTATTTTCCTGCTTCAGCCGGCGCCGGAGCGTCTGCGGGCTGGTGTGCAGCTCTGCGGCGATCCACTCAAAGTCCGGCAGCGGTTTTGCGAAATCCCGGCCAATAAGCGCCCGGATTCGTCCGGTAAAGGTGTTGCTCTCATCCGGCCGGGACAACAGATCCGCCGGAGAGGTTTTCAGGAACTGCTGCATCTCCGGCTTGTCCCGGATCACCGGAGCGGACAGGAAGCGCTTGTCAAAGGTGAGGGCGGTCTTGTCGGAGTCGAACGCCAGGGGGCAGTGGAAAATGTGCCGGTACTCGTCCCCATGCGCCGGCCGCGGATAATCAAACTCGGCCTTCTCCAGCTCAATCGGTTGCCCGATCAGCCAGCTGCCGAGCCGATGCCAGATCACCAGGATGCTCTCCCGCAGAAAAAAACTGGGATCGTGGATTTCGCCCTCCATCCGGGTAACCAACTGCGCATTGTCCTCACCGATTTCCAGTTCCATCGCTACCATGGGCTCAAACAGACGGGAAAACCGGAAGGCTTGCCGGTACACCGATTTCAGGTTGAGGCAATCAATTACCAGTGCGCACATGGTGGCAAAGGTGCCTGTTCGGGCACGCCTTGGGCCAAGCCCCATGAATTCGTCGCCCATCCGGTTCCAGAGCACCTGCATCAGATGGCTGAACTGATCGCTGCTTACCCTGGCCATCTCAATGCGCAGCAGATCCGGTGAGATACCGGCTTCCCGGAGCATTTCACGGGTATCAAAACCAAGCGTTTCGGCTCCCACCAGGGCGGCCTGAACAAAGTGCCTTGAAACCGTCAGATCGGACATCACGCTCGCCATTCCATGAAAACGAGACCCATCATAAAACCCCCGTGGAACAATGCAACCGAAGCCGGATCAACCGGATGGAAGAAACCGCCAATTGGAATGACCGAAGCAGTAGTTGGCCTCACCGGCAAAACCGGGCAGCATGATGGGGATAACAACGGGTGGAGAAACCACTCTCACAACAAAAGGAGATCATCATGGCCGGTCCACTGACCTCACTCAAAGTCCTCGACTTCAGCACTTTATTGCCTGGCCCCTATGCCACCATGTTGCTGGCGGATATGGGCGCGGATGTGTTGCGTGTCGAGGCGCCGGACAGGGTGGACCTGATCCGGGTAATGCCTCCCCATGATGCTGGCGTGAGCACCGCCCACGGCTTTTTGAACCGTGGCAAGAACTCACTGGCGCTTAACCTGAAGGAAGAGGGCAGTGCAGACAAGGTGTTGGCGCTGGTAAAAGACTATGACATCGTTATCGAGCAATTCCGGCCAGGGGTGATGGACCGCCTTGGCATCGGTTACGAAGCGCTCAAAGCCGTCAACCCGAGCCTCATTTACTGCTCTATCACCGGCTATGGCCAGACCGGCCCGTACAAGGACCGCGCGGGCCATGACATCAATTATCTTTCCCTGGCCGGTGTCAGCAGCCACTGTGGCCGAGCAGACAGCGGTCCGCCCCCAATGGGAATACAGATTGCCGATGTTGCCGGCGGCTCTCACCACGCGGTGATGGGCATTCTGGCGGCGGTGATACATCGGCAGCAAACCGGAGAGGGGCAGTTCGTTGATGTCAGCATGACCGATGCCGCCTTTGCCCTGAATGCCATGTCCGGCGCCGCCTGCCTGGCGGGTGGACAAGAGCAGAAACCGGAGAGCTCACTGCTCAATGGTGGCTCCTTCTACGATTATTACCAAACCAGTGACGGCCGCTGGCTATCGGTCGGCAGCCTGGAACCCCAGTTCTCCGCACGCCTGTGCGACACCCTGGGGATCCCGGACATGAAAAGCGATGCCCTGAGCCAGAAACCCGAACATCGGCAACGGCTCAAAGCCGCCCTGAAAGAAAGGATTGCCTCAAAAACCCTGGCCGAGTGGCAGGAGGTTTTTGCCGGTCAGGATGCCTGCGTGGAGCCGGTTCTGACAATCTCCGAGGCCGCTGAGCATCCGCAGCTTAAGGCCAGGGAGATGGTGATTGGTGTGGACCGGGGTGACGGCACCCAACAGAGGCAGATCGGGTTTCCCATCAAGTTTGAGAAAACGCCTTCTACAACGTCCCGGATTGGGAAAATGCTTGGGGCTGATAACGATGAGTTTCTTTAGAAGAAAATAGCGTGAATTAGTGTTCAGTTTTATCTGCTTGAATAAGGAGAGCTCTGCTAGTTTTATAAATGTCACCGGTGACGGTGAAACCGTAGTGAACAAATATAAGGAAGACACTATGAACCTCAGGAAAACCCCGAGTGGCAGATATGCCCTAAGTCTCACGGTGGCGCTGCTTGGCAGCACCTTGCTGGCGGGCTGTTTTGATAGTGACAACGATTCGTCTGGCCCCTCACAGGCTAAGGTGGATCCCAATCTTTTTCCGTCGGGTGGTCAGCTAGAGGCGACCATTCGTCGAACTACGGGCGGCGTTCCTCACATCGTCGCTGACGACCTGAAATCCGCGGCTTTCGGACATGGCTATGCGCAAGCGCAGGACAACGTTTGTATGCTGGCTGAGGCGGTTGTAAAGGCCCGAAGCGAGAGAGCGAAGTATTTTGGGCCGGGGCCGGACGTTCAGTTTGCGCCTGGAGCCAGCGTTGGGCTAAACATCATTAATGACTTTAGTTACAAGGCTCAACAAATATACGCTGGCGCTGAGGCCGAGTTCCCCAATCTGAGCCCGGAGAGCCGTGCGCTGATTGAAGGCTTTACAGAGGGTTATAACCGCTACGTAAATGAAACTGATGTCTCTCAGTTCCCTGCAGAATGTGCAAATCAGGACTGGGTTAAACCGATAACGCCGGTTGATCTGCTGGCTCATTATCGCATTGTTGGTCAGTACGCTAGCGGTGCGCTGTTCGCCACAGGGGCGGTTTTCCTCGCAGTTCCTCCTGGGGAGAGTCCGGCACCGACACCGGTAAGTTCGGTGACCAATGTTGACGAGGTCAATCAGCTTCTCAAGAACGTTGTGGCAACTGCAGAGGCTGGCGCAAAATCACAGACCAATTTCGCGGATATGGGTCTCGCCAGTAACGCGTGGGGTATTGGTAGTGAGTTGACCGAGCAGGGCCGTGGCGCACTCTTGGCAAACCCACACTTTCCTTACACAGGGCATCGTCGGCTGTATGAAGTTCAGATGACCGTTCCGGGATACCTTAACGTCCACGGCGCTGGGCTGCTCGGGACCGCGATTCCTTTGATCAATTTCAATGAGAATCTTGCCTGGTCTCACACAGTTACGACCAGTCGTCGCTTTACTTGGTATGAGCTGGTTTTGAAGGATGGAGATAACCTGACCTACGTGAAAGACGGGGTTGAAAAGCCAATTACCACAGAGACTTACCAGATTGAGGTCAACATGGGGCCTCAGACGGTAACGCTTGAAAGAACTTTTTACTTCTCTGAATACGGTCCCATGATTGCGGCCAACGCCGTAAGCAATCAGCTGCCAGCATGGGGACAAAATGGGGCTCTGAACAGTTCTTCACTGGTCGCGCACACCTATCGCGACGCCAATGCCAACACGGGCGGTCTTTTGGATACCTGGTTGAGCATGAGCCGGGCCAGTAATCTCGAGGAATTCCAGGCTGTCTTCCAGAACTGCGGCTCAACCCTATGGACCAACACCACCTATGCGGATGACCAGGGTAACGCTTTCTACATCGACAGCAGTTCGGTCCCGAACCTCTCCGAGAAAGCCATTGCGCTCGTGAATTTCAGGCGGGCAGGCAGCGCGGCATATGCTGGTCTCTTTGACCAGGGCGTTACCTTGCTCGATGGCAGACTCTCCCAGGAGGACTGGGTGGAGACCGCCTGTGGTCCTTTGGTGCCTTATGACCAGAAGCCAAAACTGGTTAGATCGGATTGGGTGCAGAACTCCAATAGCAGCTACTGGTCAACCAATCCTGATGAGTTCCTGACTGGGTTCTCACCTTTATTCGGCGAGGAAAAGGCGCCCATCAATCCCCGTACCCGCCTGGGTATCAAAATGCTGCAGAATATTATGGATCCGGGTTTCCCAGATGCGCCGCTGCCAGCGGGGCAGGACGGCAAATTCAATGCTGAGGAGCTCATCGGTGTGATCTGGAACAATCGCGCCTGGTATGCAGAGCAGTTCCTGCCGGAGCTTCTACAGCGCTGCACTGTGATCGGTAGCACCCCTGTGAACAGCATTGATCTCTCAACCTGGTGCCAGACTTTGAGCAACTGGGATGGTCTCTATAACCGGGATAGCGTCGGTGCCCATATCTTCCGCGTATTCATGGCTAATTATCGCAACGATCTGGACTCAGATCTGACGACGCCTTTCAGCCCGGCTGATCCCGTAGGCACACCGGCTGATCCATCCGAAGAGAACGCCGGAACAGAGACCGATACCATGCTTCTCGCACTTGCCAATGGTGTGTCCGCTTTGCAATCTCAAGGAATTCAGCCGACTGATGCTTTGGGCGCTCTGCAGTATTACCGTGCTTCCGGTGGTATAGCGCCTGGCTCCGGTGGAACGCCTGTATTCCAGACGCAGCCAATTCCCTGGCACGGCGGTGATGGCAACATTGATGGGGCCTTCAACGCGATCGGTGTTGTGACGGATCCGTTCCTAGAGGACACCCGATTCCCGCGAATCGCACCGTCTACTATTGCGAACACCGCAGGCTTATCCGATGGCTCTGACGGCATTGACGGTTGGCTAATGGCTAGGGGTACCAGCTGGCACTTCGGGCTGGAGTTTACGGACAATGGTCCGCAGGCCTATGGCCTGGTGAGTTATTCTCAGTCCACAGACGCCATGTCGCCTTATTTCAGCGATCAGAGCCAGCAGTATTCCGACAAGGACTACCGTCAGCTTTTCTTCACTGAAGCAGACATTCAGGCGAATCTGGTGCCGCAAGGTGAAACCGTAATTTCAACCCAATAAGCTGGAACCAAAGAAGCGCCGTGCCCCTCATTGAGGGCGCGGCGCTTTTTTGTGGGTGCTGAATATCTCGAAGGGGGCGCGGGCTATGCATCTGGGGACATCAGTTTAAAAAAGGAGCCTTTGGGTGGCTCATGTGGCGATAGGTCTACCAGCACCGTGAGTGTTCGCCAGTCCGCCCTTGCTGTCGGGGTGCTGGTGGGGAGGATCTTGCCTTGGTGGATCGGTGAACGTGCAACCTCGTGGCAATGCGTCCACATTTCAGATGGGAAAGTTGTGCAAAAAAAAAGCCCTGGCTTAGCCAGGGCTTGGAGATGTCAGCGACCCGTTTATGGAGCCTGCTGTTCATCCTGATCAAGTGCACTCTCAATGGTGGTGCTGCTACCCAAAGAGGCGCCGATTGCCGGTACTGAGGAGCCTGGAACAGGCTGGCCACTCAAGGCTTGCGCAGTTTGAGTGATCATTGCGCTGAAGGCAATGCTCGTGTCGGATGCTCCACCGGGGCAAGCGGATGCAGGAGCGATAGGGGCAACGAAGGTGCCATGGTTTGCGTCAGAGCAAGGATTTGTACCGTCGAAGAAGCTGGCAACCGGCATTGCGCCACCTGTCGGCGTATCGGTGTCAATGATGCCCAGGCCTTCCGAACCGTCGGACAACATGGTGCCACCTGCACCAAGGTCAAGCAGTGCCATCAGGGGCTCGGTGCCAGTCAGCGGTGCCGAGAAAGCAGGGCTCAACGGATTGACGTTGGCTTCGTTGGGAACCGTGGTGTCGCCAACAACTTCTGTGACCAAGAGGTTGGTCGTAGAAGCGCCAAGTCCTTTGGCAAAGTTCACTGGATCGCCAGCGTCAGAGATAGATTGGAAGACGTAGAAGAAGCTCTCGAAGTCAGAGGCTCCCTGCGTCACACCGGCGTTAGCCAACCCGCCAAGCACTTGACCGGAGAATGCCGGCGAGTTCTCGATCAGGCGAGTAACCTGACCGCTGGTGTTGTGCAGAACAACCGAGTTCAGCGTCGGGAATGTAAAGTTCGAAAGAGGAAGTCCGGCCTGCGCATAAGTGCCGTTGAGAGTGATATTCAACGTCGCGTCGTTTGCCAGAGAGGCAAAGACAGTTCCGGAAATGCCACCGAGGGAGTGACCAATGAAGTTAACCGGAACTCCAGCCAGGTCTCCCTGGGTGCCGGGATTCCCGTCGATGTCCATGGTCTGGATTGACGCTGCGACGTTCAGCAGATCAACAACGCCTTGGCGAAGGTTGTCTCGGCTGTTCATCATGTTGAGCGGGTTGATGAACAGGCTGCCGGAGGAGATGTCGGCCAGATCGGCAGGCACCGGCTGCAGCGACTCGTTGGCGGTGTAACCGAAGTGGCGTTCACCAATGTAGTCGGCGTTGATGAGCGCATTGAGTTGGGCCTCCAACGGGCTGCCAGCAACTCCTGGCGCCTGTAGCAGCTGGTTCACTGCCGCTGTCAGAGTGGTCTCGTCCAGTTCAGTAAGTCCAGGTACTGTCCCCGGTGCTGCGCCAGCTAGGCCATGGAGAGGCTGATCAATTGCGACCACCGCCTGGCAGGAACTTTGCGCAAGAAGTATTGCAGGGAGCATCGCTACACTGCGATCTACCGTAATGCCGTGCTGAAAGATGGTTACGCCGTTAGGCTTGGTAGCATCGACGCAGGTTTGGGGCCGGGAATCGGTTGACGGATTAAATATGACAACCGGAACGGTAATGTCCGCGTTTTTCTGCGGGAACGGGAAATAACCGTTCACGTTCAGAGTACCGTCGATATCCCGGAGGAAGCTGAATATGGGGTCACCCGGTCTCAGGCTTTCGTTCAGGTCTGCTTCCAGGCTGGTGCTGCCGCCCCAGATGCCGGTCACGATGCCGGCGCCAGTTTCACCGGGCAGGCTCTGGAAGTAGGGCAAGGTGATGGCCCCTTGATGTACCTGCACCTGAGTCGCCGCCTGTGCGATGCTGTTGGAAGCATCAAGTCCCTGGATTGTAGCCAGGTTGGCTGCTTCCGACTTGGGAAAGAAGAAGGACGGACGCGGGACCGGCAAATGAAGCGTATCTCCGACTTCCTGTCCAATAGCATTGCCGATAGCAGTTGGGTTTGCAACCTGTTGCGACGCGCCAAGAGCGGCAATCGCATTCAGCTGCTGTGCTGTCAGACTGCTCGGGTCAACCGATCCACCCTGGAGGCCCGCCGCCAGGACCTGGAGTTCACCCAGTGTTGTAGTCAACTGAGAAAAGTTTTGAGTCGGATAGTTGTCACGAACTGCCTTCAAAGCAGCTGTAAAGCCAACTTTCTGACCAAGAGCAGGTCCGAAAGCCACCGGCGCCATCATAGCCCGAAGAACGTCGGTATCAGAGTTAGTCGTGAACGTGTAAGCCAGAGCTGACTCAGAGCCTGTCTGCATCTGAGCAAGGAATCCATTCGCCAGCTGGTCAGCAGTTTGCAAAATGGTTTTCACGTTGCCAAGTGCAGGGTTGCCCAGTACGCCATCCGCGAGCGCTACATCCTGAACTGAGCGCTCAATGGGCTTGCCGTTTGCGCCCTGAACATCGTCAGTGACAACGACAAGGTATTTCTGACCTTCCGTCAGTGGTTCAAGGGGTACGACACGAACGGCATTATTTACGCCACCATCAACGCTCACAACATCAGCCCGGAAATTCGGCTGTTCAAGTCCGAGTCCCTGGCCAAAAGGGTTGCTTGCAACAATACTGGAGGGATTGGTGTTTGGCAGAGCTTCCGGTGCAGATGCGACAGCAGGCCCGACGTTGAGCGGAAGCACAAACACCGTCGCGTTCGCCATCACGGTTGCCGGATTAAGCTCCCCGTCAAACTTCAGAGTGAAAGCACCCGAAGTGGAGAAGCCAGAGAGGTCATTGACCGCGGCATCAGCAGGTGAAGTACCAGTAGAGAGTCCTGTGAAATCATAGTTGGCGCTTTGGGTGGCGCCCAGCAACAGGATAAGGTCCGCGTTGATCGGGAATTTTGGCTCGGCCGCGATCGGGTTCGGATCATAAATCGGGCGCACGATTGATCTATCAATCGTCGTGTCTTGAATTCGGTAATCCGGATTAGCATTCGCCCCTGTCTCGCCGCTCTCAAAGCAGCCTGTAAGTCCAAGGGAAGACGCCACGGCAAGACTTATTAGAGTTTTCTTGAACATGGGTGGAACCTTTTCCTGTTGTTGTGTCGTTATGTTCGGCAGCTGACGGGGCCGGTCTGATCCGGTAAGCCCGTTGTCAGTGGCCTGTTCTGCTTAAACGGTTGTTCTGAAATTGTAGCCAGCGCTGTAAGCCAATTTCTGTATCTATGACTATAGCGACAGTATGGCAAGTGTTGATCAGCCAAAAGTGTGATTCTGGTGGTTTGAATCCTCCCCGCGCGGCTGGAGTTCGGCCTTTGTGAAAAATAGTTGCCGGTTAACGGTTTGTCGAGCTTTGGTACCGGTAGCTTTGTGGTTTTTCCACGAATGGCTTCGCCATCTGTCGAATCACTCGTCAAACCGATTTTCTGGTAAACTCTCGCCTCCCGATTTCCGATGACACAACATAACGATATCAAGCTGATGAGGCGCCTATGACCACCGTAATCCGCCAGGACGACCTGATTGAAAGCGTAGCGGACGCGCTGCAGTTCATTTCCTACTACCACCCGAAAGATTTTATCCAGGGCGTCTATGAGGCCTACCAGAAGGAAGAATCCCAGGCGGCCAGGGATGCCATGGCCCAGATCCTGATCAATTCACGTATGTGTGCCCAGGGTCACCGGCCGCTGTGCCAGGACACCGGTATTGTCACCGTATTCGTGAACATCGGAATGAACGTGCAGTGGGATTGCGAACTGCCGCTGGATGAGGTGATCAACGAAGGCGTGCGCCGGGCGTACACGCATCCGGATAATGTGCTGCGGGCTTCGATCCTGGCGGATCCGGATGGCAAGCGCCAGAACACCGGTGATAACACGCCGGCCATCATCCACTATAAGATGGTGCCGGGCGATAAGGTTGAGGTACATGTTGCCGCTAAAGGCGGCGGTTCCGAGGCGAAATCCAAGTTCGCCATGCTGAATCCGTCGGATTCCGTCGTGGACTGGGTGCTCAAGATGGTGCCGCAAATGGGCGCTGGCTGGTGCCCGCCGGGCATGCTGGGTATTGGTATCGGTGGCACCGCGGAGAAAGCCATGGAAATGGCAAAAGAATCTTTGCTGGACCCGATCGATATTCACGATCTGCAAGAGCGCGGCGCGTCCAGCCGTGCAGAAGAGCTGCGCCTGGAGCTGTTCGATAAGGTCAATGAGTTGGGCATTGGTGCCCAGGGCCTCGGCGGTCTGACCACGGTTCTGGATGTGAAGGTGAAGGACTACCCGACCCACGCTGCCAACAAGCCCGTGGCTATCATTCCGAACTGTGCGGCGACCCGCCATGCTCACTTTACCCTGGATGGTACCGGCCCCTCCCTGCAGACCCCCCCGAGCCTGGACGACTGGCCGGAAATCACCTGGGAAGTGGGTGAAAACGTTCGCCGCGTGAATCTGGATACCGTAACACCGGAAGATGTGAAGGACTGGCAGCCGGGTGAAACCGTTCTGCTGTCCGGCAAGATGCTGACCGGCCGCGACGCTGCCCACAAGAAGATGGTGGACATGATCGCAAAAGGCGAGGAGCTGCCGGTGGATCTGAAGGGCCGTTTCATCTACTACGTGGGCCCGGTTGATCCGGTGCGCGAAGAAGTCGTTGGTCCCGCCGGCCCGACCACTGCAACCCGTATGGACAAGTTCACCCACACCATGCTCGAGAAAACCGGCCTGACCGGCATGATCGGTAAGGCCGAGCGCGGCCAGGTAGCCATCGACGCCATCAAGGAATTCGGTGCGGTTTACCTGATGGCCGTGGGCGGTTCCGCCTACCTGGTGTCGAAGGCGATCAAGCACGCCGAAGTGGTTGCCTTCCCGGAACTGGGTATGGAAGCGATTTACGAGTTTGAAGTAGAAGATATGCCTGTCACGGTAGCGGTAGACTCACGTGGTTCTTCGGTGCACCAGACCGGCCCGGCTGAATGGCACGAGAAGATTATCGCAGCCAAGGCAGTCTGAAAAACTGAAAATGGGGTCAGATGAAAATGGGGTCAGATGAACTTTTCATCTGACCCCATTTTCATCTGACCCCGTCTTTATCCTCGGTCAGCTGGAACAGCTGATATTCAGATGCTTGCCCCAGTCTGGCGGCAAGGCAGCGTAAGCCTCGTTTTCCGGCTGCTCATCGAAGGGGCGCTCCAGAACCTTGAGCAGCGCCTTCATTGGTTCATAATCCCCGTTCTGTGCTTCCAGGATAATCTGCTGGGCCAGATAGTTTCTCAGCACATACTTTGGATTCACCCCGCGCATGGCGTACTCTCGTTCATCGTGGGCGCGGGTCTCGCTCTTGAGTCGCTCTTCATAGCGCTCCAGCCACTGGTCCGCTACGCTGCGATCCATGAACAGATCCCTGACTGGTGCGTGGCCTTTAGCATATAGGTTGGATAGCGCCCGGAAGAACGCGGTGTAATCCACGTGATGCTCATGCAGCATGCTGAAGGTGTCCATGATCAGGCTCAGGTCTCCCTCATCTTCGATTGCCAGGCCCAGTTTGTCGCGCATGTTCTGCAGGAACCGTTCGTTGTAGGCGGTTTCGTAGCGCCGTAGCCCACGGCGAACGTCATCCTCATCCATAACGGGCAACAGAGCCCTTGCCAGGTACTGGCAATTATCAAAGCCCACCTGGGGCTGGCGGTTGTAGGCGTATCGCCCGGCCTGGTCGGTGTGGTTGGAAATGTAGCCAGCATCGAAATCGTCGAGGAACGCATAGGGGCCGTAATCGAAAGTGTCGCCGATGATCGACATATTATCGCTGTTCATCACGCCATGACAGAAGCCAACAGCCTGCCAGTCTGCAATCATCCGGGCGGTGCGCTCCACCACCTCCCCGAACCAGCGGGTGTGGCGTTCGTCATTCGGCAGGCTGATCAAATGGGGAAAGTACAGCGAGATGACGTGTTCGAGCAGGGTTTTGACCGTTTCCGGTCCTTCATGATGGGCCGCGAACTCGAAATGGCCGAAGCGGATATGGCTCTGGGCCACCCGAACCAGCGCTGCGGCGGTCTCGATGGATTCCCGGCGAACCGGGTCTCTGGCGCTTACCATAAAAAGAGCTCGGGTGGTGGGGATGCCCAGGCCATGCATGGCCTCACTGCAGAGGTATTCGCGGATGGTGGAGCGCAGAACGGCCCGGCCGTCGCCGAATCGGGAATAGGGGGTCATGCCTGCGCCTTTCAGGTGCCAGTCCCAGCGGCGACCGTCCGGCCCCACGGTTTCCCATAGCAGGAGGCCCCGGCCGTCGCCCAGCTCAGGGTTGTAAACGCCGAACTGGTGGCCGGTGTATTTCATTGCCACCGGGTCCATGCCCTCAAGCAACTCTGTACCTGCGCCCACGCCGGTCCAGTCGGATTCGGACGTGGCATGGAAGCCCATCTGCCCAGCCAGCGTGTGGTTGAAGCACACCATCTTTGCGCCGCTCAGGGGTGAGGGTTGAACTCTTGTATAAAAGCTGTCCGGGAGTTCCAGGTAGCGATGTTCCACACGAAAACCGTTGCCACTCATAAAATGCCTATACTTCCATTGGTATGAATTCTGCTGCCCTGTTTCTTAAACCATCTGTCAAAACCGGGAAAACCAACGTGTCTGACCGATTGCTCGAACAAACCATCAACGCCCTGATTCACCAGGAGGGCCTGCCCGAGACCTACGCCCAGACCGTGGAACAGACCATTTTGCCACTGGCGGACCATATCCTGGCGCTCCATGATACGGAAAAACGCCCGGTAGTGGCGGGCATTCACGGAGCCCAGGGCACCGGCAAGTCTACGCTGACCCTGTTTCTGCGGGAGATTCTGTCCCTGTACCGGAACCGCCCCACCGCCAGCTTTTCCCTTGATGACATCTACCTTACCAGAGCTGAGCGCCAGGACCTTGCCGAACGGGTTCATCCTCTGTTCAAAACCCGCGGGGTGCCGGGCACCCACGATGTTGTACTCGGCCAAAGAGTGTTGGGCCAGCTTCGCTCTGCGGGGCCTTGTGACACTACCCGGATTCCTTCCTTCGACAAATCCAGGGATGATCGGGTTCCAACCGGTGACTGGCCCGCCTTCCCGGGCCGGGCGGAGATAATCCTGATTGAAGGCTGGTGTCTGGATGCCCGGCCCGAGGATGAGGGAGCACTAAGGTCTCCGATCAATCGACTGGAGGCGGAGGAGGACCCGAAGGGAACCTGGCGGACCTATGTCAATGAGCAGCTGAAAGGCGGGTACCGTGAGTTTTTCGGCCAGATCGATTGCCTGGTGATGCTGAAAGCCCCGTCTATGGAGTGTGTTCTGGAATGGCGCTGTCTCCAGGAGCAGAAGTTGGCCCGGAAAACCCATGGCGCACCAGAAGGGGGCGAGCCTGGCACTTGCGCACAAGGCTTGCGCATTATGAATGACGACGAAGTCGCCCGATTCGTCATGCATTACGAACGGGTTACCCGGGCCTGCCTTGCTGAAATGCCGGGCCGGGCTGATGTTCTGATCAATGTGGCCGAGGATCACTCCCTTGGCCTTCCGCAGTTCCGCGCAGATTAACGGAGACCCACCATGGCCAGACCCCGTTTGCTTATTTTTTCCGACCTGGACGGTACCCTGCTTGATCACGACGATTATCGCTGGCAGCCGGCTGGCCCCGCGCTGGCAAAGCTCCGGGCGGCGGGGATTCCGCTGGTGCTCAATTCCAGCAAAACCCTTCCGGAAATACGGGCGTTGCGGGAGGAGCTCGGAAATACCGACCCCTTTATTGTCGAAAACGGTGCAGCGGTCATTATTCCCCCTCACACCTTCGGCAATACCGTTGAGAAAGTGGTGAATTTTGGTGCAACCCGGGACCGGGTGCTCGAAGTTCTTGGAGCCCAACGGACAGCGGGTGCGCAGTTTCGGGGCTTCGATGACATGTCTGCCGAAGAGCTGGCCGGTGAAACGGGTCTCGATCCGGCCGCGGCAGAGCGGGCGAAACAGCGCCTGGGTACCGAGCCATTAATCTGGCAGGGCACAGACGAGGGGCTGGCGGAATTCGAAGCGGCCCTGGCGGCGGAAAATCTCCGGCTGGTGCCGGGTGGGCGCTTTCTCCACGCCATGGGTATTTTCGATAAAGCCGATGGGGCCCGTTTCTTGCTGGGCAAATACCGGGAGTGTTACGGCGAGCAGCAGCTGGTGGCCATCGCCCTCGGCGACAGCCCCAACGATCAGCGAATGCTCGAATCTGCGGACATACCGGTGGTGATCCGGGGCGTAAAGAGCGAAGAGGTGCAGTTACCTTCGGCAAAGCACGCCATGCGCTCCCTCAAGCCCGGCCCCGAAGGCTGGAATGAGTGTGTGCTCAATCTCCTGTTTGAGTACGGGTACTGACCTGTTTGAGTACGGGAATAAAGAAGGAGAGCCGCCATGGGCGACTTTTACCAGAATGGCATTATCACCACCCTCCATAACCTGGTTCGCCGCCCGGTGGAGGACCTCGAAGCGGAGTTGATGAACTTCCGCAAATCCCGCCCCATGTCCCTGGCGCTGCCGTCGCTCTATTCCGAGCTGGAAGGCCCGGCCCTGAAAAACATCGTGCAGGAACTTGGCAAGGTGTCCTATCTGGATCAGGTTGTTATCGGCCTGGACCGGGCGAACGAGGAGCAATATCGCCATGCCCTCGAGTATTTCTCTGAGTTGCCCCAGAACTTCAAAGTGTTGTGGAACGACGGGCCGCGACTGAGGGCCATTGATCTCCAGCTTCGTGAGCAAAATCTGGCACCGACGGAAATGGGCAAGGGACGAAATGTCTGGTACTGCTTCGGCTATGTGCTGGCGTCTGGGGTGAGTAAATCGGTTGCGCTGCACGATTGCGACATCCTGACCTATTCCAGGGACCTGGTGGCGCGGCTGATATACCCGGTGGCGAACCCGGGCTTCAACTATATGTTCTGCAAAGGCTATTACGCCCGGGTGGCCGATAGCAAAATGAACGGTCGGGTCAGCCGCCTGTTGGTGACACCACTGATCCGGGCCCTGAAAAAGGTGTGCGGCCCCAACGATTTTCTGGATTACCTGGACAGTTACCGCTATCCCCTGGCCGGTGAATTCTCGTTCCGTACCGACGTGATCAACGATCTGCGCATCCCCAGCGACTGGGGCCTGGAGATCGGAGTGCTTTCGGAAATGAAGCGCAACTACGCTACCAACCGTCTGTGCCAGGTGGACATCGCCGATGTGTACGATCACAAACATCAGGAACTGTCCCCCGAGGATGCCAGCAGGGGGCTCTCAAAAATGAGCATGGACATCGCCAAGGCCCTGTTCCGCAAGCTGGCGACCAACGGCGAGATTTTCTCCAACGAGAAATTTCGCACCATCAAGGCCACCTATTTCCGGATCGCCCTGGATTTTGTCGAAACCTACCAGAACGACGCCATAATCAACGGCCTGACCTTTGACCGGCACAAGGAAGAGAAAGCCGTGGAGCTGTTCGCCCAGAATGTGATGCGGGCCGGCGCCTATTTTCTGGATAACCCCATGGATACCCCCTTCATTCCCAGCTGGAACCGGGTAACCAGCGCCCTCCCGGATATCAAGGAACAGTTGCTGGAGGCGGTCGAGCTGGATAACGAGGAATTCCGGCCATGAACCAGCCCCTGAAAGCCAAGCTGGTGGCCATGCTGGACGTGGTCTACCCGGAACTGGATTGCGATTTCCTTTCGGAACAGCTGCTGATTACCATGGGTCTGGCGGCCAACCAGCCGCCGCCCCCGGCCCATCAGAACAACTGGGATGAATCGGATGTGGTGCTGATCACCTATGCCGATACGGTGCAGCAGCCAGGGGAGAAGCCTCTGGTCACTTTGCACCGGTTCCTCAGTGACTGCCTGGCTGATAGCCTGTCGTCCGTCCATATCCTGCCGTTTTTCCCCTACAGCTCAGACGATGGTTTCTCGGTGATGGATTACCTGGCTGTCAACGAATCCCATGGAACCTGGGAAGACATCGAGCGCATTGCCCGGGATTACAAGTTGATGGCGGATCTGGTGATCAACCACATGTCGGCACGCAGCCGCTGGTTTGAGAATTTCCGCAAACGGGTGGATCCAGGCAAGGACTATTTCTTTGAGGGCAATCCCCGGGATGATCTGAGTGCCGTGGTGAGGCCCCGCACCTCACCACTGCTGAATCCGGTGCAGACCGATGATGGTGAGCGGTACGTCTGGTGTACCTTCAGTGAGGATCAGGTCGATCTGAACTTTGCCAACCCGAAGGTGTTGATGGAGTTTGTCGCGATCATTCGGCACTATCTGGAGCGGGGCATTATCCTGTTCCGGCTGGATGCAGTGGCTTTCCTGTGGAAAGAGCCGGGCACGCCCAGCATCCACCTCAGGCAGACCCATGAGTTGATCAAGATCCTGCGCCTTCTGATCGAGCATCACAGTCCGGATGCCGTGGTTATTACCGAGACCAACGTACCTAACCGCGAAAATCTGACCTACTTTGGCAACGCCAACGAAGCCCATGTTATCTATAATTTTTCCCTGCCACCGCTGCTGATCAATACCCTGGTGACCGGAGACTGCAAGCACCTGAAAACCTGGCTGATGAGTATGCCGCCGGCGCAAATGGGCACCACCTACCTGAACTTCATCGCCTCCCACGACGGCATCGGCATGCGCCCGACCGATGGCCTGCTGACCGATGAGGAAAAGCAGCGGCTGATCAATACCATGGATTCCTTCGGAGGCAAGGTGTCCTATCGCCGTACGGCCGATGGCCGGGATCAGCCTTACGAAATCAACATTGCGCTCTACGATGCCCTGAGGGGAACCGCGGAATCCGGTGCGGATCACTGGCAGTTGCAGCGCTTTATCTGTGCTCACACCATTATGCTGGCGCTGGAGGGTATCCCTGCCTTCTACATCCACAGCCTGCTGGCCACCGAAAATGATCTGGAGAGAGTGGAACACACCGGTCGCCTGCGTTCCATCAACCGCAGCCAATGGCAGCTGGATGATCTGGAACGCAAACTTGCAGACCCGCTGAGCCATCACAGCAAAGCCTTCCACGAGCTGACGCGGCTGATCGCCATTCGCCGTAAACAGTCGGCGTTCCATCCCAATGCCACCCAGTTCACTCTGCACCTGGGCCTGCAGCTGTTTGGCTTCTGGCGCCAGAGCATGCGGCGGGATCAGTCTATCTTCTGCATTCACAACATCAGCGATGAGGTTCAGCCGGTGGCTTTGAGTGATATCAATCTCATAGGAACCGATCACTGGCAGGACCTGATCTCGGGTATGAAGATCGATGACCTGTCCGGCTCGATCACACTCAAGCCCTATCAAAGCGTCTGGTTGTCGAACCGGGAGTAGGGCAGAATGCGCCCATGCCCGGACACACAGCAACGAACCGACCCCGAATACTTCTGCTTTCGGCCTGCGGTGCAGGCAGCCACCGGCGCTGGCCCCGGATAGGGTTCTGTTCAACAGCGACGGGAACCGATGCAGCTTTCTTGAGCAGGCCCAGGCTTTCCTGGATAAGCTGCCTGATGGTGTGCCTGAAGGCCTGATCCGCACTATTGATGAAAAATCCGGGGTGCTTTCCGTACCAGTTGACGACAGCCTGTTTGCAGATGATCGCCGTGGCATTGATCGCCAGTGCCCGCATCTGGTGTGGAACCATCGCTGGGAATATGACAAGGGGCCGGACCGGCTTGCTTTTCCGGAATACATTCCCCGGAATCAGCTCTACCCAAGCCATGCGGGCGAGCCAGAAGCCGAGGCTTTGGCTGCGGCTGATCGGCTTGCCAAGCTGTTGGCAAATCCTCCATTGCCCAGTTGCCCGGGTGGGTGGCGGGTTTCGTCGCTTTCCGCTCGCTATGGCAATATCATTCGTGCAACGTTTGAAAAACATGGGGTATCCTGAGCGGATATGAGCAAGGCCGAGGCATCAGACATGACCAAAGCAATCAAGATAACGGGGGAAAGTCTTAGTTGGGAGCCCTGGGAAGGGCCAGGCGAGCCGTCGGCAGACCACGTTGAGATCGAAGTGGTCTGGACAGCAATCAACCGGGCGGACCTTATGCAGCGGGCAGGAGTCTATCCGCCTCCGCCAGGGGCGTCAGACATTCTTGGCCTGGAGGTGAGTGGCCGGATCGCCTCGGTTGGCGCGGGTGCTACCCGCTTCCGGCCCGGGGATGAAGTGTGTGCCTTGCTGACGGGTGGGGGCTACGCCACCCGCGTGGTTGTACCGGAAGTTCAGGTGTTGCCGGTACCCAGGGGCCTGTCGCTTGAAAAAGCCGCGGCGATTCCGGAAGTCTTTGCCACCGCCTGGCTGAATCTCTATCACGAAGCAGCGCTGAAACCCGGTGAACGGGTGCTTCTGCACGCCGGAGCCAGCGGTCTCGGTACTGCTGTTATCCAACTGGCCACGGCATTTGGCAACCCGGTGTTCGCAACTGCCGGCGATGATGCCAAGCTGGAGGTCTGCCGGAAGCTCGGAGCCAGTGGTGTCTGGAACCGGAAAGCGGGTTCCTTTGTTGAAGCGGTTAAGAGCTGGGGTGGGGTAGATATGGTGCTGGACCCGGTCGGCGGCAGTTACATTGCGGACGACCAGAAGGTGCTGAATGTTGACGGCCGCATTGTGCTGATCGGACTGATGGGCGGGCGAATGGCCGAAGTGGATCTGGGACTGATGCTGATCAAACGCCAGCGCCTGATTGGCTCCACACTCCGCTCGCGCACGGTCAGGGACAAGGGCGCGGTGATGCAGGCCCTCTACCGGAACGTCTGGCCATTGCTCGCTGCAGGCCAGATTGAACCTCTGATTGATAGTGCATGGCCGATTGAGCAGGTGGAAGACGCAATGGCCTACGTTGCCGACAACAGGAACACCGGGAAGGTGCTCCTGAAAATATCGGATTAATCAGGCAGGCCCTTGCGTTTCAAGGCAGGCAGTCAGTCTGCGATATGGACCAGTTGCTTGCCGAAGTTCCGACCCTTGAGCATGCCCTTGAAGGCTTCAATGGTATTTTCCAGGCCTTCGGCAACCGTCTCGCGGTACTTCAGCTCACCGGAAGCAACCCGTGAGGCCAGAATATCCGTGATTTCCTGATGCTGGTCCTGCCACTCGGTCACCAGGAAAAAGCGGTGCTCAGGCGCGGGATCAAGGGCTCCAAGCACGTGGAACGGGGTCTCCACGCTGGCCATATCCTTTGCGTTGTACGCAGAAACAAAATCCGCATATAGGCACCCGGGCATGCCGGCAACGCCCAGATACGCCTGCAGGGGCACGTTGTCGCGCTCCTGAATTTTGTACACCATCGGTGCATTCGCAGGGAAAGTAACGTACTCCTGCCAGCCGGAATAGCAGGTGACCAGGTCGCCGACCTTCAATTCGTCTGAGCGGGATTCAACGATCCGTGCAACACACTCGCCGACAATAGGCTCGTCAATGCCGATGGGGTCCATATAACCTTTGGCATCGTTCATTCTGGGGCGCATGTAAGGGTCCAGCGAAAGCCAGAGCACCTGGGCAACCACCTCGCCCTCGTTGGGGGAACGGACAGGGCGCTCTTCCAGCACCAGATCGCCTTGCTGAATCTCACCCTGTGGGCGCTGCCTGAGCACAACGGCTCGGTTGGTATATTCGCTCACGTGATTCTCCGGTTGCGTAATGAAACCAGATTAGGGTGCATTCGAATGCATGGCCGGTCAACCTCTCATCTTTCCTACCCGCGACCAGCCCCGGGGTTTCATTCTGCGGCTGGATGGCTATAATCGGGATCCGGCTCAGGACGAGCTGGAAAACCTATTGCTCTTCAGGGAACGAAGATATGCCCCAAGCAAGTGGATTGCAGTTCACCGCCCGTGTTGGCGGTCTCCCCTCCGATTTATTTTCCGTGGTTGGCTTCGCACTGACCGAGCGCCTTTCCGAGGTGTGTCAGGGTCGTCTTGAGCTGGCTAGTATCGACCCATCCATTCGGGCCGCAGAGATTCTGGAGCAACCGGTTGATCTCGTTATCTGGCAGGACAGCATGCCTCTTCGGCGGTTTACCGGGGTGGTCAACGAATTCGTTCGTGGTGATGCCGGCCACCGGAGGACTCGCTATGAGCTGACGATCCAGCCGCCTCTCTGGCGTCTGGGGCTGATGCACAACAGCCGGATTTTCCAGACCCAGGGTACCGATGCGATCATGCGGACTCTGCTTGAAGAACGCGGCATTATCGATTCGGTCTTCGATCTGAAGCGCTCCCCGCAGCAACGGGAGTACTGTGTCCAGCATCGAGAAAGCGACCTTGCCTTTCTGGTACGGCTCGCGGCCGAGGAGGGCTGGCATTATCGCTATGAACACGGGAGCGTGGACTCAGACACACAGCCGGCGCTTGTAATCGCCGACCATCATGGCGATGCGCCGAAGCTGGAGCCGGCAGAATATAACGCCAAAGCCGGCGGCAGCACCCGGCGACCCTCGGTTTGCCGGTTCCGTTATGAAGAGCGAGTGCGGGTCGCTTCCGTGGCCATGAAGGATTACACCTTCCGGAATCCTGCCTATGCCCTGATGCATGACCAAACCAGCGGCGATCTGAAACACCGGGAGGACTATCAGCACTACGATTACCCCGGTCGCTTCAAGGCCGATGCCAGCGGCCAGCCTTTTACCGAAGCGAGACTTCAGTCCCTGCGCAAGGATGCCAGTACGGCATCCGGTGAGAGCAATCGCCCGGACTTCAGCGCCGGCGCCAAGGTTGAACTGAAGGAGCACGACAGCGATGGCCCGAACCGGGAATGGCTGCTGACCGCAGTCACCCACACCGGTACCCAGCCCCAGGCCCTGGAAGAGGAGGGCGGCAGCGAACCCACCACGTACCACAACCAGTTTAATGCCATACCTGCCGATCTGACCTGGATACCGCAGACGCCCCACCGCCCCCTGATGGACGGCCCGCAAATCGCGATTGTCACCGGCCCGGAAGGCGAGGAGATCCACTGCGACGAATATGGTCGGGTGAAAGTGCGGTTTCCTTGGGATCGATACAGCAGGAACGACGAACACAGCAGCGCCTGGCTCCGAGTCAGTCAGGGTTGGGCCGGCGGCCAGTATGGTTTCATGGCCTTGCCACGAATCGGCCACGAAGTGATTGTTTCTTTTCTGGACGGCGACCCGGACCAGCCCATCATCACCGGCCGAACCCACCACATCACCAACACGCCACCCTATGGGCTGCCGGAACACAAAACCCGCACCACCCTGAAAACAAAAACCCACAAGGGCGAAGGAAGTAATGAGTTGCGGTTTGAGGATGAGGCGGACCAGGAACAGATCTACATCCACGCTCAGAAAGACCTGGACCTGCTCACCGAGAATAACCGCACGGAGGTGATTCGGAACGACGGCCAGCTGACCGTCGAGAACAACCGATTCAGTCACATCGAGGGTGATGATCACTGCACGGTAGACGGAGAAAATCGCGAATCCGTCGGTGGCGACTGCAGCCAGAATATCGGTGGCACCTTCCACCAGAAATCGTCCCTGGGTACGTTTAGCGAAGCTGGCACAGAAGTTCACCACAAGGCGGGCGCCAAAGTGGTGCTGGAAGCTGGCGCTGAAATCACTATTTCGGCGGGTGGCAGTTTGCTAAAGCTGGACCCGAGTGGCGTGACGCTGGCAGGGCCGGGGGTGAAGATTAATTCTGGTGGTTCGCCGGGAAGTGGTTCGGGGCAAAGTGTGGTGTTGGCGGAAATGCCGCAGGTTATTGAGGGGGATCGGCCCCGCGAGCCTGGGCAGGAGACATTGGCGGAAGTTGGACAACGGAAGAACGCTCCGGCAATCAATGTGGAGTCCCAGCTTGCGGCACTCAGGAACGGGAGTGCTACCTGCCCGGTTTGTGAGGAGCAGAACTCATGAATCAGGATTGCTGGCCCTTGTCGGAGTCGCCGTTTACCCATGTTCACTGGCCTGACCATCACCCGGTTGGGCTTGTCCTGGATGGTGTCGCTATCCCGGGGCTCGGTGAACAGATATACCAGTGGGCCGGTGGGCAGCCCGCTAATGCAGAGAGTCTGTATGCGTCCACCCGATGGGAGGCCGTTTCGGAACTATCCCCCTGGCTTGTATGGCTCGGCGGGCCGGAAGATCCGGTGCTGAAAGGGTTCCTGGAGCAGGGGGCCGAGCAAGAGCAGGGGTATCTGCTGGTTTCAGCCACAGACCGTGCGACCTGTATCCGCTGGATGCGGTCCCACCTGCAGGTAGAAGTGGCGTCGGGTTGTGAAGAACTGGTGCGCATTTCTCATCCGGCGCTGGCCAGGCCGGTGATCGGGGGCAACCTGCCCCGATTCCCTATCAGGGCCGTGGATCGGCTGATTGTTCCGGATCGTATCAGCGGACAGTGGCATCTTGTCGAGCCTCCGGCCGTTCAGCCAGACAGCACAGGTGACACGCCCGGAAAAATGATGGCCTCAGCGGACCTGAAGGGTGCTTTCGAAGCCTTCAATCGGCGCAAAGGTGCACTGCAGATATGGAACAACCTGGAGGAGGCGGTGCGCAACGAGTTGGGTGGCCCGGCTTTGAGGGACGCCTACCCCGCACTTGCGAGCATACTGGAAGAGGCACTTGGCAGCGGGTGCAACAACCTGCGTGAGGTGATGCAATTCCTGTTCGCAACATTGCCACGACAAGCCGATAGAAATGCCGTGACGGAAACGGCATCCCCATTGGATCAAGGATGAACAATGACACGGATACAACGCCCCACTGACGACCGGACAAGCAGCGATCTTTTATGCTGGGAACAGCCTGGCACCCCCATTGATGAGCCCGCGTCATGCCCGCTGCTGAAAACCGTACACCTGCTGCCCATCCGGTATGGCCGGGTGGAAGTTGCGCCTGCCGATACAGACCCCGGATACCCTTACTCACTGACCTCACGCCCCCTTGGCTACCGCCTCCTGAGGCATGGCTACCTTTATGTACTGGACGCGGATACCGGGGAGCTCCACGAGTACCTGCATGAAAACGGTGAACTGACGGGCCACAACGACGGTAAGCTGGAGTACCCGGTATCCCATACGCTGTACGTTGCCTTCTCGGAACTGGCATGGACTGCCCGCAAGAAAGCACAGGTATTGGACGACTCACAAGAACGTGATGCGCTGCTGCAGAAAATCGATCTGGCCAGTGCCTCGCCACTGAGCGGCGGTGAATACCTGCTTACCCCGGACCAGGCCAGGGAATGGGTGGCCGAATTTGCCGAGGACTACACACCGGAAACTCCCGAAGGGGCCCACCCGCGGGAAGGTGAATCCTACCACTGGGAGAACCAGCCCTATTACCACAAGAGCCGGTTCGGCAAGCTGATCAAGCAGCAGTCCATCGACGATGTTTCCAATTGCCTCTGTCTCGTTGTGAGGGATGACGTGGGCGTTATGCTGGATCTGGCCCAGCATCAGGATGATGTGGTGGGCTGGATTGAAAGCTGGACAAGTGAGGGAGACGACGAACGAGACTATTTCCTTGGCACACTGATTGAATCCATGACTCTGCTGGACGAACGGGGCTTGGATGCCATGGTGGCCAATTCGGACCACCCCGCCATAGCCTCTATGCGGCAGGACCTGGAAGCCATGCCGGAAAGCGACCGTTCAAACACGCAGTCCGCATTGCTGACAGCATTGAGACAACTTGAGGATGAAGCGAGACCCGGCCCCAATGATGCATCGCTTCCCCCTGACGTTAAATCAAGGGTTGAAGAGATCCGGAGTACCGCCAATCGAACCAACGCCTACGGCATCCTTCCCAAAATGCAGAGAGCGGTGGACGAGTGGTACCTGCGGCAAGCCATGGAAGGGGCCAGGCCGGATTTTGTGAACTCCCACATAGAAGGCATTGTCGCCTTGGAGAAGGAGCACCGTGATAACCTGAAGGCGATTCTGGAGGGGCGTGGTTTCGGCCATCGCGGGATCAACGACCTGATCGACCGTGAGGCCATGGACCAGTACATGGCCGGCCAGCGTGCGAAGCTGGCCCGCTGGCAGTCACTGCTGACGGATATAACCAGTGATCGTATTCAACTGCTGACAGACAACCGCTATCACCAGGCCGCGTGGTATTTTGACCCGGAAGACGAAGTGCAGATCGAGGCGGCCCTGGATCTGGAATACGCTTGCCGGAAAGACATCTGCCGTTCCGACGAGGCAAGTGATGGCGTGCTGGAGTGGCTGGAACAGAACCCCCAATACAGCCGCCCCCTGTTCCAGACCCTGCCAAGGAATGACCGCTCCGAAGACGGTGAGCTGGCCAAGACCTATTTGGCGGTTGGCTCCGCTGGCTACGCCGTGGTTACCAGGGCGGCGGATTGGATCCAACGGGTAAAAGCGGCAGAGCAGGGCAAGCTTCCGGATTATTCCCACTACTCGGAGCAAATCCAACAGAAAGCAGAGGGGGTGGGGGACACCCTCGCCCCGGCTATTACCCGGGCCAAGGGGCGTGCTGTTGGGGAGCTCTACAAGGCCATCGACAGCCAGACCCTGCCGGAGCTGGATGACCTCTTCCGGGACCTGCCGTACTTTTTCAAGCGGCGCATGCTGGACGCCATAGACCAGGGCAAGGCGGAATTCCGCTTTGCTTCTGCAAGCGAGTTGGCGACCTTCCGGGACAACCTCAGGCAGATGCTGCAGCTGGATCAACGGATGAAACAGCTCCAGAACCAACACGATGTTGCCAAATCCACCCATGGCCATCGTTCCGAAAAAGCCCAGGGATTGGTGGCTGAATTCAAGGCCACCCGCGAAGAGCATCGTGAAATCGGTAAACGCGTGGCCGCTGCCCTCAGCCCGGTTGAGGAAACCGACACAGGTCTGAAACTGGAACCGGCCACCACTGGCCGTGCCGGCATAACGTTGGTTCCGCCGCCATTGGCCCAGCAGGAAGTTGGACGACTGGTCGGGCATTTCCGGCAGGGCTTGGCCTCGGCTCCCCGGGTGAACCTGATGGGGGATGGGCTTGGGGTTTTGGTATTTGGAGTGCAGTTGGCTATTTTTGGAAATGCGTTGGGCGAGCTTTTTTCAACGGATAACAAGCAGAGGAATCTGCAAGATAACCTGAAACGTTTGGGTGAGAGTTTTGGGGCCACCTCAGCGGCAGGTTTTCTGGCTGGCCAGGGCATCATGGACACCGCCTATGGGGCCAGGGCAAAGGCCCTAGCCGATGCTTGGCAGCGCACCGCTATAACTGGTGTGCATATCCGGATGGGCAAGTTGCACGTTAGGCTTGGTGGTCCTGCCTATTTGTTTGGAGCGGTCAGCGCCGGAATAAGTGCCTATAAGCATCGGGAAAACTGGCTGAGAGCGGTCCAGACCGGCAATCCCGAAGCTCAAGCCGGTGCACTCCTGGGTATGATGGGCAGTGGTGGTCTGGCGGGTATCAATGCTTACGGGGTTTACCGGACTGGTCAGTCGTTTATTCAGGCACTTGCCGCACGAGGAGCGGAAAACAGGGCCATGGCGTGGGCTACTGCCGGCCGGACCTTGTCCGGTCTGTTTGCTCGCCTGAACGTGGCGGGGCTGGTGTTCACGGTTTTTGAGTTGGGCGGTACCTGGCTGTATAACCGGCACAACCTGAGCGAGCAGGATAAATGGCTGCAAACCACGCCTTGGTCACGGGAGCCCGAGCAGGTCCACAATGGCTCGCTTGACCACTATGTAGAGGCTTTTGCCCGGATTGGCAACAGTGTCACCCTAGACGAAGTGCCCGGCGAGGATGAAGAGCCTTCCAGGTTTCGGTTAAACTGCCCAGGTTTGCCGGCGGACGGCCTAGTAGAGCCCCCGGAAGGCAACGCGCCCCACCGCCTATCTATTGCCGCATGGCGCATCCAGCCGGGGCGAAGGGGAATGTTCTCCCGCCAACCGGAAACCTGGGTACCCTGTACCGGTGCCATCCTGGGTAGCCTGGAGCAGTCGGTCGATGCCGGTCACCTGCAACTGGCCTTCAGGCCACCGTCCCATGAGAAGACTCAGCATGGCCTCCGCACCCGGGATCTGGGCTTGATGGTCAAGCTGGAAACATTGCAGGCAGATGGGGCCTATACCGGTGCCGTTTATATGCTGAAGGTGACTCCGGATAGTCAGTATCCCCTGACGCCCGTGCAGGACGCACCGAAAGCTGAGATTACCTGGTGGCGACTCCGCCAGCCACTCATAGTGACGGATGGACTTTAATGGACCCCAAGAGTGCCCAGTCAGAACAGCCGCCCCGAGCCGGGCGTTCCGAGCCCTTTCCGAGTGGCCGGCTGACCTTTCTAGCCCCCAAACCCCTGCCAACGGGCTTGCCGCCAGTGGATCATGGCCATGCGGTGGGGGAAGTGAATAATAGCTACTTGGATTTTGGAGCGGGGGCGACCTCGGTGTTCGGTTGGCAGTCCACGCTGGGGATACCGTTTTTTTGCTTTTTGCTTGGTGCTTTCTTTTTTCCTTTCGTTGTTTTTCTTGGAGGGTTTACTTTTGGTAATGGCTGGGAGGATGCTCTTTGGGGGTGGCGAGTAACCTTTGATTTTGCCTTCTGGGTTGCTGTTTGGGGAGGGCTCTTTGGGTTTTTCATGCTCTCACTTCCACGCTGGCAGGCTTACGGCAAAATAAAGAACGTGGCCCCCACCCGCTTCAACCGCCAACGCCGCGAAGTGTGTTTCGTGCCGGAGGGGCAGAAAGAGCCGATCTTTGTCCCCTGGGAAGAGCTGGTCGCCTGGGTGACGGAAGCCCAGGGCGTGACCGAATATGGCGTGCAACGCCAGTACGGCTTTGGCATTGGCTTCTATCACCCGGACACGGGCGAGAAATACACCCTGGAATTCCAGACTTATGGCCAGCCCCAGGCCATCAGCAACTGGGAGGCCATCCGGGCGTACATGGAGTACGAAGTCCATACCTTGAAAGAAATCCAGGATCCATTGGAACTTCAGGGCCCGGACGATCCACCCTGGGAGGGCGTCCATGTCTTCCGCAATGCCCGCAAACGCCTTCATGAGGAATACCGGGAAGGCAAGCGGGGGATGCTCTACCTGACTGGCTGGTACCTGTACCACCTGATCACTTTCTGGACCCTCCCGAACCGGTTGGTGGAGTGGGAGGTCAAAAAGATCAAACGCATGAGTCGTAAGTCGCTACCCAAGTCCATGGCGGAGTGGTCTGAATCGATTCCGGAAGACCAATGGGCCAAACCCAGCGAGGAACTAAAGCGCCAAAGCAAGCGGGTGCTGGAACTGCAAAAAGCAAATCCGCAAAGGCCAATGACTGAAATCTTTGCCCAGGTTGGCGAGGAGTTTGAGGGCAAGGTCTCAATGACTGCGTAAGCTGGCGCTGATCGTCCAGCAATGGGGTATCCTATACCGGTTGAGGCTGGTGCATGGTCAATCTGAAATCAGATTGATAATTCAAGCCTCTCTTGTTGCATGATGCAACATTTGTGGTAGCCTGTAATAATCAGTTGGCCATGCCACAGGAGGTCCCCATGACAACCGCTGTCCGTCTCGACGACACCCTGGTCCGCCATGCCGCAGCAGAAGGCGCGGTTCACCGGCGTTCAACGCCCAAGCAGATTGAGTATTGGGCCGAGATAGGGCGCGCCGTTGCCGGTGAGGTGAGTGCCGAGGATCTGATGGCTATTATCCAGGGTATTCGCCAGGTGAGGGTTGAGCCAGTGGTGGCTGAGTCGGTTACCAGTGATGATCTGTGGGCTGAAGTGGATCAGTCCCGTGAAAGTGGCGAATTGAGCCGGTCCATTGCCCGGGGACGCACGGTGTATCAGGCGTCTGGCGAGAAACCCGGCTACCTGGAGGCCATATATCCGGATGGCAGCAGGGAAGTTGGTCAGTTTCGCAACGGGCGTTTTGAGGCACTGAGTGGCCGTGACAACGCAGCCTGAACTCTGGCTGCTGGTTGGCGGTAACGGTGCCGGCAAGACAACCTTCTATGAGCGTTTTCTGGCCCGGCGGAAGATTCCCCTGGTGAATGCCGATAACATTGCCCGCAGCGTCTGGCCGGATGCGCCTGAGAAACACAGTTATGAGGCGGCGCTGATCGCGGAGCGGGAACGGTTTCGGTTGCTTGAGGAGCGTCAGGGTTTCTGCTTCGAGACCGTCTTCTCCCATCCGTCGAAGGTGGACTTCGTTGGGGCTGCCAAAGCGGCAGGGTTTCGCATTCGGTTGTTCTATTTCCACCTGGAACCGGCATCATTGAATAAGGCCCGGGTGGCCTCCCGAGTTAACTCCGGAGGGCACAATGTACCGGAGACCAAGACAGAGGCGCGAATTCCAAGAACCCTGGCGAACCTTCGCCAATGCATAGGCCTGGCGGATGAACTATACTTGGTCGATAACACCAGCCTCGATCAACCCTACCTGCGCGTCGCGGTCTGGGAGGCGGGGCATTGGCGTTCGTGTCAGGAAGTCTTGCCGCAGTGGGCAAAGGATCTGATCGATACCTGATGGACCACGAGGAGTCTGTGCGGCAGAAATCGTGCAGACTCCTAGGGCCAGGTGTCGGGCACCACGAATAGCCGGTCGGTTTCCTGCCAGAGACCAGTGGTTGAATCTTTCTCAAGGTTGGCGAACAGCAGAGGAATGGCGTGGCGCTCGATTGCGTGCAGCGCAGCGAGTACCTCTTCTGTTTCGGGCGCCTCGCTCTGGCGCCAGCACCCAATCCAGTGTGGCTTGTTCAGTACCACCCAGCCGGCAACATCCGAGTTTTTGATCTGTGAGCGATAGCGCCACCGCCCGCGCAGGTGACTGGCCGGCACATAATGTGGAGTGGCAACTTCCTGATCGGCGGGATAGAAAAGGTACCCGGGCATGAAGATTCGTGGCGTCACCGGCTCCGTAATTCCGGCCTCATCCAGTAAGGTTCTGGCCTCCGGCAGTTGAGTTCGCTGGCTTTGCTGGCGCAGCATCCGGTCGGTTTTCAGGTCGAGCCTGTCCCTGGCGTTAGGTCCGTACCACAGGGTGTTCCCATTCGGCTCGGGCACGCCCAGGTAATATTTGATGGCAATTTCGTGGTGCTCTATCCGGTCATCAGTACGATTGTGGACCACAAAATCCAGCTCTCCGATGGTTCGTCCGTTCGACTGTATTTGCCGGTTCTGCAGAATAATGTCCCAGCCAAGCAGGTCCTCCAGCAATATCCGGTACAGTCGCTCGAAATAAAAGCCCAGTCGCTTCTGGGGCGCTTCTCTCAGTAGCGCAGGTGCCGCACCGGGGTTGCTATCCCATGCCCCGAGTTTGCTGTCCAAGGCTTCGCAGAGGTATCGGGCTGGCTCAAAGGTCAGTGGCGAGTGCAGCAGTTGAGGCGCCCGGCACAGCCAGGCGAGGTGCCGGATTGCCGGTGTATTCAGCTCCGAGAGGTGATTGTCCGCTGTTTTTGCATCCATGGGGCCAGAATACCGTAAACTGTCTCCATAGTAAGATGATGAATTCGCGATCAATCCTGTTCCGAAGGAGGCGCCATGCAATATCTACACACCATGATCCGGGTGAGTAACCTGGACGAGACCCTTCATTTCTTCTGCGACCTGCTGGGAATGATTGAAATCAGCCGGAAAAGCAGCGATAAGGGCCGATTCACCCTGGTGTTCCTGGCCGCTCCCGAAGACGAGGCCCGGGCCCGTGAGGACAAGGCGCCAATGATCGAGCTCACCTACAACTGGGATCCGGAGGCGTACACCGGTGGGCGGAACTTCGGTCACCTCGCTTATCGTGTTGATGATATTTACGCACTGTGTGAGCACCTGAGGGCCAATGGCGTCACCATCAACAGGCCGCCGCGGGATGGTTACATGGCCTTTATCCGCACGCCGGACGACATTTCCATAGAATTGCTTCAAAAAGGCGAGGCGTTACCGCCGAAAGAGCCCTGGGCCAGCATGGAAAACACCGGTATCTGGTAAGGGGTGAGATCCCGGTACAGGTCGCCAGCCGTCTGAAAGTGTTATAATGGCGCTTCAAAAAACAGCTTTTGCATCTGGATGCTGCATCAAGAACAGGGAGATGTTTGATGGAAGATTGGCAAGGATGCCTGGCCCCCCAGTGCCAGACCGCTTTGTTACGAGCCCGGGACAGCGTTGAACGCCGCGGTGGCTCGGTGATTACCGTTGAAGACTACCTACTTGCCTTGCTGGATTCTGCGCCCGTCATAACCCACTTCCTGCGCGGTTGCGGCGTGGATATGGACGAACTCATCCGCACTATCCAGTGCGAACAACCCATTGTAACGGAGGTCGGCGGCGAAGGGCAGCTATCTTCCCAGCTTATGTACTGGTTTGCAGCGGCCCGGGAAGTCAGTGAGGCGCCATGGCTGGGATGGTCGCAACTCCTGGAGACCCTGGTTCGCCGCGCCGAGCGGCTGCAGGAAAAGGCTTACGTGGCTGTCCTTGAGCTGGTCGCCCGCTGGCCAGACCAGACCGGGGATCGGGACCCTCCACCTATTGATGAGCGTCAAAGAGCGCCAGTGGTGGTTACGGATTCCGCGTGGATTGAGCTTGCCGAAGATGTGGCGGTCAGTCTGGAAACCTCGCCCTCAGCTATGGTTTGGGTGCGTGGTGAGCGTGGTTCCGGCAAAACTGCCTGGCTGCAGACGCTTCTGTCAGCTCTGGAACAGGATTGTGTCGAGCTGGACCTGAGGCGCGAAGCGGAGATCATGGCCAGTGACTTGCCGGCCCTTCCGGAGCCAGGAGATATTGGACATTCCCCGGGCGATCATCCTCGCTGGCCGGTTCTCGTGCTCGACAACATCGCTCCCGCCGATCTGGTTGCCCTGATGGAATTGCCCGATGGCCTGGCGCCCACCCTGATTCTTCAATGGGCAGGGCCGATTCTGCTACTTGGTCCGGATGAGTGTGACAATAGCCATGGGGTGCCGATGCTGCAGCATCGCCTTGGCCGAACTCTTGACACCTATGAGATGCCGGTTTCAAGCGTGGTTCAGCGCCAGGCGATTCTGATCGCCCATCAGGCGGCCATCGAAAAACAGTGGAGTGTGCAGATTCCGGGGGCAGTGATTTGCTTTGTCTCTTCCCGGCACACCCGGTGTGTCAGCACGCCGGGTGGAATGTTGCAGTGGCTGGAACGGGCCGCCGCCCGGCTGAACCTGTTTGCTCGCAGAGGGCCGACGGATGCGGTAGCGCTCGCGGGGCAGGCAGATACCCTGCGGCGTCAGTCTCTGGTGGCACTGGCGCGGAAAGAATCGGTTGAAGGCATCGAGACTTCGCTGGGTGACATCCAACTCCAGCGTGTGGCTGCAGAAGTGGCCTGGCATGAGCGCAAGGCGCTTGGCACGCTTCGTCAGCTCTGTATTGAGGATTTGCGCCGGGAACTGGAACGCTGGGTTGCAGCGCGGCGTGAGCCGGTTCACTATGTGCTCCATCGTGAACAGCAGGATGGAGATTCAGCGGGTGCAGGACCTGGAAATTTATATTCGTGATCTGAAGTCGGGTGCGGTTTCGCGATGGCTTGAACGCCACCTCGACGAATTAAGACTGGACGACAGTGAGGTTACGGGCGTGGTCAGGGGTTCAGCCCGTTATCAAGGCGAGTTGCTTCTGATAGCCCTGTATCCGGAGGCTTTTGGTAAGCGCTTTACGTCACTGGTTATTGAAGGTGAGCGTCTTCCCTGGAGCTGCGATCTGGACTGCGCCCGCAGTGCCTGGCGGGCCATGGATACCGAGATTCGTTGCAGCCCGGGAGACTGGAAAGAAGGCGAGCCGGTTGAGGAAGAAAAGTGGTGGCGCCTGGACCACCGGGGTGAACAACAGGTCGTCTGGAACTGAAAGAGGCAGCCCGCGGGCTGCCTCTTTCAGTGGACTGTGATTCAGTCACTCAGGATGGAAACGTTATCGGCTTGCAGCCCCTTGTCGGCTTCCACAACATTAAAGCGAACCAGTTGTCCCTGGCGGAGAACACGGCGGCCGCGACCACGGATAGCACGGAAGTGAACGAAAATCTCATCGCCACTGTCACGCACGATAAAGCCAAAGCCTTTCTTGACATTAAACCACTTGACGGTGCCTTCTTCATTACCCTCAGGGCTGTTCTCGTCGTAGCCGTCGTCTTCGTCCTCATCGTAGTTCTGGCTTGATGCACGGCTGTCAGGCCGGGAACTGCTGCGCTGGCTGGCCGGTTGTTTGGCTGAGAGCGCAATGGCCAGGAAGCCCGCAATGCCGAAAAGAACAAGGGCAATAAGGTAAGCGGCGATGCCACGGGTGCTTCCCAGTGCTTCTACAAATTCGCCGACGGCAATAAGGCGAAGAGGCTCGGGGGTGAACGACAGCAACAGGGCAAGTACCAAAGGTGCGGGAATGGCGATCAGGAGAGCAACAAGGATCGCTTTGGATGGATTACGCATTGAGTGAAATTTCTCCATTCTTGTAACGCTAACGATAAAAACCGGATATCGGGTAAAATCGGGAATCCGGCCGGTGAAAACCGTCAGTTCCCCGGAAAACGGGAGCGCTGGCGGGCAAAGGCGGCATGATACCAGATTATCCCGAGCGCTGACCAAGCAACGGGGTAACCAGTGTCATCTATCACATTCTTCAGAGATCCACCCAGGGGAGTACCAATACCCAATGAGCCAGAACGATCTGGAAATCCGACTGGACGAGCTGGAAACACGGCTGGCGTTTCAGGATGACGTTATCAACACCCTGAGTGAGCAGGTGGCCAGGCAGGAAATGGACATTCGGGAGTTGTGGGAGGCTAAGCGTTTGTTGCACAAACAACTGAAGGATGTATCCCCGTCCGATATCAAATCGGAACAGGACGAAACCCCTCCGCCTCACTACTGAAAATGGGGTCAGATGAAATTTTCATCTGACCCCATTTTCATCTGACCCCAAGTTCACGCTCTACGCCAGAAGCTCGATCAGAATCTGCTCGTAAATCTCTGACAGGGTATTGAGATCCTGGGCCTTCACGCACTCGTCCACTTTATGAATGGTGGCGTTGATGGGGCCAAGTTCGACCACCTGTGCTCCGGTCGGTGCAATGAAGCGGCCATCTGATGTGCCGCCTGAGGTCGAAAGTTCGGTTTCCCGTCCGGTAACCGAACGAATGGCATCCTGGCTGGCGGAAACCAGTGCGCCCTTGTCGGTCAGGAAGGGCCGCCCGCTCAGGTGCCACCGCAGGTCGTACTTCAGGTTGTGGCGGTCCAGAATTGCGACTACCCGCTCCTCCAGGCTTTCTGCGGTATTTTCGGTGCAGTAGCGGAAGTTGAAGTGCACCAGGCATTCTCCGGGGATGATGTTACTGCCGGTGCCGGCTTCCAGTTTGGTGATCTGGAAGGTGGTCGGCGGGAAGTAATCGTTGCCGTTGTCCCAGAACTCGTTCACCAGTGCATCCAGCGCCGGGGCGACCGAATGGACCGGGTTCTCGGCCATATGCGGATAAGCCACGTGGCCCTGCACGCCGCGAACCGTCAGGTATCCATGGAGAGAGCCCCGGCGTCCATTCTTGATCACGTCGCCCACTTCATGAGTGCTGGACGGTTCGCCAATCAGGCACCAGTCGATCTTCTCGTTCCTGGCTTCAAGGGTTTCCACCACTTTCACGGTGCCGTGCAGGGCGGGGCCTTCTTCATCACTGGTGATCAGCAGGGCAATCGAGCCCCGATGATCCGGGTATTTCGCGACAAACCGCTCACAGGCAGTGATGAACGCAGCGAGGCTGCCTTTCATATCGGCAGCGCCCCGGCCGTAGAGGTAACCGTTCTTGATGACCGGATCGAAGGGCGGGTGAGCCCAGTTCTTCTCCGGCCCGGTTGGCACCACGTCGGTATGCCCGGCAAAGGCGAGCACCGGGCCTTCGGAGCCCTTGCGGGCCCAGAGGTTATCGGTATCGCCAAAACGCAGGTTCTCTCCGGCAAAGCCCAGAGGTGCCAGCCGTGACATCATCAGTTCCTGGCAGCCGGCATCGTCCGGGGTGACGGATCGCCGGCTGATTAAGTCGGCGGCAAGATCGAGTGTCGGAGAATCAGTTGTTTGCATGCAGCTCTTCATTCAGCTCGATGGCGGACTTGTTGGTTTTGCACTCCACCGCGCCGGTCTGGCTGTTACGACGGAACAGCAGGTCGGTCTGGTTGGCCAGATCCCGGGCCTTGATCACTTCCACCAGCTCGTTGTTGTCGTCCAGAAGGGCAACCTTCGTGCCCGCAGTGATGTACAGCCCGGCTTCAACCTTGCAACGGTCGCCCAGCGGGATGCCGATGCCGGCGTTGGCGCCGATCAGGCAGTTCTCGCCAACGGCAATGATGATGTTGCCACCGCCTGAGAGAGTGCCCATGGTGGAGCAGCCGCCGCCCAGATCCGAGCCCCTGCCAACCATAACGCCGGCGGAAATACGGCCTTCAATCATGCTGGTGCCTTCGGTACCGGCATTGAAGTTGATGAAGCCTTCATGCATGACCGTGGTGCCTTCACCCACATAGGCGCCCAGACGGACACGGGCGGTATCGGCGATACGCACGCCTTTGGGCACCACGTAGTCGGTCATTTGCGGGAACTTGTCTACCGATTTCACCTCCAGGGTACGGCCTTCCAGGCGAGCCTGTAGCTGGCGGTCTGACAACTCGTTCAGATCGATAGCGCCTTCGTTGGTCCAGGCCAGGTTCGGCAGCAGACCGAAAATACCGTCCAGCTTTACACCGTGCGGTTTTGCCAGGCGGTGGGAGATCAGGTGCAGCTTCAGGTAAACCTCAGGCGTGCTTGAGGCGGTGACATCGGTTTCCAGGATAGTGACCGCCACCGGGCCCTTGCTGTTGGCAGCTTTTCCCGCCAGGGCTGCCTGGTCGGTCTCGCCAACCTGGCGCAGAGCATTGGCAAGCTGGCTGAGTTGTTCGGCAGTGGCGTTGATCGCCTGGTTGCCACCCTGGTAGCCCATTGCATTGCGAATGACTTCCATGAGGGTGTTGTCAGGTGTCATGACCGGCTTCTGGTAAAAGACTTCCAGCCATTCGCCCTGGTTGTTCTGGGTGCCGATACCGATACCGAATGCAAAACTCATCAGGTGGTTGCTCCTGTTCTGAATATGGGGTCAGAAGAACGCTTTCTTCTGACCCCGGAGTTAAATTTTGACGTGGAATTCAGGCTGGCCATGAAGCCCATTCGTCTGCATTGAAGCCCGTGGACACATTCCCGCCCCGTTCGACGACGGGGCGCTTAATGATGGATGGATTCTCCAGCATGATCTCGTGGGCGCTCTGGGCGCTAATGGTATCACGAACCTCCTCGGGAAGTTTGCGCCAGGTGGTTCCGCGACGGTTCAGCAGGGTCTCCCAGCCAACGGCCTGTTCCCAGCGGGATAGCACCTCGCCGTCCAGTCCGTCCTTTTTGAAATCGTGGAATTCGTAGTCAACGCCATTCTCATCCAGCCATTTGCGGGCTTTCTTGACCGTATCGCAGTTCTTGATACCGTAGAGTTTCATTGTGGAACCTCGAAAAAGGGGTTGAGCATGGGGTCAGATGAAACTTTCATCTGACCCCTTTTTCATCTGACCCCATGTTCGTCCCCGGCGGGAGAGGGCCAGGGAGAGGAGCGATCAGTTGGCCTTCACAAATTCAACAATCCGTCGCGCCGCCTCAAGGCATTCTTCAAGCGGCGCCACCAATGCCAGTCGCACCCGGTTTTCGCCCGGATTATGGCCGTCCACGGTCCGGGACAGGTATCGGCCCGGCAGCACGTGTACATTCTGCTGGGCTGAAAGTTCCCGGGCGAAGGTTTCATCATCCATCGGGGTAACCGGCCATAGATAGAAACCGGCATCCGGGAAATCCACGTCCAGCACTTCGCGCAGGATGGGAACCACCGCCTCGAACTTGGCGCGATAGGCCGCGCGGTTTTCCCGCACATGGTCTTCGTCGTTCCAGGCGGCAATGCTGGCCAGTTGGTTGTGGGCCGGCATCGCACAACCATGGTAGGTGCGATACTTCAGGTAGCCTTCGAGAATCCGGGCGTCACCGGCAACAAACCCGGACCGCAGCCCCGGCAGGTTGCTGCGCTTGGACAGGCTGTGGAATACCACGCATCGGGTGTAATCATCGCGGCCAATGGCGGCGCAGGTTTGAAGGAGTCCTTCGGGGGGAATGCCTTCGTCCGGGTAGAGCTCGGAGTAGCACTCGTCTGAGGCTATAATAAAGTCGTATTTGTCCGCCAGGGAAATGACCTTGGTCAGTGTTTCCCTGGGAATAACCGCTCCACTCGGATTGCCCGGCGAGCATAGGAAAAGCACCTGGCAGGCCTGCCAGGTGGATTCGGGCACCGAGCCGAAATCCGGAACGAAGCCGTTGGAGCCGTCGCAGGGCAGGTAAGCGGGTGTGGCGCCTGCCAGGAAGGCGGCTCCTTCGTACACCTGGTAAAACGGATTCGGGCTCACCACCGTGGCCGGCTTGCTGGTGTCCACGACCGCCTGGACCAGGGAGAAGATGGCCTCCCGGGTTCCATTTACCGGCACGATATGGCGGGCCGGGCTCAGGCTGCCGGGTGCCAGGCTGAATCGGCGGGTTGCCCATCGGCTGATGGCTTCGCGGAGTTCGTCCGTGCCCCGGGTGGTCGGGTAATTGGCAAGCTTGTCGAGATTGTTCGCAATGATCTGCTTAACGAAGTCTGGCGACGGATGTTTGGGTTCACCAATACCGAGCGAAATCGGCCGGAGATGGTCGGGCGCGGTGATGCCGGCCTTGAGTCTGGCCAGTTTTTCGAACGGGTAGGGGTGGAGTCTGTCCAGATTCGGATTCATTGAATGTCGTCCAGCATTTTACAGAGGTCTTGCTGCAGGGCCCGGCACATGGCCGGGTCCCGGATAGGTTCGCCCTGCTCGTCGGTGACGAAGAATACGTCCTCAACCCGCTCGCCCAGGGTGGCAATCTTGGCGTTGCTAAGGCGAACGCGGTGCTCCAGCAATACCTGGCCAATCCGTGCCAGAAGGCCGGGGCGGTCAGGTGTGATCACTTCCATGACGGTGCGCTGGTTGATGGTGTCGTTGGAAAACGTCACTTCGGTCGGGAAGGCGAAATGCTTCAGTTGCCGTGGCGTGCGCCGGTGGATGATGTCGGGATAGTCCTCGGGGTCGTCGAGTTCTTCGATCAGTCTCAGCCGCACCCGTTCCTTACGGGCCGGGTCAATACCCAGTGGCTGGCCCTTTTCGTCCAGAACCACGTAGGAGCTGATGGAGTAGGGGCCTTCGCTGGAGCTGATCCGGGCATCCACGATGTTCAGATTGAGTTGTTCCAGCACCGCCGTGGTCGCGGCAAACAGGGTCACCCGGTCCTTCATGTAAATGATGATTTGGGAATAGCCGTCGGTGGGGCCGCCCCGGGTGTCGCGAATCAGTACCAGCGGGTCCGGGTTGTCGCCATGGCGGATGATGGCGGCGGTTTGCCAGGCGATATCCACAGTGGAATCCTGGAGGAAGTAGTCCTCGTCCACTGTGTCCCAGATGGCATCAATCTGCTCGTCGGTCATGTTCTGGGCGTGCAGGATCTCCCGGGCTTCGGACTGGGTGGCACGCACCCACTCCTGCCGGTCGATGGGGGTTTCCGTTCCCCGGCGCAAGGCCCGTTTTGTCTCGATATACAGCTGGCGCAGGAGGGAAGCGCGCCAGGTATTCCAGAGCTTGGGGTTAGTGGCGCTGATGTCGCACACAGTCAGTATGTACAGGTAATCCAGATGTGCCTGGCTTGGCACTGCCCTGGCAAAACCGTGGATAATGTCCGGGTCCGAGATGTCCTTGCGCTGAGCGGTCATGGACATCAGCAGATGGTTCTCTACCAGCCAGGAAATCAACTGGGTATCCCGCTCGCTGAGGTGATGCCGTTTGCAGAAGGTTTCGGCATCCATGGCGCCCAGTTCTGAGTGGTCACCACCCCGGCCTTTGGCGACATCGTGATAGATGCCCGCGATATAAAGGGTTTCCAGCTTTGGCAGCCGGTGGATCAGGCGGGAGGCGAGGGGGTATTCGGTCCGGGCGTCGGCGCCGCTCAGCCGGACCATGTTGCGGATTACCCGCAGGGTGTGGGCATCCACCGTGTAAATGTGGAAAAGGTCATGCTGCATCTGGCCAATTATCTGGCCAAATTCCGGCAGGTAGCGGCCAAGCACGTTGTACTTTTTCATGGCAGAGAGGGTCTGGTCCAGCGCGTGGGGGGTTCTCAATAACTCCATGAACAGCGTGGTTACCGCCAGATCGGAACGGAAGGCGTCATCAATCAGGTGTCGGTGCGCTCGCAGTGAGCGAATCGTGGTGGCCCGGATGCCCTTGATCCCGGGGTGCTGCGCCATCAGCACGAAGATTTCCATGATGGCATAAGGCGCGTAGGCAAAGACCTGATTGTTGACGGCTTCTATATAGTTGTTGCGAATCTGGAAGCGTTTGTTGATCGGCTGGATCGCATCCTCCGAAGCGCTGCCGAGGATCGCTTCGTCGTAATACTGCAGAATCACATCGGCCAGCTCGGCGAGGGCGAGAACGGTCCGGTAGTAGGACTGCATCATCAATTCCACGCCGAGGCGTTTGCCTTCATCCTTGTAGCCAAGCATCTGGGCCAGGGCCCGCTGGTGATCAAACAGAAGCCGGTTCTCATTCCTGTCCGCCAGAAGCTGAAGGCCGTAACGCAGCTGCCACAGGAAGGTTTCACCCTGGAACAGGACCAGGTGCTCTTCTTCGGTGAGGATGCTGAAGCGGGTGAGGTCAGCTAGGCTCTGCAGGCCGAAATGCCGCTTGGTAATCCAGCCGATGGTCTGGATATCACGAAGGGCGCCCGGCGAACCTTTCACGTTGGGCTCAAGGTTGTACTCGGTATCGCCGTATTTGTGATGCCGCTGCTGCTGCTCTTCCCGTTTGGCAATAAAGTAGTTGCGGTCGGTACTGACATCATCGGAATACACCTGTTCGCTGAGCCCCCTGCGCAGCTCATCCGGCCCCGCAATCGTGCGGGTCTCAAGCAGATTGGTCAGGATGGTGACATCTTCGCGGGCGGCGGCTTTGCTTTCCTCGATACTGCGAACGCTGTGGCCGATATCGAGCCTCAGGTCCCAGAGCAGCGTAACGAAGGCGCCGAGGTCCTCATGCCAGCGGTCTTCAATGCCATTCCGGGTGAGGATTAACAGATCGATGTCGGAGTGGGGGTGAAGCTCGCCCCGGCCATAGCCGCCCACGGCAATCAGGGCGATATCCGGTGAGCTGGAAAAGGGGTAACGGTTCCAGATCAGTCTGAGAACGGTATCGACCGAATCGGCCCTGGAATGGACCAGAGCGCGGACATCGGCGCCCTGTCTGAAGGCCTCGGCATCGGCGCTGTACCTCCCCTTCAAAAGCTCCCGGGCCGCCTTCACCGGGGAGGGGTCGTTACTGATGCGTGATTCCAGCTCGCTTTGGTCCACTTAGAAGGACTCTTCTGATCGCTTGGTGAGAACCTCGTGGCCGTCCGCGGTCACAAGGATGGTGTGTTCCCACTGGGCAGACAGCTTGTGGTCCTTGGTGACCACGGTCCATCCGTCTGGCAGCAGCCTGGTCTGGTACTTGCCCTGATTGATCATCGGCTCAATGGTGAAGGTCATGCCTTCCTGTAGCTCCATGCCGGTGCCGGGTTTTCCGTAGTGCATCACTTGTGGTTCCTCATGGAATACCGCGCCGATGCCATGGCCACAGTAGTCACGTACCACCGAGTAACGATGTTTCTCGGCATGCTGCTGGATAACGTTACCGATATCGCCTAGGCGGGTTCCCGGCCTTACCAGCTCAATACCTTTATATAGGCACTCCTGGGTTATCTGGATCAGGCGCTCGGTACCCGGTTTCGGATTGCCGACGATCCACATCTTGCTGGTGTCGCCGTGGTAGCCCTCCTTTATTACGGTCACATCAATGTTCAGGATGTCCCCGTCCTTGAGAATTTTCTTCTCGGAAGGAATGCCGTGGCAGATGACATGGTTGACCGAGGTGCAGATGGATTTCGGAAACCCCTTGTAGTTGAGCGGGGCCGGGATGGCCTTCTGCTCGTTCACAATGTAATCGTGGCAAATCCGGTCGAGCTCTTCGGTGGTTACGCCAGGCTTGACGTGTTCACCGATCATCTCGAGAACTTCGGCCGCCAGGCGGCCTGCGACGCGCATCTTTTCGATTTCTTCCGGGGTCTTGATCGATACCTGCATTGGGCTTCCCGTTGATTTGTATCAAACCGGCATTTTAAGGGGCCTGATGCCCGGGTACAAGGAAGTGGGCTCTCAAAAATAATGGCGTTTGTCGGCCCGTTTGTGGTATAAACGCGCCCGCCGGAAACGAATCCGGCAAATTCACACACGTGTCGGCACGTTATCCCAGGGTGCCTGCTCCTGCTTTATCTTTATAAAGGGGCCAGGTTGGGGTAATCGGATACGTGGAGGACTAACCCGAAGCTAAAAAGGTAACGATCATGGCTCAGGTAAATATGCGTGACCTGCTCAAGGCAGGTGCTCACTTCGGTCACCAGACCCGCTACTGGAACCCGAAAATGTCGAAGTTCATCTTCGGCGCCCGTAACAAGATTCATATCATCAACCTTGAGCAGACTGTTCCTGCCATGAACGATGCGCTGAAGTTCGTTCAGCAACTGGCAGAGAACAAGAACAAGATCCTGTTCGTCGGTACCAAGCGTGCCGCGGCCAAGATCATCAAGGAGGAAGCCGAGCGTGCCGGTCAGCCGTTCGTTAATCACCGCTGGCTCGGTGGCATGCTGACCAACTACAAGACCATTCGTCAGTCTATCCGTCGCTACCGTGATCTGGAAGCCCAGAGCAAGGACGGCACATTCGACAAGCTGACCAAGAAAGAAGCTCTGGACCGTACCCGTGAAATGGACCGCCTTGAGCGTTCTATTGGTGGTATCAAGGACATGGGTGGCCTGCCGGACGCCATGTTTGTGATCGATGTTGACCACGAGCGCATCGCTATCAAGGAAGCCAACAAGCTGGGCATCCCTGTTATCGGCGTTGTGGATACCAACAGCGATCCGGACGGTGTTGATTACGTCATTCCGGGCAACGATGACGCCATCCGCGCTATCCAGATTTACGTGCAGGCCGTGGCCAACACCTGTATCGAAGCCGCCCAGGCAGGCGGTGCCGGAGCTGACGAGTTTATTGAAATCAGCGAAGATGCCGAAGGCGCTGCTCCCGCCGCTGAGTGACGCTTTGCCTTCACCTTGTAAGATGTCAGGTATGCCCGGGATTGCTTCGGGCATACCTCCCCACCGAATTCGGAACAGTTGAGAGGATTGAACATGGCTGCAATTACCGCTGCAATGGTCAAAGAGCTGCGTGAGCGTACCGGCCTTGGCATGATGGAGTGCAAGAAAGCACTCGTGGAAGCTGAAGGCAGTGTTGACGCTGCAATCGAAGAGCTGCGTAAGTCTTCCGGCCTGAAGGCTGCCAAGAAAGCCGGCCGCACCGCCGCTGAAGGCGTGTCTCTGATCAAGATCTCTGACGACAACACCGTTGCTTGCATTCTGGAAGTTAACTCAGAAACAGACTTCGTTGCCCGTGACGACAACTTCGTCAACTTCGCCAACGATGTTCTGAATGTCGCTTTCGAAAAAGGCGAAACTGACGTTGCCAGGCTGATGGATGGCGATCTGGAAGCCAAGCGTGAAGCGCTGGTTCAGAAGATCGGTGAGAACATCACCGTGCGTCGCATCGTTAAGGTTGAAGGTCCGGTTGTTGGTGGCTATGTCCACAGCAACAACAAGATTGCTTCCGTTGTTGCGCTGACGGCCGGTGATCCGGAAGTGGCCCGCGACGTCGCCATGCACGCTGCGGCCGTTAACCCGCGGGTTGGCAAACCGGAAGACATGCCTGCCGATGAGCTCGAGAAAGAGAAAGACGTCATCAAGGCCCAGCCGGATATGGAAGGCAAGCCTGCCGAAATCGTCGAGAAGATGATGGGTGGCCGCATCAAGAAGTTCCTCAAGGAAAACAGCCTTGTTGAGCAGCCTTTCGTTAAAAACCCGGACCAGACCGTGGGTGAACTGATCAAGTCCGCCGGTGGCGAACTGGTCGGCTTTGTTCGCCTGGAAGTGGGTGAAGGCATTGAGAAGGAAGAGGTGGACTTTGCTGCCGAGGTTGCTGCCGCAGCCGGCACAGGCAAGGCCTGATCCTTCGTTTGGTGCAGCAGGCATTCCGCCGCTGTATCACCTGAGTCTGCCACGTTAGCCGGGTATTCCCGGCTAACGTGGCGGGCTTGTATCTGAGATACCCCTTTTTGTGAGGAGTATGTCAGATACAAGCCTGCAACGGGTATCACGCCGGATAGCAGCCAACAGACGAAAAGGGGATCCTCATGCCGACATCATCGAAAACCCAGCCCAGATACAAGCGTGTTCTGCTCAAGCTCAGTGGCGAGGCCCTGATGGGGGAGCATGATTTCGGTATTGATCCCAAAGTTCTTGATCGCATGGCCCTGGAAATCGGCGCGCTGATTGGCATTGGCGTCCAGGTTGGTCTCGTGATTGGCGGTGGCAACCTGTTCCGCGGTGCAGCCCTGAATGCCGCCGGCATGGATCGGGTCACCGGTGACCACATGGGTATGCTGGCCACCGTCATGAATGGCCTCGCCATGCGTGATGCCCTAGAGCGTTCCAATATCCGGACCCGCGTAATGTCCGCAATCCCCATGAGCGGGATTGTCGAGCACTATGACCGCCGTCGGGCGGTGCGGGACCTGAAGGACGGAGATGTGGTGATCTTCTGCGCCGGCACCGGCAACCCCTTCTTCACCACGGATTCCGCCGCCTGCCTGCGTGGTATCGAAATTGAGGCCGATGCGGTACTCAAGGCCACCAAGGTGGATGGCGTATACTCCGCTGATCCGCATCTGGATAGCAGTGCTGAGAAATACGACCACCTCACCTACGATGAGGTGCTGGACAAAAAACTGGGCGTGATGGATCTGACGGCCATCTGCCTTGCACGGGATCACGGCATGCCGCTACGGGTATTCGACATGAACCGTTCAGGCGCGCTGATTCGCATCGTAACCGGCGAAAGAGAAGGTACACTGATCGAATAACCTGACTGTCCGGGTCTCTTCGATCCGCGCCTTCCAAAGGGACCAGGTTACTGAATGACATGACGAACGAAGTGAGGATGCTGAAGTGATTAACGACATCAAAGCAGAAGCCGAAAAGAAAATGAAGAAGAGCCTGGAGTCTCTGCACTCGGCGTTTAACAAGATCCGTACCGGCCGGGCCCACCCGTCCATCCTGGACAGCGTCATGGTGAATTACTATGGCCAGGAGACGCCGCTCAAGCAGGTGGCAAGTGTCAATGTCGAGGATAACCGGACCCTGACCGTCTCCCCCTGGGAGAAAAACCTGATGCCGACCATCGAGAAGGCCATCATGAGCTCTGATCTTGGCCTCAACCCGGCCACCAGCGGCGACATCATTCGCATTCCGATGCCTATGCTGACCGAAGAAACCCGCAAGGAAATGGTCAAGCAGGCGAAAGCCGACGCCGAGCACGGTCGTGTGTCTGTGCGCAACGCTCGCCGTGACGCCAACAGCATGATCAAGGAGCTGTTGAAGGAAAAGGAAATCACCGAAGACGACGAGCGCAAGGGCGAGGAAGAGATCCAGAAGCTGACTGATCGCTATATTGCCGAAGTCGAGAAAATGCTCAAGGCCAAAGAAGAGGACCTGATGGCGGTTTAACCGCCCGGGTTCACTTGCAAGCGAATTGAAAGGCTGGTGCAACCTTGCGCGCCGGCCGCACAGGGGTTTTCATGACGGGAACTGTATCCGCGGAGATTCCGGTGTCGGCAGACAGCCGGCCCCGGCATGTGGCCATTATCATGGATGGTAACAACCGGTGGGCCAAGGCCCGCCGGCTCAAGGGGGTAGCCGGCCATAAGGCCGGGGTGGATGCAGTCAGGGCGGTGGTGGGAGCCTGCGCACGCGAAGGTGTGGAAGTGCTCACCCTGTTCGCCTTCTCCAGTGAAAACTGGCGTCGTCCCAGGGATGAAGTTTCCGCACTGATGAAGCTGTTCCTGTTTGCCCTGGAACGGGAAGTCCGCAAGCTCCATCGCAATGACATTCGCCTCAGAATCATCGGCGACCGTTCCGCCTTCAGTCCGGCCTTGCATAAGCACATGGCGGCGGCAGAAGAACTGACCCGCTATAATTCCCGTATGACACTGGTGATAGCCGCCAATTACGGTGGCCACTGGGATATCACGCAGGCGACGCGCCAGGTTGCCGAGCGGGTGCGGGCAGGACAGCTGGCGCCTTCGGATATCACCGATGACCTTGTTCAGCAGCACCTCAGTATTGGTGATCTGCCGATGCCGGATCTGATGATCCGGACAGCGGGTGAACAGCGGATCAGTAATTTCATGTTGTGGCAGCTGGCTTACACAGAGCTTTACTTCTCACCGGTGTACTGGCCTGATTTCCGGGAAGAGGAAATGCGCAAGGCCCTTCAGGCCTATGCCGGTCGCCAGCGTCGTTTTGGCCAGACGGATGATCAGATCACGGCCAAGACCCCACAACAATAACGAACGATAGCGACGTTAACTGTGTTAAAAACCCGAATTATCACCGCACTGATCCTCGCCCCCATTGCCATTGGCGGGATTTTCTTCCTCCCGCCCCTGGGTTTCGCGCTCTTTACCGGGGCCATCATTACCGTGGGTGCCTGGGAGTGGGCGAATATGTCCGGCATTGAGAATCCTCCGGGCCGTGTGGCGTACGCTTTGGTGACTGCTGCCATTCTTTATGGTTTGCTGAACGCTCCTGTTGTTGCGGTGCTCTGGCTGGCGCTCGCCTGGTGGTTTATCTGTTTCCTGCTGGTTCGCAGCTACCCTGGTGGCTCAGAAAAATGGGGCAGCCTGCCTGCACGAGCGGTTATGGGGTTGTTTGTTCTGGTGCCCGCGTGGGTCGGATTGAACCATTTACGTATCGGCGGCTTCCAGTTTGGTGACAGTACCAATAACCTTCTCCTTATCCTGTATGTGTTGTGTGTGGTCTGGGTTGCGGATATCGGTGCCTACTTCGCAGGGCGGGCATTTGGCAAGGCCAAGCTGGCGCCCCGGGTCAGTCCGGGGAAGTCCTGGGCGGGTGTTTGGGGCGGCCTGGTCGCGGTGGGGGCTTTCGCTCTGGTAGTCAGCTTCCTGGCCTCGGCAGGGGCGGGCCAGACATTGCTTCTTATGATTGCCAGTCTGGCCACAGGTCTGGTTTCGGTGTTAGGCGACCTGCTGGAAAGCATGTTCAAGCGGCACCGCGGCATCAAGGACAGTAGCCAGTTGCTGCCCGGCCATGGAGGCATCATGGACCGGATTGACAGCCTGACGGCCGCTATTCCGGTATTTGCGCTGATTATTACCCAACTTGGTTGGCTGACAGCCGGGCACTGGTGACTATGCTAACCCGTCATATCAGTGTATTGGGGGCTACGGGCTCCATTGGTCTGAGCACCCTGGATGTCATTCGCCGGCACCCTGACCGGTTCTCGGTCTATGCGTTAACCGCCAGTACCCGTGCCGACGAACTCGCCGTGTTGTGCCGCGAATTCCACCCCAGGGTTGCCGTTATGGCCGATCCCGAAGCTGCCGCTACGCTCTCGGAGTTACTGGCCGATTTGCCAGGCACTGAGGTGCTCGCTGGCCTCGGCGGGCTTTGCGAGGTGGCTTCGGCCCCGGCCGTTGATACTGTGATGGCTGCGATTGTCGGCGCTGCGGGGCTGTCGCCGACACTCTCGGCGGTGCGGGCAGGCAAGCGGGTATTGCTCGCCAACAAAGAAGCCCTGGTGATGTCCGGCAAGCTGTTTATGGATGCCGTGGCAGGGGCAGGGGCGGAACTCCTGCCCATTGACTCTGAACACAACGCTATTTTTCAGTGTATGCCGGCGGACAAGATCCGGGACCCTGCCGGTGCCGGCATCACCCGGATCCTGCTGACGGCGTCCGGTGGCCCTTTTCGGGAGCATTCCGCTGGCGATCTTCGGGCGGTGACACCGGCCCAGGCCTGTGCCCACCCGAACTGGTCCATGGGGCAGAAGATTTCCGTTGATTCCGCGACATTGATGAACAAGGGCCTGGAGCTGATAGAAGCCTGCTGGCTGTTCAATACAACGCCCCAGAAGGTGGAGGTGCACGTTCACCCCGAGAGCATTATTCACTCCATGGTAGAGTATGCAGATGGTTCTGTGCTCGCCCAGCTTGGCAGCCCGGATATGAGAACCCCCATTGCCAATGGCCTGGCCTGGCCGGAGCGTATTGATGCGGGCGTCGCGCAGCTGGATCTGTTTGCCATCGGCCGTTTTCATTTCGAGCGTCCGGACCTGGTTCGCTTCCCCTGCCTTCGCCTGGCTGCGGAAGCCTTCGAGGCCGGAGGCACAGCTCCGGCGGTATTGAACGCAGCAAATGAAGTGGCGGTTGCCGCGTTTCTTGAAGGTAACCTTTGTTTTGCCGATATCCCCGTTATTATAGAGCGCACGCTGGTTGCTACCGCGGTTGAACCAGCTGACAGTTTTGAGGTTATCTTCGCCAAGGACACCGAAGCACGGGCCCGGGCATGGGAACAGATTAAGCTGTTAACTGTCTGACACTCGCAGCGGTTTGCTGCCAGGCTGAAGCCATCAATCAGGAACGCTATGCAGATTATTGAATCCGTCCTCGCACTTGCGCTGACCCTGGGCATCCTTGTGACCCTGCATGAATACGGTCATTTCTGGGTTGCCCGCCGTTGCGGCGTGAAAGTGCTCCGTTTCTCCGTTGGTTTCGGAAAGCCGCTGTATTCCTGGTACGACAGGCACGGCACCGAATTCGCCATAGCCGCCATTCCACTTGGCGGTTATGTCAAAATGCTGGATGAACGGGAAGGGCCGGTACCCGAGGAACTGAAACACCAGGCCTTTACTTCCAAGCCGCCGTCGCAGCGTATTGCCATTGCAGCGGCGGGTCCGCTGGCTAACTTTATTTTTGCGATTTTCGCCTACTGGCTGCTGAGCGTGGTCGGAGTTACCTACGTTGCCCCCATTGTCGGGCAGGTGGCCGATGGGAGTGCGGCAGCGCGCGTTGGCTTGCAGGAAGGCATGGAAATTCATTCCGTGGATGGCCATCGGGTCAACTCCTGGCGGGATGTCAACATGCGTATCCTGGAGCGAACCGGTGAGCAGGGCCTGATTTCCATGGAGGTGTCTGACGGCGGTGCCCGGGGCACGGTCAGCGGAGAGCTTGCTGGCTGGGGCCTGAGCGACGATACTCCGAATCCGCTGGCGGAATTTGGCATCACACCCTGGCGCCCTGCGGTTCCGGCAGTGCTGGGCCAGATTTCCGAGGGTGGCCGGGCCCAGGTGGCCGGCCTGCTAACCGGGGATCGCGTGGTTGCCGTTAACGGAGAGCCCGTCAGTAGCTGGTTTGATTTGGTCGAGTTCATCCGCAACGCCCCTGAACAGACGTTACAGGTAACCGTGAAACGCAATGGCACGGAACGCCCAATCCGCGTTACGCCGGAAGCGAAAAGCGAAGAGGGCGGTGGAACAATTGGCTTTATTGGCGCCGGCGTTGAAGCCATCTCCTGGCCTGATGACGTGCTGCGCGAAGTCAGCTATGGTCCGTTTGCCGCGGTTCCCGTTGCTTTCAGTGAAACCTGGGCCGACACCCGGCTGACCCTCGTGGCCATAAAGAAAATGATCACCGGCCTGCTGTCGCCCACCAACCTCAGCGGGCCAATTACGATTGCCAGGGTTGCTGAAGCCAGTGTCAGCTCCGGATTTGAAGATTTCGTGCGTTTTCTCGCCTATCTCAGCGTGAGTCTCGGCATCCTGAACCTTCTGCCGGTGCCGGTGCTTGATGGTGGTCATATTGTCTACTACACCATCGAAGTTCTCCGCGGAAAGCCGCTCTCCGAGCAGGCCCAGGCGGTCGGATTACGAATTGGTATGGCAATGATTCTCACATTAATGGTGTTTGCTCTTTACAACGACCTGATGCGGTTGTGAGAATTGCGAACTTCTTACGCGCATTAACCAGGCGAAATATTTGAATGAGACGTTCTCTTCTAGGTGTAGCCGTTGGCCTCGCTGTGGCCCTGTCTGGCTTGAAGCCAGCACTTGCAGACCAGTTCACAGTTGCGGATATCGAGGTAGAGGGTCTGCAGAGGGTTTCTGCGGGTACCGTTTTTTCTGCGTTCCCTGTGAACATCGGTGAGCGGGTTGACGAGACCGAGCTGGCCGATGCCATCAGGTCACTGTTCCGGACCGGGTTGTTTACGGACATTGAGGCTAGCCGCGATGGTGGTGTTCTCATCGTGACGGTTCGCGAACGACCTTCCATCAGCAATATCGAGATCGAAGGCAACAAGAACATTGAAACAGAGATGTTGATGGATGCCCTGGCAGGTGCCGGTCTCCAGGAAGGCCAGGTTTTCCGGCGCGCGACCCTCGAGCGTCTTGAGCTGGAGATTCTGCGGTCTTACATCGCCCAGGGGCGTTACAACGCCCGGGTGAAGGCAACGGCGGAAGAACTTCCACAGAATCGTGTTGCAATTCGCCTGGATATAAATGAAGGCTCTGTGGCGGCGATACGCCACATCAATCTGATCGGCAACGAAGACTTCAGCGACGATGAGTTGCGTGAGCTGTTTGAGTTGCAGACCACAAGCTGGTGGAACTCAATCACCAATTCCGACAAGTATGCGCGAGAGCGGCTCAGCGGTGACCTGGAATCCCTGCGCTCATTCTATCTGGACCGCGGTTACCTGGATTTCAATGTGGAATCCAGTCAGGTTTCCATCTCGCCGGACAAGCAGAAGGTTTTCATCGCCATCGCTCTGAACGAGGGGCCCCAGTACACCATCTCAGAGATAAACCTGCGCGGAGAGCTCATTGTGGACGAGGAAGAGTTGCGCTCGCTGATTCCGGTCACGGAGGGCGATGTGTTCTCCCGCTCCCGCATGACAGCCATATCCGAAGCCCTGGCATTCCGGCTCGGCAGGGAGGGCTACGCCTTCGCCAACGTCAATGCCATTCCCGAGCCGGGTGAAGACAACACAGCCGCCGTCACCTTCTTTGTTGAACCAGGCAAGCGAGCCTATGTGCGACGGGTCAATTTCGAGGGTAACGTATCGACTCGTGACGACGTTCTCCGCCAGGAAATGACACAGATGGAAGGGGGCGTGGCTTCTTCGGATCGTATCGAGTTTTCCAGGACCAGACTGGAGCGTCTCGGCTTTTTCCAGGCGGTGAACGTTGACACGGTGCCGGTTCCGGGCGCCGACGACCTGGTTGACGTAAATTACTCGGTGGAAGAGCAGGCAACGGGCAGCCTTTCTGCCTCCGTCGGTTTTTCCCAGAATACCGGTATCATTCTTGGTGCCAATGTGTCTGAGAACAACTTTTTCGGTACCGGCAAACGAGTCTCATTTGGTGTCAACGTGAGCAACTATGTCAAAAGCGCAAACTTTTCTTACCTGGATCCGTATTTCACAGTTGACGGCGTGAGTCGCGGTTTCAGTCTGTCCGCGCGCCAAACGAACTATGAGGATCAATATATATCCGCTTTCCTTCTGGACGAATACAGCGGACGAGTCAACTTTGGCTACCCCATAGACAACATTACTCGGCTGAACTTCGGAACTGGCATTACTCAGTCAAATCTGAAAGAGGGTCGTTATACTTCCAAAGAAGTCAGCCAGTTTATTGATGAAGAGGGGGCCACATTCAATAACCTCTTTGTATTTGGCAACTGGCGCAGAAGTACCCTGAACCGGGGAGTGTTGCCCAGTGATGGCTACAGCCAGTCGCTCTCACTTGACCTGGCGGTTCCGGGCAGTGACCTGACCTTCTACAAACTGTCCCAAAAGACCGATTTTTACTACCCAATAACGGATAACAATCGCTGGGTATTCCGTACCAGGCTGGAGCTTGGGTATGGTGATGGTTATGGAAATCGTACCAGGATGCCCTTTTATGAGAATTTCTATACAGGGGGCTACGGTTCTGTTCGCGGGTATCGGATAAATTCCCTCGGCCTGAGGGCGACGAATAACGTCAACGACACGACACGCCCCGATCCTTTTGGTGGCAACCTGCTAACTGAAGGTAGTGTTGAGCTTATTTTCCCGACACCCTTTGCCACCGACTCCCGCTCCATGAGAACGTCATTGTTCTTTGATGCCGGCCAGGTGTTTGATACTGATCGCGGCTTTGGCCCTTCACTGGGAGAGCTCAGGATGTCAGCCGGTATTGGTTTTCAATGGATCACTGCTGTCGGCCCGCTGGCCTTCAGCCTGGCGCAACCGATCAATGCCCAGCCGGAGGATTATACTCAGGTCTTCCAGTTCTCACTGGGGCAGACCTTCTGACGCATGAATAATAACTGTCGAACGAAAACCAGGAGAAAACCAATGTCCCGATTCATGTTGATATTCACTGCCGTGATTATGGCATTTTCATTCCCGGCCATGGCGGAAAGCCGCATCGGTGTGGTCGATCTGAGGCAGGCAATGTTCTCCTCAAATGATGCCAAGGCCTTCAGCGAATCGCTCCAGAAGGATTTTGCCGCCGATGAAGCCAAGGTCCGCGAGGCACAGGAAGAGGCGCACCAGCTCAAGGATCGCCTCGAAAAAGACGGTGCCATGATGAACGAGACCGAACGTAACCAGCTTGCCGGTGAGTTCCAGGAAAAAGTGAAAGAATTCAACTTCCTCAAGCAGCGGCTTGATACCGCTGTCAATCAGCGCAAGCAGGCGTTCCTGGAAGGGGCTCGCCCGGAAGTGGACGCGGCGGTCAAAGAACTTCTTGAGGAAAATGAGCTCGACCTGATTCTGCCGAGCGAAGCGGTCATTTATGTGAAGCCGGAAATGAACCTGACATCTCAGCTTCTGGAAAAACTGAATCGTTAATCCGTGGCGGGCACCCGGGTGCCCTGAAAGTTGCTTGGGAGCACGCAATGACAGATAGGTCTTACTGCCTGGGGGAGATTGCCAGCGCCCTGGGTGCAGAGCTGCGGGGCGATCCTGATGTGCGGGTTTCGAGTTTGGCAACATTGCAGGCAGCCGGGCCTGGCCAGATCAGCTTTCTGGCAAATCCGTGTTACGGAAAATACCTGACGGATACACGAGCTTCGGCCGTTATTGCTTCGCCGGCCTCGGCAGCGGATGCTCCGACCAACGTCCTGTTACTGGACAACCCCTACCTCGGATACGCTCGTCTGAGTCATTGGTTTGACCCCGCTCCGATTGCTTCGCCTGGCATTCATCCGACCGCTGTTGTAGATCCGTCCGTCACCCTCGCTGACGATGTCTGTATCGGCCCCAATGTCGTTGTGGAGGCCGGCGTCGAGATTGGTGGGAAAGTGGTTGTTGGCGCCGGCTCGGTTATTGGCGCCCGAACCACAATCGGGGCGCAGACGGTGATACGGCCTAGGGTGACTCTGGCCCATGATGTGCTGATTGGAAGGCGCTGCCACATCCTCAGTGGTGCCGTTATCGGCTCCGACGGTTTTGGTTTCGCCAATGAAAAGGGCGTGTGGCATCGAATTGCGCAACTCGGCCGTGTTGTTCTCGGCGATGACGTGGAGGTGGGTGCCAACACCACCATTGACCGGGGTGCCCTCGACGACACCGTCATTGGTAATGGTGTGAAACTCGACAACCTGATTCAGATTGCCCACAACGTCTGCATTGGTGATCACAGCGCCATGGCCGCTATGGTGGGGATTGCCGGTAGTACCCGAATTGGCAGGCATTGTGTGTTTGGCGGCGCGTCCGGAGTGGCGGGCCACCTTGAGATTGGTGATCAGGTTCACCTGACGGGCATGACACTGGTGACCGGTGATATCCGGGAGCCGGGCGTGTACTCTTCCGGAACCAGCGCGGACAGCAACCGTCAGTGGCGCAAGAACGCTGTACGTTTTCGCCAGCTTGATGCCTTGGCGCGACGGGTAAAAGAACTGGAAAAAAAATCAGAGGGCCGAGGCCAATCAACATGATGAACACCAAAGAAATACTGGAATACCTGCCGCACCGATACCCGTTTTTGCTGGTTGATCGGGTAACGGAGGTCGAAAAGGGAAAGTCGATCAAGGGCTACAAGAATCTTTCGTTTAACGAGGAGTTTTTCCAGGGCCATTTCCCGAACAACCCGATCATGCCGGGTGTTCTGATCATTGAAGCCATGGCCCAGCTTTCAGGCATTCTCGGTTTTGTGACCGTGGGCCGGAAACCCTCTGATGGCGTGGTACAATACTTGGCTGGGTCCAGCAAGGCGCGCTGGAAACGCCCCGTTTTGCCGGGAGACCAACTCTGTATGGAGTCGGAACTCATCTCCGGTAAACGGGGTATCTACAAATTCGAGTGTCGCGCGCTGGTCAACGGTGAAGTCGTGTGCGTGGCCGAGATTCTGACCGCTGAGAGAGAAGTTTGATGGCGACAAATGACTGGTCGGGTGTCCATCCGCAGGCGATTGTAGATCCGTCAGCCAGGCTCGGGGATAACGTTACTGTTGGCCCCTGGAGCTACATTGGCCCGGACGTGGAAATCGGAGACGGTACCGAGATCCTTTCCCATGTGGTGGTCAAGGGCCCTGCCGTTATCGGTCGCAACAACCGTATTTTCCAGTTTTCGAGCATTGGCGAAGAGTGCCAGGACAAGAAGTACGCGGGCGAGCCTACAACTCTGGTGATCGGTGACAACAATGTCATCCGCGAGAACTGTACCATCCACCGGGGCACCGTCCAGGACCGTGGCGAAACCCGGATTGGCAGCGGCAACCTGCTGATGGCTTATGTGCATGTGGCCCACGACTGCGTCGTGGGTGACAACACCATCCTGGCTAATTGCGCGACCCTTGCGGGCCATGTATCAATAGGCGATTATGCGATTCTGGGTGGTGGCACCATGGTGCACCAGTTCTGCCACATTGGCATTCACAGCATGGCTGCGGGCGGCAGTATCGTACTGAAAGACATGCCCGCATACGTGATGGCCAGCGGCCAGTCCGCCCGGCCCCATGGCATGAACTTCGAAGGCCTGAAACGCCGCGGGTTCAGCAAGGAAGTGTTGCTGGTGCTGCGCCGGGCCTACAAGATTATTTACCGCCAGGGCCTGACTACCGAGCAGGCCGTGGCAGAGCTGGAAAAAGCCTATTCCGATGTGGCCGAAGTGCGGCCTCTCATAGACTCCCTGCGTGGAGCAGACCGCGGCATCATCCGCTAACCCGGCGGGAGCCAGTCGGTGACGGACCATCCTTCAAGCGCGATCATCAGTGAGCGTAGTATCACCTTCGGAATTATTGCCGGTGAGGCGTCGGGAGACATTCTCGGTGCCGGCCTGGTCCGTTCTCTCCGGTATCGTTACCCCAATGCCCGTTTTGTGGGGATCGGCGGTGAGGAAATGGTCGCCGAAGGCTTCCATTCCCTGGTGCCAATGGAGCGCCTGTCGGTGATGGGCCTGGTGGAAGTGCTGGGCAGAATCCGCGAGCTGTTCAGCATCCGCACTCGGTTGCTCGATTATTTTTTTACCACTCCACCGGATGTGGTCATCGGCATTGATTCCCCGGATTTCACCCTGGCCATCGAACGACGCTGCCGGGAAGCGGGCATACTCTCCGTGCATTATGTGAGTCCCTCGGTGTGGGCCTGGCGCCAGAAGCGGATCTTAAAGATCGCCAAATCCGTTAATCTCATGCTCACCCTGTTTCCCTTCGAAGCCCGGTTCTACGAAGAGCACCAGGTTCCGGTCGCTTTCGTGGGCCATCCCCTGGCTGATCGCATTCCCATGGAGCCGGATACCCTGAAGTTGAGGGGGTCCCTTGGTCTTGAAGCGAATGCGCCGGTTCTGGCGGTTCTGCCCGGCAGTCGGGCAGGGGAGGTGGAGCGCCTTGGCACCCTGTTTCTGGAGGCTTCCCGCTGGATTCAGGAAAAGTGTCCGGATCTTCAGCTGGTGATTCCCTGTGTGAACCGGGATCGCGAGAAGCAGGTCCGGGACCTGGTGGATGCGCTGGATGTGAAACTGCCGGTCACCATTGTCCGGGGTCGCTCCCGGGATGTGATGGCCGCTTCCGATGTGGTTCTGCTCGCTTCCGGCACCGCTACCCTGGAAGCCATGCTGTTGAAAAAGCCCATGGTAGTGGGTTACCGCCTGAGCGGACTCAGCTACGCTTTGCTCTCCAGGCTGGTCAAGGTGCCCTACGTGGCGCTGCCCAACCTGCTGGCCAGGCGCCAATTGGTGCCTGAGCTGCTCCAGGGCGACGCTACTGCCGAAAGCCTTGGTGCCGCTGTGCTCCGGAGCCTGGAGAACAGCGAAGAACGGGCCCGGCTCAAGGAAGCGTTCACTAAATTGCACCACACCCTGAAGCGGGGTGCAGACGAGAAAGCTGCCCAGGCCATCTCGGAACTGGTGGAAAGAGGGGCAAGCTGATGCCCAAGGCACCCTTGCCGCCATTTGTATGTCGCTACACCGGCTCGCTCCTGGCCGGTGTAGACGAAGTAGGTCGAGGCCCGCTGATCGGCGCAGTCGTCACTGCTGCCGTAATTCTGGACCCGGAACGGCCCATTGCTGGCCTGGCCGACTCCAAGAAACTCACTGAAAAGCGCCGAAATGCCCTCTACGAGGAAATCCTCAAGCATGCTCAAGCCTGGGGCGTCGGCCGGTGTGAGGCCCGTGAGATTGATAGGTTGAACATCTACCAGGCCACCATGCTGGCGATGGAGCGGGCCGTTTCCGGCCTCGTTATTGCGCCGGAGTACGTGCTGGTAGACGGCAATCGCTGCCCCCAGTGGCACTGGCCCTCGGAGCCCGTGATCAAGGGCGATAGCCGCGTAGAGGCAATCAGCGCTGCCTCCATCATTGCCAAGGTAACCCGTGACCGCGAGATGGAAGCGCTGGAAACCCGATTTCCCGGCTTCGGCCTGGCACAGCACAAGGGCTACCCAACCCCGGCCCACCTGGAAGCACTGCGCCGCCTCGGCGCAACCCCCGAACACCGTCGTTCCTTCCGACCGGTTCAGGAGGTTATTGACGACGTGGGTCTCTGCCAGCACAGCGTGCCGACGGAATCGGGAGAACTCCAATACCGCACTGATCTTTTTGAAGATATCGGTTGACAACGCCAGATCGAATCCTTAGTATACGCGCACGTTGATCTGGGCTAACCCGGTAAACAGCCAGTTTTGATGCGGGGTGGAGCAGTCTGGTGGCTCGTCGGGCTCCCAATCCCGAGGAAGCCGAAGGGAGTCATCGACCTTCGGCTTATGAGCCCGACCAACAGGCGGGCTCTGAAGACCAGAATGATGAAAAGTTTGATGCGGGGTGGAGCAGTCTGGTAGCTCGTCGGGCTCATAACCCGAAGGTCGTTGGTTCGAATCCAGCCCCCGCTACCATCTTAGAGAAAGGCAGATCAGTTAGTTACTGGTCTGCCTTTTTTGCTTGTCCGGCAGAAAGTTTCCCATTCCGGACTTGGCTGAGATCAAGGCCCGATCCGGTTCGCTCCAATAATTCAGGTTGAACTCAGGTGACTGTGGTTTGCTTATACTGATGGTGATGCGTGCCCGCACCGGAGATCACACAATGGTAGCCGGGTGCACTTGCAGATTGAGGAGGGTTTATATGGAATGGTTGGCGGAAAACTGGTTCTGGGTGGTTATTGGCATCCTGTTCGTGGCCATGCATATGTTCGGGCACGGAGGGCATGGTGGCCACGGCGGGGGCGGGCACGGCGGACATGGCGCGCCGGACAAACCGGACAAGCCGGACAGCGACCGGGACAGGCCTTCGGGCCATCAGCATTGACGGGGGGTAGAGCATGCTTAATACAAGACTGGTTGCCTGGGCGCTGGGGCTTTTCACAGCGGTCACCTTCATCGTCTGCGTTATCTACGGACTGGTGACACCCCAAAGCGTGCACATGCACACATTCCTTGAGCAGGTACTGCCGGCATTCAAGTGGCTGACCTGGTGGGGATTCCTGCTAGGCTTGGTTGAGAGTTTTCTATACGGCGCCTATGCGGGGCTGGTGTTCTGCCCGATCTACAACTGGCTTTATCGCCGCTTCAACGCCCGGCGGGAGGCAAAATGATTGAGCCTCCCGCCGACGTGACACCGCTCATAGACCTTCTTGCCGAGCGGGGCACCGGGCCGACACGTACGCGGCGGCCCGTCTACGAGGACCTCCTGCCGCCCTGCAACCAGGCCTGCCCGGCTGGCGAGAACATCCAGGGTTGGCTCGAGCAGGTGCGCTCGGGCCGCTACCGTGAAGCCTGGCTCACTCTTACCCGGGACAACCCCTTTCCGGCGATCCACGGGCGGGTCTGCTATCACCCGTGCGAAACCCGATGCAACCGCGGCGCACTCGACAGCGCGGTCTCCATTCACGCCGTTGAGCGGTTTCTGGGCGACCTTGCCACACAGGAAGGCTGGCAACTGCCAGTCGAGGCGCCGGCCTCGGGCAAGTGCGTTCTGGTGGTTGGCGCGGGACCGAGTGGACTCTCGGCCGCCTATCACCTCGCGCGGCTGGGGCATGCCGTGGAGATCCGCGACGCCGGTTCGCAGCCCGGCGGCATGCTGCACTTCGGCATTCCCGCCTATAGGCTGCCGCGCGAGGTGCTCATGCAGGAGGTGCGGCGGATTGTGGCGATGGGCGTCAAGATTGTCCTCGGTCACAAGGTTGAGGACCTGCTTGCGGAGCAGACGTCGGGTGGCTTCGATGCGGCGTTCGTCGCCATCGGTGCGCATGCCTCGAAACATGTTGACATTCCGGCGCGCGATGCTGCCCGTGTGCTCGATGCCGTCACACTCCTGCGTGAGGTTGGTGCCGGCGGGCAGTTGCAGCTCGGCCGGCGAGTGGTGGTTTATGGCGGCGGCAACACGGCGATGGACGCCGCGCGCACAGCGAAGCGCCTGGGTGCCGAGGAGGCAGTAATTGTCTACCACCGCGACCGGGCGCACATGCCTGCCCATGCTTTTGAGGCGGACGAGGCGCTTGAGGAGGGCGTCAGGATTCAATGGCTCACCAGCATCAAGGAAATCGCCGGGCCATCGCTGCGCGTTGAGCGCATGGAGCTGGATCCGGACGGGCGGCCGCAACCGACCGGCCAGTTTGAGACGCTCGAAGCAGACGCGGTCGTGCTGGCCCTTGGGCAACAGAGCGATAGTGGCTTCCTCCGCAAGATCCCGGGGGTCGAATTCCAGCCCGACGGCACGGTCGTGGTTGCGGAAAACATGATGACCGCTCACCCCGGAATTTTCGCCGGCGGCGACCTGGTGCCGGGCGAACGGAGTGTGACGGCCGCGGTCGGGCACGGCAAGAAAGCGGCACGGCACATTGATGCCTGGCTGCACGGGGGCAGCTTTCAGCCCCCCGAGAAACACCGGCTCGCCACGTTCGACATGCTGAACCTGCCAATCTACAGCGACGCCGAACCGAAGGCGCAGCAGGTGCTACCAGTCGAGGCCCGTGCCGGCAATTTCACCGAGGTACTGTCAGGGCTGGGCAGCACCGAGGCTCGCTATGAGGCACAACGATGCCTTTCCTGCGGCAACTGTTTCGAGTGCGATCAGTGTTACGCTGCCTGCCCTGAGCAGGCGATCGAGAAGCTGGGGCCGGGCCGGCGCTATCGCTTTCTTTATGATCGGTGCACTGGCTGTGAGGTGTGCTACGAGACCTGCCCAACCCACGCGATCAGCATAATTCCCGAACCGGTCCGGGAGGATGACAAGTAATGAACCACGAAACCGACAGACTCCGGACCGAGACCCTGGACGGCAACAGCGCGGTTGCCCGCGTTGCCTATCGCACTAACGAAGTGTGTGCGATTTATCCCATCACCCCTGCCTCGTCCATGGCGGAGCTGGCGGACGAGTGGGCGGCCCGGGGGATGACCAACCTTTGGGGCAGCGTTCCTGTGGTGCAGGAAATGCAGAGCGAGGGCGGTGCCGCCGGCGCTGTTCACGGCGCGCTGCAGTCGGGTGCCATGACGACCACCTTCACGGCCTCCCAGGGGCTGATGCTGATGCTGCCGAACATGTACAAGATCGCGGGCGAGCTGACCCCGACCGTATTTCATGTGGCGGCCCGCGCACTGGCGACCTCCGCGCTGTCGATCTTTGGTGACCATTCCGATGTCATGGCCGCCCGCGGGACCGGTTTTGCGCTGCTGTCCTCCGGCTCGGTGCAGGAGGCCCACGACATGGCGCTGGTTACGCAGGCGGCAACGCTCGAGGCGCGGGTTCCCTTCCTGCATTTCTTTGACGGCTTCCGGACCTCGCACGAAGTGAACAACCTGAGTCTGGTGTCTGATGAGCACATCCGGGCAATGATCCGCGAAGACCTTGTGCGCGCACACCGGGCGCGCGCCCTGACGCCGGAACATCCGGTGGTGCGTGGCACGTCCCATAATCCCGACACCTTTTTCCAGGCGCGCGAGGCCTGTAATCCCTACTATGCGCGAGTGCCGGAGATCGTGCAGGCCAGTATGGATCGCTTTGCTGCGCTCACCGGCCGAGCCTACCGCCTGTTCGAGTATGAGGGGGCACCCGACGCCGAGCGGGTCATAGTACTGATGGGGTCGGCGGCGGAAACCGCGCGCGAGACCTCTGATTTCCTGGGGCGTGCCGGGGAGAGGGTGGGCGTGCTGCAGGTGCGGCTCTACCGTCCGTTCGCGGTCGGGCACTTCCTCGCAGCCTTGCCCGAGACCTGCCGTGCCATCGCGGTGCTGGACAGGAGCAAGGAGCCGGGGGCGCCCGGCGAGCCACTCTATCTTGATGTGGTCGCGGCCCTGGCCCGGGCGGTCACCGACGGCACGCGCGCAGTCCTGCCGCGGGTGATCGGCGGGCGCTACGGCCTGGGTTCAAAGAACTTCAACCCGGCCCAGGTCAAGGCCGTGTTTGACGAGCTGAAGCTGCCTGAACCGAAGAACGGCTTCACGGTCGGCATTGAGGACGATGTTGCTCACACCAGCCTGCCGGTAGACGCCGCATTCTCGCTTGAGCGCGACGACGTGGTACGCGCGCTCTTCTATGGCCTGGGTGCCGACGGCACAGTCGGTGCCAACAAAAACAGCGTGAAAATCCTCGCCGCGGAGCCTGGGCGCTACGCCCAGGGGTATTTCGTTTACGATTCGCACAAATCGGGCGCACAGACTGTCTCACACTTGCGTTTTGGAAAACAGCCGATCCGCGCTCCGTACCTGATCGAATCGGCCAACTTCATCGCCTGCCACCAGGCAGGTTTTCTTGATCGCATCGATGTGCTGCGGCTGGCCGCCGAAGGCGGAACCTTCCTGCTCAACACACCCCATGGACCGGACTCGGTATGGAACAGCCTGCCGCGATCACTGCAACGGCAGATTCTGGACAGGAAGCTGCGCTTTTATGTGATCGACGCCTCGAAAGTCGCGCGCGATGCCGGTCTGGGCGGGCGTATCAACACCGTGCTGCAAACCTGTTTTTTCGCCATCTCAGGGGTGCTGCCCCGTGACGAGGCGATACAACGGATCAAGCAGTCGATCGAGAAAAGCTATGGCGTCAAGGGCGCCGACGTGGTGCGAAAGAATTTCGCGGCCGTGGACCAGACGCTGGCGCAGTTGTTCGAAGTGGCCGTTCCGGGCGCGGCGACCAGTCTGTTCGACCGGCCACCGGTCGTGCCGGACCGGGCGCCGCCATTCGTGCATGAAGTCACCGCCATGATGATGCTCGGCCTGGGCGACGAGCTCCGCGTCGGTCAGTTGCCCGCCGACGGCACCTTCCCGTCCGGCACCGCGGCGTTCGAGAAGCGCAACATTTCCGATGATGTGGCGGTGTGGGAGCCGGACTTGTGCATTCAGTGCGGCCAGTGCGGCTTTGCCTGCCCGCACAGCGTGATCCGGTCGAAGTACTATGGCCAGAGCGAGCTGGACGGTGCGCCGGCTGACTTCAAGTCGGCACCGGTCAATTCACGCGGCAATCCCGATGTCCGCTTCTCGCTGGAGGTCTACGTCGAAGACTGCACGGGCTGCGGTATCTGTGTCGAGGTCTGCCCGGCGCACAGCCCGCTCAACCCCGGGGTGAAGGCAATCAACCTTGGGCCCAAGGCGCCGATCCTCGAAAGCTCGCGCGAAAGCATCGCCTTCTTTGAGGCGCTGCCGGTGAATGACCGCGCGCGCATCGATTTCGCCAACGTCCGTGGTGTTCAGTTTCTGCAGCCGCTGTTCGAGTTCTCCGGCGCCTGCGGCGGCTGCGGCGAGACACCCTACCTCAAACTCCTGTCGCAACTCTTCGGCGACCGCCTGCAGATCGCCAATGCCACCGGCTGTTCGTCGATCTACGGTGGCAACCTGCCGGTCACGCCCTGGACCAGGGACGAGGGCGGACGGGGGCCGGCCTGGTCGAACTCCCTGTTTGAAGACAACGCCGAGTTCGGGCTGGGATTCCGTCTTGCCGCCGATCAGCACCTCGAGCTGGCGAGAACGTTGTTGCGCCGGTTGGCGCCGAAAGTGGGTGAGGAACTCGCCCGTTCGATCCTCGATGCGCCGCAACTGCGCGAATCCGAGCTCCGCGCCCAGCGCAGCCGTATCGAAGAGCTGAAGCGCACGCTTGCCACTCTGGATGACGAAACCGCCGCCGACCTGTCATCGGTTGTCGACCATCTTCTGCGCCGCAGTGTCTGGATCGTTGGCGGCGACGGCTGGGCTTATGATATCGGTTTCGGCGGACTCGATCAGGTGCTGGCGAGTGGTCGCGACGTCAACGTGCTGGTGCTGGACACCGAGGTTTACTCCAATACCGGCGGCCAGGCGTCCAAGGCGACGCCGCTCGGCGCGGTCGCCAAGTTTGCCGCCGGCGGCAAGCGCGTGGCCCGCAAGGATCTGGCATTACAGGCAATCGCCTACGGCGACGTCTATGTCGCGCAGGTGGCGATGGGCGCCAATCCTCAGCACACGCTACTTGCCTTCCGCGAGGCCGAGGCCTGGCCTGGCCCGTCGTTGATCATCGCGTACAGCCACTGCATCGCGCACGGCTTTGATCTGCGCCACGGTATGCAGCAGCAGGATCTGGCGACCGCGAGCGGCTACTGGCCGCTGTTCCGTTTCAACCCGGCCATGCACACCATTGGCGAACGGCCATTCCGGCTCGACTCACCACGACCGACAATCCCGTTCAAGGCGTACGCCTACAACGAATTGCGCTACCGGGCGCTTGCCCATACGGATCCGGACGCGGCCGAGGCGCTGCTGGCCAAGGCACAGCAGGTCGTGACCGAGAAATATCGGCAGTACGAGGAACTGGCCAGTCGCGGTAGCCAGTGTTTCCATCCGGTCATCGACGAGCCCGGTGTGACACAAGGGTGACATAACGGTGACACAACGGTCGTGAATACTTGCATTCTGGAACAGGGATAACCCAAAGATGGAGAATGGCCTATGGACTTGACGACCCATTACATGGGGCTGCGCCTGCGCAATCCGCTGGTCGCTTCGGCATCACCGCTGAATGGCGATCTCGACCAGCTCTGCCGGCTTGAAAATGCCGGTGCCGGCGCCGTCGTGCTGCCGTCGATCTTCGAGGAGCAGATTCTCGCGGAGCGGGATGAGTTTGAACATCGCACCGAAGGGACGGCGGACGGATGCGCCGAGGCACTGAGCTTTTTTCCGGGCCACGGTGGCTGCGGCTTTGGGCCGGAGCGTTATCTCGACATGGTGCGCCGAGCCAAGGAGGCGCTCGGCATCCCGGTGATTGCCAGTCTGAACTGTGTCTCGCAGTCCGGCTGGGTCGACTATGCGCGCGGGCTGCAGGACGCCGGCGCCGATGCGATAGAGCTCAATATCTACTTTGTCCCGACCGATCTGGCGATGGCAGGTCGCGACGTCGAGCAGCGCCATCTCGACATCCTGGCGGCGGTGAAGGGGGCGGTTACGATCCCGGTTGCGGTCAAGATCGGCCCCTGCTTCAGTGCGCCGGGGGCGATGGCCCGGGCGCTCGCCGAGGCCGGTGCGGACGCATTGGTACTGTTCAACCGGATCTACCCACCCGACATCGATGTCGCGACGCTACGGCTGTCGCTGGATCTTGAGCTCAGCACGCCGGCGGAGATGCGGCTGCCACTGTTGTGGGTTGCCGTGCTCCATGGACGTATTCCGGCGGCCCTGGCTGCCAGCACCGGGGTGGAGTCGGCGGAAGATGTGTTCAAATATCTGCTGGCCGGTGCGGACGTGGTCATGACCACCGCCGCCTTGCTGCGCCACGGCCCCGAACATATGCGGACTCTCATCGACGGCTTGACCGCCTTGCTGTCCGCACGCGGCATTGACTCGCTCGGCGATATCCGTGGCCGCATGAGTCAGTTGCACCTGAAGGACGCAATGGCCTTCGAACGGGCTGCTTACAGGCACATGTTGCAAAGTTACAGGATCCCCCACAAATATGCCGCAGGAGGCAAACCATGAAGACCAGCACACTGGAAGTCGGCGGTCTGTTATCGGCACTGAGTGCCCAGGGCGTGGAGAAGCAGTTGTTGAGGTTGCCTGGCGTCAAGAAAGCCGAGGTCAACTATGTGGCCGGCAGCGCGACGGTCACTTACGATGAGGTCAAGGTCGATCTTGAGGCCATCAAGGCCCGGATACACGAGTGCGGCTATCACTGTTCCGGAGAACAGTTACCCAGGCATATATGCGACCGGCGGGACCAGTCGGGTGAGGCGGGGGATAAGGCGGTGCGTGGCCATGCCCATACCTCCCATGCTGCCGCCGCCCACGACAATGGGGCCCACCCTGCTGAACACGGCCAGCATACCGGCGCCAAGGACGAGATGGCCGAAGAGATGGGTCACGGCGGAGGCATGGGCATGCAGGCGATGGTGCGCGACATGCGCAACCGTTTCTGGGTTTGCCTGATCTTCACCATACCGATTTTTATTTATTCCCCCATGGGCGGGCTGTTCGACCCGCCGGCGCCGCCCTTCGGGCTGCGGCTTGACCTCTGGCTGTTAATTCTCGCAAGCATCGCGGTGCTCTGGCCAAGCTGGCCATTCTTTGTTGCCGCCTGGCGCGCGCTGAAAAATGGCGTGCTCAACATGGCGGTGCTGGTGGTGCTGTCGGTGGGCACCGGCTACCTGTTCAGCATCGGTTCCACGCTCTTTTTCCCGGGTGTGCAATTTTTCGAGGCGGTGGCGGTGCTGCTGGTGTTCATCCTGCTTGGCCACTGGCTGGAGATGCGCGCCCGCGCCGGGGCCTCGGACGCCATCCGGTCGTTGATGGACCTGGCACCACCCAAGGCGACGGTGCTGCGTGATGGCCAGGAACAGGAGATTCCCACGGCCGAGGTATTGAAGGACGACATCGTCGTGATCCGCCCCGGCAACAAGATCCCGGTGGACGGCGAGGTACTGGAGGGCGAGTCCCAGGTGGATGAGTCCATGCTCACCGGCGAGTCCATGCCAGTGGAGAAGAAACCTGGCGATACGGTGATCGGTGCCACCATCAACAAGAGTGGCAGCTTCAGGTATCGCGCCACCAAGGTGGGTTCCGATACGGCCCTGGCGCAGATTGTCAAGCTGGTGCAGGAGGCGCAGAATTCCAAGGCGCCGGCACAGCTGCTGGCGGACAAGGCCTCCCAGTGGTTGGTGGTGATCGCCATTGTAGTTGGCCTGCTCACCTTCGCCGTCTGGTTCTGGTTGCTCGGCCAGACGCTGCTATTCGCCGTGACCCTGACCATCACTGTGTTCGTCATCGCCTGCCCGGACGCCCTGGGTCTTGCCACGCCCATGGCGGTGATGGTAGGCACCGGCCTGGGCGCCAAGAACGGCATTCTGTTCAAGAACGCCTCGGCACTTGAGGATGCCACCCGGCTGGATATCGTGGTGTTCGACAAGACCGGCACCCTGACCCTGGGCGAGCCCCAGGTGGTCGAAGTCGTCGTGGCGGCGGACAGCACCGAGGAGGCGCTCCTCGCTCTGGCTGGAACCGTGGAGCAGGGTTCGGACCACCCCCTGGCCCAGGCCATTCAGAGGCGGGCCGAAGGATTGCAACTCGAACCGCTGACCGGCTTCACCAACATCGAGGGCAAGGGTGCCCGGGCCGAGGTTGGCGGCAAGACCGTCCTGCTCGGCAACCGCCGGCTGATGGACGAAGAAACGGTCGATATGGCGAGCCTGAAGGACGAGGCGGCTCGTCTTCAGAGTGCGGGGCAAACCGCGGTGCATGTCGCCCGGGATGGGAAACTGGTCGGCCTCATTGCCATTGCCGATGCGCCGAGACCCACCGCTGCGGCGATGGTCAGGAAGATGCGGGAACGCGGCGTGGAGGTGGCCATGCTCACCGGCGACAACCAGGCCACCGCCGAGCGCATCGCCGGGGAGTTGGGCATCGGCACGGTGATCGCCGATGTACTGCCGGGGCAAAAGGCGGACAAAATCAAGGAACTCCAGGCTCAGGGCAAGAAGGTTGGCATGGTGGGCGACGGCGTCAATGACGCCCCGGCACTGACCCAGGCGGAGGTGGGTTTTGCCATCGGCGCCGGCACCGACGTGGCCATGGAAAGTGCCGATGTGGTGTTGATGAAGAGCGATCCCTACGACGTGCTCGGGGCCATTGAGCTGTCGCGCGCCACCCTGCGCAAGATGCACCAGAACCTGTTCTGGGCCGTGGCCTACAATGTTGTCGCCTTCCCGGCGGCGGCGGGCGTATTCTATCCACTGGTGCTGAGTCCCACGGTGGCGGCGATCGCCATGTCCGGCAGCTCGGCACTGGTGGCGGTGAATGCCCTGCTGCTCAAGCGCACGCGGCTGGAGGGCATCCGCACGTTCCGGTCCGGCTCCGCCTCGGCAAGTACTGAAAGTGCTGCAACTATGACAAGTTTTGAGGGGAATCCGGGGTGAGCTCCGGGGCTCTGTCGCGCCTGCAGCTCATCGCAGGCCTGACGACGCTCGCAGCAATGCTGCTTGCGCTGCTGATCGACAATTCGCCCGCGCAAGCCTGGTATGACATTATCCACCATTTACCGGTGTCCTTGCGCGTCGGTGAGTTTGCCATCGACAAGCCCATCATCCTCTGGATCAATGATGGGCTGATGGTGTTTTTTTTCCTGCTCATTGCCCTGGAGCTGAAACGCGAGGTGCTGGAAGGACAACTGGCGACACCCAAGGCGATTGCCACACCCGGTTTCGCCGCCCTCGGCGGCATGGCTGTCCCGGCGCTGATCTATACAGTGTTCAACGCCGGCGATCCGGAGGCCATGCGCGGCTGGGCGATTCCCGCCGCTACCGACGCGGTGCTGGCGTTGACCGTGCTCGTGCTGCTTGGCCCACGTGTGCCGGTCTCGCTCAAGGTGTTCCTGACAGCGGTGGCGATCTTCGATGACCTGGGGGCAATCGTCATCATCGCGTTGTTCTATACCGAGCAGCTCGCCACAACATCGCTGGTGCTGGCGGCCCTGGGGATTGCGGCCCTGGTGGCGCTCAATGTCTTCAAGGTCACCCGTACCGGGGCTTACGTCGTCGTGGGTGTGTTTCTCTGGGTCGCCGTGCTCAAGTCCGGTGTTCATGCGACGCTGGCCGGGGTGGCCATAGGCCTGGCGATTCCCATGCGGGCCAGGCAGGGCGGCCGCTCTTTCTCGCCGCTGAAAGATGCGGAACAGGCGCTTCAGCCGTGGGTGGCGCTCGGCGTGGTACCCATCTTCGCGTTCTTCAACTCCGGCATTGTGCTGACGCTGGCGAGTGCAGCCACGCTGGCCTCTCCGACGTCGCTGGGGATCTTGCTAGGGCTGTTCGTCGGGAAACCGCTGGGTATCTTTGGCTTCACCTGGCTTTCGGTGCGGCTAGGGGTGGCAAGACTTCCAGAGTCGGTGAGCTGGGGTCAGCTCGCCGGCGTGGCCATGGTCGCCGGCATCGGCTTCACCATGAGCCTGTTCATCGCCGGCCTCGCCTTCCCCGATCCGGAGGCGTTTCGCAGCGCCCGTCTCAGTGTGATTGCGGGCTCGCTGCTGTCGGCGGTCGCCGGCGTGGTGGTCCTGATGAAGGCCACGCACCCACGGTTTAATCCCCCGGAGCACAGCTGACTCCGGCGGGCGCAGGCCCCGGCCTAAAAAGGAAGGAGACCCAATGAATAATGAAACCCCTGTCAGCCAGCCGCTATACGGCCTGTTGCATACGGATGTCGAGGGATTCGATGTTCTGGCCGAGATGGCCCTTGATATGCGTTCGTCGTGGAATCATGCCACCGACCGGGTGTGGCGACAGCTGGACCCCGACCTCTGGGAGTTGACCAAGAACCCTTGGGTTGTCCTGCAGACGGTCTCGCGGGAGAAGCTCGAGGGTGTTCTGGCCGATCCCGTTTTCCGCAAAAAAACCGAGGATCTGGTGCAAAGCCGGCGAGATGCTTCTCAGGCGCCGGCGTGGTTTCAGCAAACCTATCCGCACTCGTCTTTGACCTGTGTTGCCTATTTCAGCATGGAGTTCATGCTGGGTGAGGCGTTGCCCATTTACTCCGGCGGGCTGGGCAATGTGGCCGGTGATCAGCTCAAGGCCGCCAGCGATCTGGGCGTTCCGGTGATCGGCGTGGGGCTGCTTTATCAACAAGGTTATTTTCGCCAACTGATCGACCGGGACGGCGCGCAACAGGCCCTCTACCCGTTTAACGATCCGGGCCAGTTGCCGATTACGCCGTTGCGCCGTCCCGACGGGGAGTGGTTGCGGATACAGCTCGACCTGCCCGTGCACGCGATCTGGTTGCGTGCCTGGCAGGTTCAGGTCGGCCGGGTGAAGCTTTATCTCCTGGACAGTAATGATGCGGCGAACTACCCGCCGTACCGCGGAATAACCAGTGAACTGTATGGCGGGGCGCCACATCAGCGCCTGATGCAGGAAGTGATTCTCGGAGTCGGCGGCTGGCGGCTGCTCGCCGCGCTCGGCATCGAACCGGAAGTCTGTCATCTGAACGAAGGGCATGCGGCACTCGCCGTGCTGGAGCGCGCGCGCAGTTTCATGCAGCAGACCGGGCAGCCCTTTGATGTCGCACTGGCCGCCACGCGCGCGGGTAATCTTTTCACCACCCACACGGCGGTGGCCGCCGGCTTCGACCGTTTCGCACCGGGCCTCATCGAACACTGTCTGGGTGGATACGCAAGCAACCAGCTCGGTATTACGCTCCAGGATTTGCTGGCGCTGGGTCGCCGGAATCCGGACGATCCGGCCGAGGATTTCAATATGGCGTATCTGGCGATCCGTGGCAGCGGAGCGGTGAATGGCGTGAGCCACCTGCATGGCAAGGTGAGCCGGCACCTGTTTGCGCCGCTGTTTCCACGCTGGCCGGTGGATGAGGTGCCAGTCGCACACGTGACTAACGGCGTTCATATGCCGACCTGGGATTCGGCGGCGGCGGATGACCTTTGGACCCGGGCTTGTGGCAAGGATCGCTGGCTGGGGACGACGGAAGCCCATGAGCAGCACATTCGCGCCCTCTCAGATGCCAGTCTGTGGCAATTTCGCCAGGCCGGCAGCAGGGCCGTGGTTGAATATGTCCGTGATCGATTATCCCGGGAGCTGGCCGCCTCCGGCGAGGCGCCCGAGGCCGCTGATGCTGCGAAACAGCTGTTTGATCCCGGCGTACTGACGCTGGGCTTCGCCCGTCGCTTCGCCACCTATAAGAGGCCGAACCTGCTGCTGCATGATCCGGAGCGCCTGTTGCGCCTGCTGACTGACCCCGAACGCCCGGTGCAGCTCATTATGGCCGGCAAGGCCCATCCGCAGGACCGGGAAGGCCAGGCCCTGATCCAGCAGTGGATGCATTTCATCCGGCGGCCCGAGGTACGCTCCCGGGTGATCTTCCTCAGCGACTATGACATGCACTTGGCGGAGCACCTGGTGCAGGGTGTGGACGTCTGGCTCAATACGCCTCGCCGGCCCTGGGAGGCCAGTGGCACCAGTGGGATGAAGGTACTTGTCAATGGTGGTATCAATCTGTCGGAACTGGACGGCTGGTGGGCCGAAGCCTACACGCCCGATGTGGGGTGGGCACTGGGGGACGGCCAGGAACATGGCGACGATCCGGCCCGGGATGTGGCTGAAGCCAATGCGCTTTACGACCTGCTCGAACGCGAAGTGATCCCCGAGTTCTATACTCGTGATGAACAGGGTATTCCTGCCGCCTGGGTGAACCGGATGCGCGAGAGCATGGCGCGGTTGACGCCGCGCTTTTCCACCAATCGTACGGTGCGTGAATACACCGAGCAACACTACCTTCCGGCCGCCGCTGCCTACACTGAGCGTGCGGCTGGCAAAGGCGTAATCGGCGTGGAGTTGGTGGAATGGCGCCGCGCGCTCGACCAAAAATGGGCCGCGATACGCTTCGGCGACGTGAAGGTCGAGCCTGAGGGCGAGCAACACGCCTTTGAGGTTCAGGTGTACCTCGATGACCTTGATCCGAAGGCTGTTCGGGTTGAGCTGTATGCCGATGGCACCGACGGTGGCGTACCCGAACGGGTGGAAATGCTGCGCGTAGGGCAACCGGCGAACGGGAAAAGCCGTTACACCTATCGCGCAGGTGTGCCCACGGCCCGCCCGGCGACGGACTATACGGCGCGGCTTATACCGTATCACGATGGCGTGGCGGCTCCTCTGGAAGCTGCTCACATCCTGTGGCAGCGGTGAGGGCGGGGCGTTCGGGTAGGGGGTAGACGCTCAGGAAAGATGGAATCGAATATGGCGAGGGAATACACGTTTTCATGGCCGGTGCGCCGGCTTGCGCTTCTGGGGCTGGCGGGAGTTGCAGTGTTCGGGACGTCAATTATTGCCCTGCACCTGACCGGCAGCGGGGTCGGCTGGACGGACGATTATGTCAGCGACCTGGCTAACCAGCCGTTCGGCTGGCTGTTCATGGTCGGCGGGTTTGCTCACGGCGGGGGCAATCTGGCGCTGGCCCTGGGCCTGCGTGGCGCGCTGCGTCCGGGGCGGTGGCGAACCTGGGCAGTAACGCTGTTGGGCCTGGCCTCGGTTGGTATTCTGCTGGTGGCGTTGTTTCCCGTCGAGGCACCTGGTCAGGCGCCAAGTGTGTCCGGGCAGTTACACCGGGCGGCTGCCAGCACGGCGTTTGCACTGGAACTCGCCGCGCTGTTCGTGTTTTCGGCGGCCTTTCGCCGTCAGCGCGTCTGGCGCCGCCGGCGTGCCGTCTCGCTGGCGCTGTCGGCGATCGCGGCGACGGCGCTGACAGTGTTCGTGATTGCCATTCAGCTGGATATCGCGCCGGGCCTGGCCGAGCGTGTCGCACTGGCGGTTTTCCTGGTCTGGGAAGTCTGGGCTGGTGTGCAAATCATCCGGCCGCAACAAAAGCTGAGCCTGCCCGCATAGGGCTGTGACCTGAAGCACTTCCATCCCTTATTCTCGTGGAGGACCTGATCTTGAAACAATCCATACAAACCGAACAAGCCGGTGTCGAGACGTGTCCGCTGGCGGCGGACGAACTCCGCCGGATGGATGCCTACTGGCGTGCGACCAACTACCTCTCGGTGGGGCAGATCTACCTGCGTGACAACCCACTGCTTACCGAGCCGCTGACCCTGGCGCACGTCAAGGCACGCTTATTGGGACACTGGGGTACCACGCCCGGGCTCAACTTCATTTACGTGCACCTGAACCGGATGATCAGAGCGCTGGATCTGAGCGTCATTTACATCACAGGCCCCGGGCACGGCGGGCCGGGCCTGGTTGCCAACACCTGGCTGGAAGGCAGCTACAGTGAGGCCTATCCGAATATTCCGCAGAACGCCGCCGGCATGCAGCGGCTGTTCAGGCAGTTCTCGTTTCCCGGCGGCGTGCCTAGCCACGTGGCGCCAGAAACTCCGGGCTCCATCCACGAAGGCGGCGAGCTCGGTTACTCCCTGTCCCATGCCTATGGTGCGGTGTTCGATAACCCGGATCTCATCGCCGCCTGCGTGGTGGGTGACGGCGAGGCCGAGACCGGACCACTTGCCACCGCCTGGCATTCAAATAAATTTCTCAACCCCGCGCAGGACGGCGCGGTACTGCCAATCCTGCACCTGAACGGCTACAAGATAGCCAATCCCAGCGTGCTGGCGCGCATTCCCCGCGAGGAGCTGGAGAGCCTGTTCATCGGCTACGGCTACCGGCCTTATTTCGTCGAGGGCGACGAGCCCGCACAGATGCACCAGCGTATGGCGGCGACCTTGGGCACGGTGATCGGCGAGATCCGGGCCATCCAGAACGAAGCCCGGGCCAAGGGTGCGGTCCAGCGCCCGCGCTGGCCGATGATCATCCTCCGTACGCCCAAGGGCTGGACCGGACCGAAGGAAGTCGATGGCCGGAAAACGGAAGGGTATTGGCGTTCGCATCAGGTGCCTTTCGCCGAGCTGGTGGGCAAGCCGGAGCACCTCAAACTACTTGAGGACTGGATGAAGAGCTATCGTCCCGAGGAGCTGTTCGACGCAAACGGCGCCCTGCAACCGGAGCTGGCGGCACTGGCACCAAGCGGCGACCGGCGCATGGGCGCCAACCCCCATGCCAACGGCGGACTGCTGCTCAGGGACCTGCAACTGCCCGGCTTCCGCGAATATGCCGTTGCGGTGGCCAGCCCCGGCACGGAACAGGCGGAATCGACCCGGATCATGGGCGGCTACCTGCGCGATGTCATGCAACTGAACACGGAGACGCGGAACTTCCGCGTTATGGGTCCGGACGAGACCAACTCCAACCGCCTTGGTTCGCTGTTCGAGGTGACCGACCGTGCCTGGATGGCCGAGACCCTGCCGGAAGACGATCACCTGGCGCCGGACGGCCGGGTCATGGAGATCCTCTCCGAGCACACCTGCCAGGGCTGGCTGGAAGGGTATCTGCTGACCGGCAGGCACGGGCTGTTTTCCTGCTATGAGGCATTTATCCACATCATCGACTCGATGTTCAACCAGCATGCCAAATGGCTCAAGGTTACCAGTAAGGAGATCCCCTGGCGCCGCCCCATCGCCTCGCTCAATTATCTGCTGACTTCGCATGTCTGGCGCCAGGACCACAACGGTTTCTCGCACCAGGACCCCGGCTTTATCGATCACGTGGTGAACAAGAAGGCCGACGTTATCCGTGTCTATCTGCCGCCTGATGCCAACACCCTGCTGTGCGTGACCGACTGCTGCCTGCGCTCGCGCAATCTCGTTAATGTGATCGTGGCCGGCAAGCAGCCTCAGCCCCAGTGGCTTGGTATGGATGCCGCCATCAAGCACTGCAGCGCAGGCATCGGCATCTGGGAGTGGGCCGGTAACGACCAGGGCTGCGAGCCGGATGTGGTGATGGCCTGTGCCGGCGACGTGCCGACCCTGGAGGTCCTGGCGGCGGTGGATATTTTGCGCCGCCACCTGCCCGAGCTCCGGGTGCGCGTGATCAACGTGGTGGATCTCATGACCCTGCAGGACCAGGCGGAGCACCCGAACGGGCTGTCACACAGGGACTTCGACACCCTGTTCACGACCGATAAACCGATCATCTTCGCCTATCACGGTTACCCCTGGCTGATCCACCGCCTGACCTACCGGCGCACCAATCACAAGAACCTTCACGTGCGAGGCTACAAGGAGGAAGGCACCACCACCACGCCGTTCGACATGGTGGTGCGCAACGACATGGACCGTTTCCATCTGGTGGCGGATGTCATTGATCGGGTTCCGCACCTGGGGTCACGGGCGGCCTATCTCAAGCAGTGGTTGCGCGACCGGCTGATCGAGCACCAGCATTACATCACCGAGTATGGCGTGGATATGCCGGAAGTCACGCAATGGCAATGGGGGCAACCGCACACCAACTGATGAGAGGTCTGGCGCTCGCAGTCCGGATTTTCATTCCGCTGTGGGAGATGTGGCCGGGGCTGTCAGCCGGCTACAGGCGGCCGGAACGGGAGATGCCAACCAGCAGGCGCAGTGTCACCCAGAAAGCGAGCCCCAATGCGATGAGGGACGGCAGCGGCATGCCAGCCAGCTGAAACCCGGATTCCAGCGTGGCCAGCAGCGCGCCCGCGATGTACAGGCCCAGCGCCAGCAGCGCCAGGCTCACGCGATTGCTGCTGCGGTCCAGGTGTTGTTCCAGGTCCTGGAGTCCCCGGTGCCGTATCTGGACTTCCAGGCCCTGCTGTCGCGCCTGGCGCAGCCACTTGCCCAGCGTGTCGGGCAGGTCTTGCAGGGCAATGCCGGCTTCGTGGGTGAGGCGCGCCTTGCCAGTGGCCGCGCGTTCCTCGAACGCAGTCCTGGCGATGGATTCGGCCTGGCCCGCGAGCCCGTCGAGCAGGTTGAATCCGGGGTCCAGGCTGCGCACCGTTGTCTCCATCAGGAACAGGGTGCGCATCAGGACCATCTGGTTGCGCGGGAAGCGCACGTCGCGGCCGTGGCCCAGGCGTGCGATGCGCATGAAGGCCACGGCGAACGACCAGTCCTTCAGCGGCAGGCGGGCATAATCCTCCAGCACTCTGCCCAGGCCAGCGCGATAGACCCTGAGATCGATATCCCCGGCCAGTACTCCCATATCCAGGTAGGCATCCAGCAGCCAGTCAGCATCCTGGTGGATGAAGGCCTGCGCGAAGGACGCCAGGTTACGGCGTGACTCGGGGTCCAGGTAACCCACCAGGCCGAAATCGTGAAAGCAGATGCGGCCGTCCTCCATGATGAACAGGTTGCCGGGATGGGGGTCGCCGTGAAACAGACCCAGCACGAAGAACTGGTGCAGATAGGCTGAAACCAGTGCCTGGGCCAGCGCAGGCCCTTGTTCGCCGAGACTGGCGCTGTCCACGCGCTGTCCTCCGCTGCGCGCCTGAACCAGTACCGAGTCAGTCGACAGATCTGTGAACACCAGGGGTATGTATATTGTCGGCGAGTCCCGGAAAGCGTCGCCGAAGCGCTGCATGGAGCGCGCCTCTTCGCGGAAGTCCATTTCCCTCCGCAAATCCTGTTCAGCCTCGTCGATAACGTCCAGTAGCTGGTAGCGGCTCAGAAACGGCAGCATCCGTGACAGGCCGCGGATCGTCAGGCGCAGCAGGCGTATATCCTGCGTCACCTGACGGCGGATATCCGGTCGGCGGACCTTGACCACTACCTCGGTGCCATCCTTGAGGCGAGCGCCGTGCACCTGGGCAATGGAGGCCGCAGCCAGCGGCGTCTCATCGAAGGTGGCGAACAACTCGCCGGGTGGGGCACCCAACGCGCGGGTGATCTCGGCGACGGCGATATGGCCCGGAAAGGGTGCAACGTGATCCTGCAGGCTCTCCAGGGCCGCGACGTACTCATCCGGCAGCAGGTCCCGGCGCAGGCCTACGCCCTGGCCGAGCTTGACAAAGGTCGTGCCCAGGCGTTCGAGCACCCGGCTCAGGCGCCGCGCGGGGTGTTCGGCGGGGCGCAGCAGATGCAGTCGTACCAGCAACCACCAGGTTGCAAACGCCCACAGCGCAACGCTGATCTGGAAGAATCTGAAAATCACCATATATTCATCCTCACTTATTCCTTCCGAGCATAACGGCGCCCTGAAGCCGATGTCCAGGTTGCAATAATGTTTGCCAGCCAGGCTCTGGTTGAATGCCGGGTGACCTTATCAAGATGATCTTCGGTTGCCGTTGATTGCCCTGATAAGAGTCAGCACCTGAAGAAAGCCGATACCAGGGCCGCATTTCCATTCACGGATATTTCGGGTGTGTGCAGTCAACAAGGTTCGTTATGTTCGTGATAACGCCACCTGCATCACGTTGATACCTCCTGCGCGGAACATGCCGGCACAGCTGGCCAGGTAGAACCGCCACTTGCGCACGAACATTTCGCTGTACCCCAACGCCCGTATCGCCGGTATCTGTTCGTCGACGTTCGCCAGCCATTTTTCCAGCGTAATGGCATAATCCCGCCCGAACTCGAACACATCGTTCACCACCAGGCGGTTATCGGCGGCAACAGCTTCAAAGCGCTCTCTGGAGGGCAGCATGCCACCGGGGAAAATATGTTCCCGCAAAAAGTCGTTACCGGAGCGATACCGCTCAAATCGCTCCTCGGCAATGGTGATGGTCTGTATCAGTGCCTTGCCGCCAGGTCTCAGATAGTCGTGCACATCCTTCATGTAAGTAGGCCAATACGACTCGCCAACGTGTTCAAACATGCCGATTGATACCACGTAATCAAAGGGTCCCGACAGTTCCCGGTAGTCCTGCAAACGAACTTCGGTATTTTCTTCCAATCCGGCGGAGGCCAGTCGCTGGCGGGCGTAGTCTGCCTGTTCGCTTGACAGGGTCGCCCCGGTCACACGGCACCCGTGCTTGGCGGCCATTTCCATAAAACCGCCCCAGCCGCAGCCTATTTCCAGGATGTGGCTTCCCGGTTCCGGGGCCAATCGCTGAAGGATCCGTTCATACTTCGCTTTCTGGGCCTCGTAAAGCGAAAGGGACGCGTCGCCACCAAACAGGGCGCAGGAGTACGTCATGCTCCTGTCCAGCCAGAGCTGATAAAAGTCATTGCCTAAATCATAGTGTTCACGGACATTTTCACGGCTGCGTTTCACTGTATTGGAAAACAGCCGATGCTTGCACCAGTGCCATAACCTGAGCCACACGCTGGTGTGCAGGGCCCGGTCAAAAACGACGATGTTCACTGTGGCAAGGCGCATCAGGGCAAGCAAGTCGGGTGTCGACCATTTGCCTGCCATGTAGTCTTCTCCGAATCCCACATCACCACGGGTGATAAGGTGATCAATGACATCCCACTGCAGTAATGTCATTTCCGCATGCGCACCGCCCTGTTTTCCTTCATGGCGCGTGGTCTCTCCATTTGGCCATGTCAGCGACAGCGAACCGAACTGAAGAGATTTCAACGCCTGCCGAAAAAGATTGAGGTGAATAACACCCGCTTTCCCCGCGGGCTTTTCCCGGGGTCCGAGGTGCTGGCTTTCCGATAAAGATTCTCTGTTCATGCCTTTTTATCCTCATGCTGTTGCCAGCAAGTACCGGTGGGTTCAGAAGTAGGTAAACTGTAACTATTCAGCTGCCTCCCCGTAAAAAGCCCTGTTAGCCCCGTTCCGGTGCCGACATAAAAGCCGGCTCACGCCCGGTAAACAGCTGCGTCAATACCTCGGAGGCACCCAGGTTCTGTTTCCGCGCCGTGGACAGAAGACTGCGCACACG